>NZ_JASUZV010000003.1:0-201762 GCF_030284685.1 Streptococcus raffinosi
AAGACCAGAGGCAATTAAGATGGCGCCGTTAATTCTTGAGTTGAAAAAACATCAAGAAACCATTAATACTATTACAGTAGTCACAGCTCAACACCGTCAAATGCTTGACCAAGTTTTGGAGACTTTTGAGATAGTTCCTGATTATGATTTGGATATCATGGGAAAAAACCAATCACTTCAGGAAATTACTTCTAAAATTTTGGCTAATTTTGATCCAGTTGTTAAGAAGGAACAACCTGATTTGGTTTTGGTTCATGGTGATACAACAACAACATTTGCTGCTGGCTTGGTTGCATTTTACAATAAAGTAAGTATCGGTCACGTTGAGGCTGGGCTTAGAACTTATGATAAATATTCACCATATCCAGAGGAAATGAATCGTCAGATGACTGACAGCCTTTCTGATTTGTATTTTGCACCTACTCAAGAAAGTAAAGCAAACTTATTGTCGGAAAATCATAAAAAAGAGGAAATTTATGTCACTGGTAATACAGCGATTGATGCCTTAAAACTTACAGTTAAAGATAATTATTATCATGAAGTTCTCGATAAAATCGATGAGAATAAAAAAATTATCTTAGTAACAATGCACCGAAGAGAGAATCAAGGTGAGCCAATGCGTCGAGTATTTAAAACTCTTCGTCATATGGTAGATGAGCATTCTGAAATTGAAGTGGTTTACCCTGTTCATTTGAGCCCTTCTGTACAAGCTGCAGCAAAGGAAATTTTAGGTGACCATGATAGAATTCATCTTATCGCACCTTTAGATGTCTTTGATTTTCATAATTTAGCTTCTAGAAGTTACTTTATTATGTCAGATTCTGGTGGTGTTCAAGAAGAAGCTCCATCACTTGGAAAACCTGTTTTAGTATTACGAGATACAACAGAGCGTCCAGAAGGTGTTAAAGCAGGAACATTGAAACTTGTCGGAACTGATCCAGACAAGGTGAAAGAAGCAATGACTTCACTTTTAACTGATGAAGCTCTTTATAAAGAAATGTCTGAAGCTCCTAATCCTTATGGTGATGGTAAAGCATCTGAGAGAATTGTTCAAGCGATTAAAGTGTACTTTAATTTGGAAGATTCTGTATCAGAGTTTCACGAAGGAGGAAATTGAGTGTGAAAAGAGATAAAAAAATCTGGTATTGGATTTTATGTTTGATTTTCTTTGAAGCATTACTATTTCTCTACTGTAATCAAGTCAATCCTAATTTATTCATGTTTGAAGCTTTCTTTCTGATTTTAGGTATTGCTGCAGTATGTTTCTTAACAGAGCTTCTGATTACTTGGCTAATCATTTTAAGTTTTGCTTTAAGTATCTTTGTATTGGTTAGTGGTGTTGTCTATCTTCCACTAAATGATACATTAGTTCTTATATTCAGTTTTCCTTTGTTAATGGGGATACTTTCAAAGATTAAGTATTACTTCTATAAATTTATTTCATCTGTTCAGATTGAAGAAGTCAAGGCTAGTAATGCTTATCGTGATTTATTAGGGGATAAAAAAACTGTTCAAGCACTTTTGATACATTGGTCTCATGAAGAACAATTCTTTGAATTGAGTCCTCGTGAATATAACCATTTGCTTACTAGTATCTATCATCAGATTTCAGATAAGCTGGATCGCTTTGAGCAAGTCTTTTATGTTTCTGAAGGGAGTTACTTAATCCTTTCAAAAAATAAATCGAGAAATCTAGAAAAGATTTATAAAACTAATCTTGAAGAACATCTAAAAGAAATGACATTCACTAGGGGAAGTAGTTATCAAGGTATTCAATTTCAATCAGGTTTTCTTGTCATTGATAAAAAGAATTCCAAAAAATTTGATAACTATAGTGAATTAATGAGTAATTTAAACCGTCAGTTAGAAACGGATATTATTGTTGAGTATTAGGGGGAAGTTATGACTATCACAAACTTGTTTTTTGTATTTGCTTTATGTATTAGCCTTATTTTTGCGATTGCTTTCATTGTTTTGTTTACTGTTTATGCAGTAATATATGAACGTGTTTCTCATAATTTCAAGGCGGTGAAACATGGTTAGTCAGTTTTTAATGATTTTCACCCTAATATCCATCTGGATTTCCTTAGTTTGGGGTGTTGTTATTCTGGTATCAGCTGTTCATTTTTGGTTGAAACATAGTGATTTTAAGGTTGATAAGGGGGAACTTCCTTATTATCCTAAGGTTACGATTGTAGTTCCAGCCCATAATGAAGATGTTGTTATCTCTCAAACGGCTCAAGCTATCTTGAATATGAATTATCCTCATGACAAGGTTGAGCTACTTTTGTTTGCGGATAACTGTTCAGATAATACTTACCAAGAGTGTTTAGCTGTTCAAGCCATGCCAGAGTACGCTGGACGTAATATTACCATTATTAATCGTAAGGGTACTGGTGGTAAAGCAGGTGTTCTGAACGATGCCCTTAAAATGGCTGATGGAGAATATATCTGTATTTATGATGCGGATGCCATGCCTGAAACTAATGCACTTTACTTCTTAGTTAAAGAAGTGATGAAGGATCCAGAACGAAGAGTGGCGTCCTTTGGGCGTAATAAAACAAGAAATGCAAAACAAAATTTCTTAACACGTTGTATCAATCAAGAGATTGTTGTCACGCAACGTGTTCACCATGTTGGAATGTGGCATTTATTTAAAATTGGTCGTATTCCAGGAACGAACTTCATTATTCAAACTGAATTCGTTAAAAGTATTGGTGGTTGGCGAAATGGTGCCTTGACCGAAGATACCGATATTTCCTTCAAGATTATGCAAAGTGGTAAATTAATTGCCCTGGCATATAATTCTGAAGCCTTCCAACAAGAACCTGAAACGCTTAAAAGTTATTATATGCAACGTAAGCGTTGGGCAAAAGGTAATTACGAAGTTGTTATCTCGAACTTTAAACATTTGTTCGGTAAAGGAAATTGGCGTGTAAAACTAGAAGTAGCGAATTACTCTTGTATTTTCTTCTGGTTTAATGGTGCAATTGTCTTATCTGATTTAATCTTCTTTGCTAATGTCTTAGCCATTGTTTTACATATCTTTTTCCCAACCGTTCAGATTCCGTTTGCCTTTGATGCAAATAATATTTACATTGCTCAATTAATGTTGTTTAACTGGCTCTTGATGATTGGATTATATTTGTTGCAAATCAATGTTGCCCTAGCTTCACAATTTGGACAAGCAACCAGCAAACAAATTTGGTTAGCGATTCTCTCTTATTTTAGTTACGCACAGTTATTCATTATTGTTTCTTTAGATTCGTTGTGGTCTATTATCATGGATAAAATTCTTCATCGTGAAGGAACAACATGGGTTAAAACTAAGCGTTTTGCAGAATAGGAGTATGTATGAAAACAAAATATTTTAAATATTTATGGTTTGTAGTTATCCTTGGCTTATTTGTTTTTTCAATGTTTACCATAAGAATGAAAACGAAAACTGATATTCAAGATAGAATTTATCAAAAATGGGAAAAACACTTCGTAGTCAAAAAAGGCAACGAAGCATATGTCAAAACTACTAATGACAAAGACAAAGATGTTGTTCTTTCCGAGTCACAAAGTTACGGAATGCTAATCACCGTGCGAGCAGCTAAGAAAGGTTTAGCTAATCAAAAAGATTTTGAAAGACTCTACAAGTATTATTTGTCACATCGTATTGAAGGCAATCAATTGATGTCTTGGGAACAAATTGTTCAAAAAAGTGCTAAAAATGTTGATGATCACAATGCAACTGACGGGGACCTTTATATTGCCTATGCCTTGATTGAAGCCTCAAAACAATGGCCAAGCCATAAAGATGAGTATCAAACACAGGCCAAGGCCCTCTTACAGGATATTCTCAAGTATAACTATAATGAAAATACTGGAATTTTGACTGTTGGGAACTGGGCGAACAAAGATTCCAAATATTATAATCTTATGAGAACTTCAGATACTGTACCTAAGCAGTTCCAAGCTTTTTATGAAGTTACAAAAGATAAAAAATGGTTGGATATTAATAACAAGATGTTAAGTAGTCTTGAAACGATTAGTTCTAAAACGAAGACTGGATTAATTCCAGACTTTATCTGGGTGGATGAATCAGGGGCCCGTGTGGTTAAGCCTTACACCATCTCAAATCAGTTTGATTCAACGTATTCTTATAATGCTTGTCGTCTTCCATACAATCTTACTCAGAGTAACGATGAAAAGAGTCAGAAAGTCCTTAATAAGATGTTGGATTTCTTTATGACTCAGAAAAATGTCTTTTCAAATTACAATTTGTCTGGTAAGTTTTTAGACGACCACCAAGCTGCAAGTTTTAAAGCACCAATTGCTTTTGCGGCTGAGAAGGATCAAAAGTACTTGAAATTAGTTCAGCAGAATAAGATTGTCTTTATGCAGGATCTTCCTGTTAAGAATTATTATGATTCTGCGATTATTACTTTAGTAGCCATGGAATTCTTCTAAGTAATAGTTAACTAATGACTCAAAATCTTCCCTAAACCTGTTATTTGGAAACAGTAGCATTAGGGAAGATTTTTTCTTATGACTAATGATTGAAAATAAATTAAATTTAATCTCGAATGGACATGGTAAATCTCATTTTAAAAGGTTCTTAAGTTGGTTAACAATTGCTCTTAATGGTAAAAACTAATAAAGAAATCAAATGTAAAAAGTCGTATTTTTAATGATTCTTCTTATGTTTTATGTAAGTCTTCTATGATATAATAGTTTGATGACTATTTTAAATGATATGGTTCCTCTAGCGAGCCACTTGGTTTTTATTGGTTTAACTTATCAGATGGTGAATACGCTTTTTGATTGGGAAAAAATAACCAAGAATGTTATTGTTAACACTGGGAAATTGAGATTATTCTTGCTTTTTATTAGTATTGCCATTGGTTTTCTAGTAAGTTCATTCTTTATATATGTTTTAACGCTATGTCAATCGTTAGCAAGCTCAATATCTTAAATTAGTGATTTTAAAAGACTTTTGATATAATACAAAAAGATGAAATTGACCCTTGAAAGGAATCCTTATGGATAAAATTATTGTACAGGGTGGCAACACTCGATTAAGTGGTGAGGTTGTCATTGAAGGTGCTAAAAACGCTGTTTTGCCATTATTGGCTGCGACTATTTTAGCCTCTGAAGGTCAGACAACCTTGACTAATGTTCCAATCTTGTCAGATGTTTACACCATGAATAATGTGGTTCGTGGCTTGGATATTGCTGTAGACTTTGACGAAGAAAATAATACTGTAGTAGTTGATGCTAGTGGTGAGATTCTAGATCAAGCGCCATACGAATATGTTAGTAAAATGCGTGCTTCCATCGTAGTACTTGGACCTATTCTTGCTCGTAATGGTCATGCTAAGGTTTCTATGCCTGGTGGTTGTACCATCGGTAGTCGTCCGATTGACCTCCACCTCAAAGGTTTGGAAGCTATGGGAGCTAAGATTACCCAGGTTGGTGGTGATATTACAGCAACTGCTGATAAACTCAAAGGTGCAACTATTTATATGGACTTTCCATCTGTCGGTGCCACTCAGAACCTTATGATGGCAGCGACCTTGGCTGATGGAGTCACAACTATTGAAAATGCTGCGCGTGAACCAGAAATTGTTGATTTGGCTTTACTTCTAAATGAAATGGGGGCAGATGTCAAAGGTGCTGGAACTGAAACACTCGTGATTAAAGGAGTAAAATCTCTTCATGGTACCCAGCATGCGGTTGTTCAGGACCGTATTGAAGCAGGTACTTTTATGGTAGCAGCAGCGATGACGTCAGGAGATATTCTCATCAAAGATGCCATCTGGGAGCATAACCGTCCTTTGATTTCTAAATTACTGGAAATGGGTGTCGACGTTAAGGAAGAAGAAGGAGGCATTCGTGTTACATCTGATGTTTCGAAATTGAAACCAGTAACCGTTAAAACTCTTCCTCATCCAGGTTTTCCAACGGATATGCAGGCCCAATTCACAGCGCTTATGGCAGTGGTTAAGGGTGAATCAACGATGATTGAAACTGTCTTTGAAAATCGTTTCCAACATCTGGAAGAAATGCGTCGTATGGGACTTCATTCAGAAATTCTTCGGGATACTGCAATGATTCACGGTGGTTTGCCACTTCAAGGTGCTCAAGTTATGTCTACTGATCTTCGAGCATCTGCGGCCCTTATTTTAACAGGGATGGTTGCTGAAGGGACAACGACAGTTGGTAAATTGACACACTTGGATCGTGGTTACTATCAGTTCCATGAGAAACTAGCTAAACTAGGAGCCAATATTTCACGTGTAAGTGAGGGCTAGTATGGAAACTGGTAAAGGCTATGTTTTTCGTCAATTATTGCTTGTTTTAATCGTTTGTTTGGTTAGTCTTGCTTTTCTGGCCCTTGGTTTAATGGTTGGTTATGCCGTCTTAGGCGAGGGTAAGGATCCAATAAACATCTTAAAACCAGAAACCTGGCAAGCAATCGTTGCTAAATTTACAGGAAAATAAAAGGGAGTGGGCTGTCGTCCTACTCCTTTACTTATGCAGATTCATAGAAATAGGAAGAACACGATGGCAAAAAGAAAGACATCTTTAACGAATAAACAGAAACGTCAGATTTTCTCATTACTGATAGCAGTCTTGGTAGTAGTTCTAGGTTATATTGGGACGAGCAATAAGCTTTCGCCTAATAATCCAATCAAGCAGGTAGCCAGTCTAGTCTCGGGAAAATCCAATAACTCCGTAAAGTCTAACGGTTCAACAATTGGTCAGTCTACACCACAAGAGCAGCTTGCTGAGACAGTGATGACTAGCTCTGTCAAGAGTCAACTTGGAAACTCCATAGAATGGAATGGGGCAGGGACCTATATTATTAATGGGAACAAGACGAATCTAAATGCTAAGGTATCTAGCCAACCCTATGCTAATAACCAAGTCAAAACGGTTCAAGGCCAAACAGTTCCTACAGTAGCCAATGCCTTGTTAAGTAAAGCGACAAGACAGTATAAGAACCGTCAAGAAACAGGTAATGGATCAACATCATGGACACCAGCTGGATGGCACCAGGTCCAAAATTTATCTGGAGAGTATAGTCATGCCGTAGACAGGGGGCATTTGTTAGGTTATGCACTAGTTGGAGGTTTGAAGGGATTTGATGCCTCCACTTCAAATCCTGAGAATATTGCAGTTCAAACAGCTTGGGCCAACGAAGCCAACAGTGATAATTCTACAGGACAGAACTATTATGAAAGTCTTGTACGGAAAGCTCAGGATAAAAACAAACGTGTCCGTTACCGTGTCACTTTAATTTATGATGGAGATAACCTTATACCATCAGGAACGCATCTTGAAGCCAAGTCAGCTGACGGATCCCTTGAGTTCAATGTTTTTGTTCCTAATGTACAAGAGGGGATCACCCTAGATTATTATTCAGGTAAAGTAACAGTGAATTAGAGAAAGAAATAACGACTCCAATTGGGGTCGTTATTTTTAAAGTTCAAAAAACGAAAAACCCACCCGAAGGTGTGTTTCTTATTCACTAGCTTGCTCCCATTGTTTAGAGAGGTAGCGAGAGTAGCTAGAGATGGCAAAGTTAACCACGAAATAAGCTAAAGCCACGATACCGTACAAGGTAAAAATTTGGCTTGGTTCGTAGTAACCACCCATCAAAATTTGACTCTTACCAAACAATTCTTGTAAGGCAATAACAGAGTAAAGGAAAGAAGTATCCTTTATGACTGTTACAAACTGAGAAATAATTGATGGTAACATCTTACGGATAGACTGTGGGAAGATAATGTAAACAAAGATTTGCTTATTGGTAAATCCTTGTGACAATCCAGCTTCCGTTTGTCCATGGTCAATAGAGTTGAGTCCTCCACGAATAATTTCTGCCAAGGCAGCAGACGTGAAGACTGTGAAAGAGGTAATTCCTGCTGCTGTAGACTTAAGTTGGAAGACCAAGAAAATAATGAAAATCCAAAGCAAGTTAGGTACATTACGCACAAACTCAATATAGATAGAAGCTATCCAACGAAGAATAGGATTTTTGCCGTTACGCATGACCGCAAGAATGGTTCCGAAAACGGTAGATAGCACAATGATGAAGAAAGACAAGTAAAGTGTCGTCCACAACCCTTGTGCCAAGAATTTAAGGTTAGTAGCTGATAAAACTTCTGACATAGTGGACCTCCTTAGTATGCTTTCTTATTCTCTTCTTCTTTACGACGTGCCCAAGTTGCAAGAGGGAAACACATGATAAAGTAGAGAAGAGCAGCTCCAGCAAAGGCCGGCACATAATTGGTTGTATCATAAGCCCAAGCCTTAGCCGTGAACATAATATCTGCACCAGAGATGATGGCAACTGTTGAAGTGTTCTTAATCAAGTTAACCACTTGGTTGGTAAGTGGTGGCAAGATAGTACGAACAGCTTGAGGCAAGATAATGATACGCATGGTATCGGCATAGGTAAACCCTTGAGACAAAGCCGCTTCGGTTTGACCTTTAGGAACGGCCTCAATACCCGTACGAATAATTTCAGAGATATAGGCTCCAGTGTAGATACCCACACAGAGGATAGCCGTCAATGAAATAGGAAGCATGATATGGCCGTCCGTCAAAATTGAAATCCCATAGAAGACAACCACGAATTGGACAAGCAGTGGTGTGTTTTGGAAGATTTCGACATAAACACGAGCAATGCCACGAAGCACCTTGTTATGAGTCGAACTCATGGCACCAAAGATGAGCCCAAGAAGAAGGGCAACAATCAAGGCACCAATCGAAATACCGAGGGTGTAGAAGAAGCCTTTAGCAAATTGTCCAAAGTTAGCGAAGAAAGCAGCCCAACGTTCAAGAGCGAAAGGACTAGCCGTTTCAGTTAAAAGATACATAAATTCAGGACTCCTTTCTATTTATCTTCAGCTTTAGCTGGTTTCAAGTGATACTTATCGTAGAGTTTTTGAAGACTACCGTCTTTTTGCCATTTCGCCAGCAAACCGTTGGTATAGTCAATCAAGTCTTGGTTAGACTTACTTGAAGCAATACCGTATTCTTGAGTTTTGAAACCTTCCTTCAAGGTTTTTGTCTTCTTACTTTCATAGCCAGAAAGGATAGATTTATCAACTGAGAAGGCATTTACACGGTGAGCATAAAGAGATACAGCCAATTCAGGGAAAGAACCGAGTTGAACGTAGTTGAACTTAAGATTGTGGGCTGAGGCATATTCTTGCAAGGCAGCCTTAGTTGACGCACCTTGAGAAACCCCGATGGTCTTACCATTCAAATCAGAGATTTTGTTAATACCTGAATCCTTAAGAACCAAGAAACCAATTTGGTCATAGTAGTAAGGACTTGAGATGGCGTAAGATGCCTTACGTTCATCATTGATGGTATAAGTACCGATAAGTAAGTCAATTGTTCCGTTATCCATAAGAGGTTCACGAGTTTGTGTTGTTACTGGAATATAGTTGACTTTCACTTTGAGCTCATCGGCAATTTTTTTAGCAAGATCGACTTCCATACCCTCGTAGGTATTGGTCTTAGCAGAATAGTAACCAAAGTTAGGAACGTCCT
This sequence comes from Streptococcus raffinosi, assembly GCF_030284685.1. Lineage (NCBI taxonomy): Bacteria > Bacillati > Bacillota > Bacilli > Lactobacillales > Streptococcaceae > Streptococcus > Streptococcus raffinosi. Next base: position 9,559 of record NZ_JASUZV010000003.1, read on the forward strand.
GCTTAACACCAACGTTAAGTGTACCTCGCTTAACAATTTTTTGAACTGCTTTACTATTTAAGAGCTTGCTCTTATCTTCAGCCACCGTTTTATGACTTGAGATAAGAAAAACCGTTGCTATAGCTAGAGTGGCGACTGTCAGGTAACGTAAGATTTTTTTGAAAATCATAGGCCACCTCCTTAGGCGTCGACTTGAACACGATCAGAGTTGTGATCGATAATCTTAGAAAGGAATTGCACAGCACGAGGTTCCGTAGGGTTGTCAAAGAACCCATCCACATCAGTCGTGTCGACAAGAATTTGACCTTCGGCCATGAAAATAATACGGTCAGCCACACTACGGGCAAATCCCATTTCGTGGGTAACAACTACCATGTTCATGCCACCTTTGGCAAGGTTTTGCATAACGGCCAGAACATCACCAATAGTTTCAGGGTCAAGGGCTGATGTTGGTTCGTCAAAGAGCAAAAGCTCAGGATTCATGGCAAGACCACGAGCAATAGCGACACGTTGTTTTTGTCCACCAGAAAGCATACCTGGATAAGAATCTTTTTTGTCCCACATGTTAACGTAGCGAAGGAATTTCTCAGCAGTCTTTTCAGCTTCAGCCTTACTGATGCCGAGAACCTTGATAGGTGCCAAGGTTACATTTTCGAGAACGGTTTTGTGTGGGTAGAGGTTAAAGTGTTGGAAAACCATACCAGCTTCTTTACGAAGTTCAACCAAATCTTTGGCAGATGCTTCAGTAACGTTATGTCCGTTAACGATGAGGGTCCCATTCTCAATAGATTCCAAAGCATTAATTGTACGGATAAGGGTAGATTTTCCGGAACCAGAAGGTCCCAAGAGAACCACAACTTGTCCTTTTTCAATTTCTAGATTGATATCACGAAGCGCATGATAGTCTCCGTAATATTTATTTACATTTTTAAATTCAATAAGTGCCATAAGAGTCTCCTTTAATGGGAATTCTTGTTAGATTATCTAACATACAATAAATTTTAGCATAAGTGAAGCTGGATGTCAAAAATTTCTGAAAATTTATTAAAAACGTTCGTGTTTTACTGCATAATCATCCATAATTTTTTCTAAATGTGAACAAATAAAAAATATTCCCAGAGAATTGCACTCTTACTTGCTTCTTTCCATTTTTAGGATTAATGTTATAAATTCAAAAACTTAACCATATGAGTTGATGGTTAAACTTGCTTGTTAGTAGGGTGCTATTCTTGATTTGAATAGTTTCGTAATTGCGTCAGAAATACCTTATCTTGTAATGTTATGTAACAATAAGAAAATGTAATATATATTTTCATAGTGAAAAAAATGTATGAACATTCAATCATAGATAATATTCTCAAATGATGATCTTTCACCAATCCATCCAAAAATTTCCTAAGAGCTTGATGGTGGCTAGAAACTCATAGCCCAAACTTGGTCCTTAACCTAATTTTTGGTATAATAGAATAGATACGTAAAGTGGATTGCTTTACTAAATTGAAATGAACTAAGAAAACCGATGAGGTGTTTGTATGAAAAAAATTCTAGTTGTTGATGATGAAAGACCAATTTCGGATATTATCAAGTTTAATCTAACCAAGGAAGGTTACGAAGTTGTGACGGCATTTGATGGTCGTGAAGCTTTGGAGCAATTTGAAGCTGAAAATCCTGATTTAGTTATCTTGGACTTGATGTTACCTGAACTAGATGGTTTAGAAGTAGCCAAGGAAATCCGAAAAACAAGTCATACACCGATTATCATGCTTTCAGCTAAAGATAGCGAGTTTGATAAGGTCATTGGCTTGGAGATTGGGGCAGACGATTATGTCACTAAACCGTTCTCAAATCGTGAGTTGTTAGCACGGATTAAGGCTCATTTGCGTCGAACAGAGACTATTGAAACAGCAGCGGCTGAAGAGAGCTCAAACTCAGGCAAGAAAGAAATTTCGATTGGTGAATTAATTATCGTTCCAGATGCCTTTGTAGCTAAAAAACGTGGGAATGAAGTTGAATTGACTCACCGTGAATTTGAATTGCTATTCCATTTGGCAACTCACATGGGACAAGTCATGACACGTGAGCATCTACTTGAAACTGTTTGGGGTTATGACTATTTTGGTGATGTGCGTACGGTTGATGTCACTATTCGTCGTCTTCGTGAAAAAATTGAAGATACACCAAGCCGTCCAGAGTATATTTTGACCCGCCGTGGTGTTGGCTACTACATGAAGAACTATGACTAGTATTGGCTTAAATATTACGAGCTTTGAGTTAGCCTTACTCTTTACTCTCTTATTTGTTGCTTTTTACTTTATTTTTCTTGCTTATCGTGATTACCGTCAAGTGAAGAACATTCGGAAGTTGACTAAGCGAGTAAAATCTTTGATGGCTGGAAACTATAATGAAGAGTTACGCTTAAAGGGAGATTCGGAGCTCTTAGAGCTGGCAAATAGCTTGAATGATTTATCAGACGTTTTCCGTCTGACGCATGAAAATCTAGCCCAAGAAAAAAATCGCTTGTCTTCAGTCCTTTCCTATATGAGTGACGGAGTTATTGCGACCAATCGTCGTGGTCAAATTACCATGATTAATAGTACAGCCAAGCGTTTATTAAATATCGATAGGGAAACGGCGACCCAGATGTCAATCTTGGATTTGTTAGATGGTGAAAGTCCTTATACTTATAGTGAATTACTATCTAAGACACCGGAAATTCATTTGTCACGTAGAGACGCTAACGATGAGTTTGTAACCTTGCGTGTTAATTTTGCGCTGATTCGTAAGGAGTCTGGCTTTATTTCAGGTTTAGTTGCTGTTATTCATGATGCCACTGAACAGGAAAAAGAAGAACGTGAACGTCGTTTATTCGTATCAAATGTCAGTCACGAATTGCGGACGCCTTTAACTTCCGTTAAATCCTACCTTGAAGCTCTTGATGATGGTGCCCTTAATGAAGAGATTGCTCCAAACTTTATTAAGGTTTCTTTGGATGAAACCAACCGAATGATGAGGATGATCTCTGACCTTTTGGCCCTTTCTCATATTGATAATAAGAGCACACATCTTGATGTTGAAATGACCAATTTTACGGCCTTTATGACCTATATTTTGAATCGTTTTGATCAAATCAAAAGTCAAGAAAATAATACTGGCAAGGATTATGAAATTATTCGAGATTATCCTGTTAATTCTATTTGGGTGGAAATTGATACAGATAAGATGACTCAGGTCGTGGATAATATTCTTAATAATGCCATCAAGTATTCACCCGATGGTGGAAAGATTACAGTGTCCATGAAGACAACAGATGCACAATTAATCGTTTCAATTTCCGACCAAGGTTTAGGTATTCCTAAGAAAGATTTGCCTTTGATTTTCGACCGTTTTTACCGTGTTGACAAGGCAAGAAGCCGAGCTCAAGGTGGAACTGGTTTAGGTTTGTCCATTGCCAAGGAAATTATTAAACAACATAATGGCTTTATTTGGGCTAAGAGTGAATATGGTAAGGGTTCAACCTTTACTATTGTTCTTCCATATGACAAGGATGCTATGATGGTTGATGATTGGGAGATGTAGTAGAAATGACCTCAGATATAGGGTTTAAATATAGTATTTTGGCTTCAGGCTCTACAGGAAACTCTTTTTACTTGGAAACTCCAGAAAAGAAAATTCTAATAGATGCTGGTTTGTCAGGTAAGAAAATTACAAATTTGCTAGCTGAGATTGATCGTGATCCGAGTGATCTTGATGCTATCTTAGTAACGCATGAACATAAGGACCATATCCATGGTGTTGGTGTTCTAGCTCGTAAATATGGCATGGACATCTACGCAAATGAGAAAACCTGGCAGATTATGGACAGTAAAAATATGCTAGGTAAGGTTGATAATAGCCAGAAGCACGTTTTTTCTCGTGACAAGATTATGACCTTTGGTGATATTGACATTGAATCTTTTGGAGTTAGTCATGATGCTATAGATCCACAGTTCTACCGCTTTATGAAAGACGGAAAGAGCTTTGTCATGTTGACGGATACGGGCTATGTATCAGATCGCATGGCTGGGATTATTGAAAATGCTGATGGATATCTGATTGAGTCTAATCATGATATTGAAATCTTGAGAGCAGGCTCTTACCCATGGTCAACCAAGCAACGTATCCTCTCTGATCAAGGTCACTTGTGTAATGAAGATGGGGCGGACGCTATGATTCGTACCATCGGTAATAAAACTAAAAAGATCTATCTGGGTCACCTCTCCAAAGAAAATAATATCAAGGAATTGGCCCATATGACGATGGAAAATCAGTTGGCACGTGCGGACTTTGGTGTTGGTACTGACTTTAAGGTTTTTGATACCTCTCCAGACACAGCCACTCCACTGACTGATATTTAGAGAAATAGTGAAAGAGCTACACTAATAAGTTTAGTGTGGCTCTTTTTGAAAGGATTATTTATATGAAAGTCATTTATCTCTCCTTAGGTTTTATCTCGCTTGGTTTAGGTATTCTAGGAATCCCTCTGCCAATATTGCCGACAACCCCCTTTCTACTTTTAGCCATTGCTTGCTTTGCTAGAAGTTCTAAACGTTTTGAAAAATGGTTATATCACACTAAATTGTATCAAAGTTATGTAGCTGATTTTCGAGAAACCAAATCTATTGCTAAAGAACGAAAGAAAAAGATTATCATTCAAATCTATGTCTTGATGGGGATTTCAATCTTTTTTGCTCCTATTCTTTGGGTGAAAATTGGACTCTTCTGTCTGACACTTTTCATCACCTATTATTTATTTAAGGTTATTCCTGATAAAGACTAAGCTAGAATCAAAAAACGAGACTCCTCTTGGAAGTCTCGTTTTTAGTATAGTGATTAATGTTTGCTTCTTATTTTTTTACGGACTTTATAGGCAAAGTTAGCTAAGCCATAAAGAGGACTAACCGGAAGGTTAAATTCACCGACGAACTGTTCAATGCGGGGGTTGAATTTTGATTTGAAGTTATACAAGCCACCGTCCAAGGAATTTTCAATACCTCCCATGTTTTGCCAGTCAGCGCCACGCTCAAAAGCATGATTAGCAGTTTCATACCATGTCAGGATAGCTGGTTGATAACGACGGTAGTCTTCATCCATACCAGCGTAGATATTCTCAGACGTCTTACCAAATTCAAGAACTAGGGTACCAGAGAGTGGGACTGTCTGATTTCCAGCATCTACTTTTTCTTGGAGAAAGGCAATTTCTTCTTTGAGACGTTTGTGCTCTTGCTTATTGTTCTCAACTTTTCCAGGTTTGGTTTTTTCAGTGAACTTGGCAGCATCAGCAATGTTCTTTTCAAGTTGCTTATTAAGATCTTTAAGACGGGCTGGCAAATCTAGTGTTGAGAGTGTAATGTAAGACGATTCTGGGTAAGTTGTCAACAACTTTTCATAATAGTCAATGCCACGAAGGTGGATGTTTTTACGAGCTTCAGTCTTCTTCATCAAAGAAGCGAATTGTTCAAGAAGCTCAGTGCCACCAAATTGAACCGAAATACCTTTGTTTCGAGCAGTACGAACAGCCTGCTTGGTGCTCTTAGAGAGCTGTTCTTCAGTGAAATCTTCTTTATGGATATTAGCCTGGAAGCGTGGTTGAATATTCTCAGCCATGTCTTCAGTGAGACCAGTCCATTCAACACCAAGAGATTGGATGTTTTTGGCAATAGCCATAGTATCTTCGTTGATGCTAACTTCTTGAGAAATCAAATTTTTAGTGACAAAGAGGCTTGGATCAAATTTAACAAAGAGGGCGTGTTTTGTTTTGGCATACTTTTTCAGTGAAGCCAGGACAAAAGCGACTAACTCTTTATCGTGGTAGTCCATGATAGGGCCTCGTGGGATGTAAATCATAGAGAAGCCAAGAGGCAGTGGTTGAATAAGAACACTAGCAACGGCAACAAGTTTGTCATCTTTATAGAAACCTAGACGGTCATTGCCCCAACTATCCTTGATTTTTGCCCATGAGCTACTTTGTAATAAGTTGGTTTGAGGACTATCAATCACAAAGCGGTCATGCTCAGAAGTACTGAGACCAGTTTTATAGGTATACATATTAGTCTAGAACCCACTTTCTAATAGCATAAGCGACACCAGATTCATCATTTGATTTTGTGATGTGTTTCGCAATTTTCTTCAATTCAGGATTACCATTTTCCATAACAACAGGAGAGCCAACGACTTCAAGCATAGCACGGTCATTTTCTTCATCACCGATAGCCATCGTTTCTTCTTTAGAAAGACCGAGTTTCTCAGCAAGATGGGTTACAGCTATCCCTTTGTTGGCTGTTTTCTTAAGAATTTCTAGGTAAAATGGTGTTGATTTTACAATAGTAAAGCGGTCATAAAATTCCTGTGGAAGTTTAGCAATAGCTGCATCAAGAATTTCAGGTTCATCGATATACATGGCCTTAACAAATTCCTTGTCAGCTACCTCTTCAGGTGTACGATAGTAAATCGGCATATGAACAAGTGTAGACTCATGAACCGTGTAGCGTCCAATGTTGCGATTACTTGTGTAGATACCATCTTTAGTAATGGCGTGAGAATGAACACCAAGCTTGTTAGCCAAAACCTCAATGTCAAGGTAGTCTTCGTATGAGAGTGTCTCACGAATCAATTCATTACCAGTAGAAGTTTCTTGGACAAGCCCACCATTAAAAGTGATGACATAGTCGCCATCTTGGTTAAGATTAAGTTCCTTAAGAAGTGGAAGCACGCCAGGAATAGGACGACCAGTCGCAATAACGACTTTAACACCCGCAGCCTTAGCCTCTTGAATCGCTTGAAAGACTTCAGGTGTGACTTGACGTTGGCTATTTAAAAGCGTCCCGTCAATATCAACAGCAATAAGTTTAATAGACATATAAATACCTGTTTCATTTAGTTAGTTTCCCTTCTATTTTACTAAAATTTGGGCGCTTTGTCATAGTTCTTCCTGAGAAAAATGATATTGGTGAATTGAAAACTATTAAAGCCAAGTCCAAACTGTATAGAACGGTTTGTTAGTAAGAATTGCTCAAATGCTTTTTAATTGGTAAAATAAGTTCAGACTAATAAAGGAGAGACAAGAGTGATTCGATTTACCAACCAATTGACAGATAAAGAACGTAAGGAAGCAAAAGCATTGATTGCTAGCTGCCAAGCTAATGACCACACCTTTCGAGAACCTTATCTCTCCAATATGCTTAATTTTGATTCCACTATGCCGACCTTTTTTCTCTATTATCAAGAGGGAGAATTGCTTGGTTTATTAACGGTTTATGCGGATAACGAAGACGTTGAAGTGGCGATTTTAGTTATCCCAGAGTATCGCCGCAAAGGCATTGCGAGGAGTTTGTTTGACAAATTTCAGAAGGAAACGGCATCTTATCCTATTCAATCAGTGACCTTTCAGACAGAACATGTTTTTCTAGAGCGTCATCCTGATTTTATCAGTCATTGGGGCCTAGTTGAAGATGCAGGCACTGAAACCTGGCTAGGGAGAGATAGAACTCCATATACTCTGGATTTCCGTTCAGATGTCAAGTCGCTCTTAGCAACTTCCTCTTATCTTGAAGAAATTGCCCAACTCCACCACCAAGCCTTTTCTGATGCAGAAGAAACATTTGAGGTGAGCCTCAGATATATTGCTGAGGCTTTAAAAGATTCCAATAGCCTGCTTTACATTCTCCTCAAAGAGGGTCAGGTCATCGGACTTTGTACGGTTGATTTATCTGGAAATAGCAACTATCTCTATGGACTTGCTGTAGCAGAAGCCTATCGTGGGCAAGGCTATGGAAGCTACCTGGCAAAATCAGTCGTCAATCAACTCATTGCGCAAAATGACAAGTCCTTCCAAATTGCAGTGGAAGATGATAATGTGGGAGCTAAGCATTTGTATGAAAAAATCGGCTTTGTCAAACAAACCCAAGTGGTTTACTTGAAACAGAAAGAATGACTAATGTTATTAGAAGAATTTGAAAATGTGTCTGCTGTCATTGAACCAACGAATCAAAGTATTGGCGGTGGTGGAGAAATCTGTGACACGATTATTCTTTCCTTTAATGGAGAGATAGTGGAAAGAGTTAAGCAGATAGACGGAGTCTATGAAGGTGGCTATCTTACCAATCTAAATGGCAAACTACCATGGTATATCTATGAAGTAGATGGACTTAAACTTGCAGTTGCTATGGCTAATATTGGAGCTCCAATGGTTGTGGGTTTCTTAGAAGAACTCAAAGCGAGAGGCTTTAACAACTTTATCGTTTTGGGCTCTTGCGGAGTTCTAGATCAATCTATTCAAGCAGATAAAATTATTATACCAAGTTCAGCTCTACGTGATGAAGGTACAAGTTACCATTACGCTCCTGCAAGTGATGAGATAGCTTATGACGAAACTTTGCTCTTAACAATGGAGAATGCTTTGAACAAATCTGGTATTGAGCATATTCGGACCAAAGCTTGGACGACAGATGCCTTCTATCGTGAAACAGCTTCTAAGGTTAAACGAAGACTTGCAGCAGGGGCGAAAGTTGTAGATATGGAAGCTTCGGCTATCATGGCTTGGGCCCAATATCGACAAGCCAAGGTTTATCAATTTTTCTACACGGCTGATTATGTTGATCATCATAATCATGAGTGGGATGCCAGACGCGAAGAAAGAAAAGCAGATGCTATGACTTTCTTTAATATTGCTGTCAGTATTGCATTAGAGTTGGAAAAATAGGTATAGCAACAAAAGGAGTAATTAATGGAAATTAAAATCAAAAATAAAATTAAAGTAGCAGATCAAACGGAAATCATTGAGGAAATCCACCCTTGTGAGGTTACGGAAAAAGGAGATTATCTCTATCTTATTCACCATAATTCAAAGAAAGAAAAAGTGGTTATAAAATTGAATCAGGAAGAGCTCATTATGACACGCTTTTCTCGGCCTAAATCAATCATGCGTTTTTCAGCCAAGGTACCTGCCTTGGTTCACATTCCGACGCCGCTTGGTAATCAGCATTTTCAAACCGTTACGAGCCTTTTTGCCTATGATCCTGATGGCCAAACAGTTGATATTCATTATCAATTGCAACATCCAGAAACGGAAGACGTCTTTGCTGATTATGAATTAGAGGTTTCATGGTTTTAATTTGTGAAAAAATTGAGTCATTTGGCTTGAAAAAGCCCTAAATTATGATAAAATGTAAGGGTATATCAAGGGAGTAGCAGGCGACTTTAGTCAATAAATTTGATTAAAGGTTGCGATTATGTCGTCATTACGAAATTTTACATTTCCGGCATATTCTTAAACAGCGAGACTTGTTTTTAAGGAAACAAGTCTCTTTTTGTATCATTTTTTATATGAAAAGAGCCTTGATAGTCATTTTTCCCTATTATAGAAGGAGGAGATTATTTTGTCGAAAGAACAAAGTAAAGCCTTGTTTTACACACAAGGAGAGGAAGAAGTCCTAAAAATCTTGGATACTTCTGTTGATGGTTTGTCAACTGCACAAGCCAAGGAACGTTTAGATGCCTATGGCTTTAACGAGTTGGATGAAGGTGAAAAACGTAGCCTCTTGTCAAAATTCATCGACCAGTTTAAAGATTTGATGATTATCATCTTGCTTGTCGCTGCTGCCCTTTCTGTCATTACAGAAGGGATGCATGGTTTGACAGATGCTTGTATTATTTTAGCTGTTGTTGTTTTAAATGCTGCTTTTGGTGTTTATCAAGAAGGACAAGCAGAAGCTGCTATTGAAGCCCTTAAAAACATGTCAAGTCCTCTAGCTCGTGTTCGTCGTGATGGCAATATCGTTGAGATTGATTCACGTGAATTGGTTCCCGGAGACATTGTTTTGCTTGAAGCAGGTGATGTTGTTCCGGCCGACATGCGTTTGCTTGAAGCTGCATCACTCAAGATTGAAGAAGCTGCCCTTACAGGTGAGTCTGTTCCAGTTGAAAAGGATATTACTGAAACGGTTGCAGCAGATGCAGGTATTGGTGACCGTGTAAATATGGGTTACCAGAATTCTAACGTGACTTATGGTCGTGGTACTGGTGTTGTTACCCATACTGGTATGTATACTGAAGTTGGTAAAATTGCTGATATGTTGGCTAATGCGGACGAATCACAAACACCTTTGAAGCAAAGCCTAGAACAATTATCTAAGAGTTTAACCTACCTTATTGTTGCGATTGCTTTGGTGACATTCTTGGTGAGTGTCTTCATTCGTGGCGAACAACCCCTTGAAGGTTTGATGGTTGCCGTTGCTCTTGCCGTTGCAGCCATTCCTGAAGGTTTGCCTGCTATTGTAACCATCCTCTTATCATTGGGAACAACGACACTTGCTAAACGTAATTCGATTGTGCGTAAATTGCCAGCTGTTGAAACACTTGGTTCAACAGAAATTATCGCATCTGATAAGACTGGTACCTTGACAATGAACCAAATGACCGTTGAAAAAGTCTATGCAAACGGTCAATTGCAAAGCGCTGACACAGAACTTGGTGCGGACAATACGACCCTTCGTATTATGAACTTTGCCAATGATACAAAGGTGGATCCAGATGGTAAATTAATCGGAGATCCAACGGAAACAGCCCTTGTTCAATTTGGTTTGGACCATAATTTTGATGTGCGTGACGTCTTGAAATCAGAGCCTCGTGTGGCAGAGTTGCCATTTGACTCTGACCGTAAGCTCATGTCTACTATTCATAAAGAAACAGATGGGTCTTACTTTGTAGCTGTTAAAGGTGCTCCTGACCAATTGCTTAAACGTGTGACTCGTATTGAAATCAATGGTGAGATTCGTCCTATCACGGATGCAGATAAACAAGCTATTCTTATGACTAACAAAGATTTAGCCAAACAAGCCCTTCGTGTTTTGATGATGGCTTATAAGACAACGAGTGACATTCCTACTTTGGAATCTGAGGTTGTTGAGTCTGATTTGATTTTCTCAGGCTTGGTGGGTATGATTGACCCAGAACGTCCTGAAGCAGCAGAAGCTGTTCGTGTGGCGAAAGAAGCGGGTATTCGTCCAATCATGATTACTGGTGACCACCAAGATACAGCAGAAGCTATTGCTAAACGTCTTGGTATCATCGATCCAAATGACACAGAAGACCATGTCTTCACTGGTGCTGAGCTGAATGAACTTTCTGATGAAGAATTCCAAAAAGTATTCAAACAATACTCTGTCTATGCGCGTGTGTCTCCTGAACATAAGGTTCGTATTGTTAAGGCATGGCAAAATGATGGCAAGGTTGTTGCCATGACAGGTGACGGGGTTAATGATGCACCTTCACTTAAGACAGCTGATATTGGTATTGGTATGGGAATTACTGGTACAGAGGTTTCTAAGGGAGCTTCTGACATGGTTCTTGCCGATGATAACTTTGCGACAATTATCGTCGCTGTAGAAGAAGGTCGTAAGGTCTTCTCAAACATCCAAAAATCAATCCAGTACCTCTTGTCAGCCAATATGGCCGAAGTCTTCATTATCTTCTTCGCTACACTGTTTGGATGGGATGTGCTTCAACCAGTTCATCTTCTCTGGATTAACCTAGTAACTGATACCCTTCCAGCCATCGCACTTGGGGTTGAGCCAGCTGAACCAGGTATTATGACTCACAAACCTCGTGGACGTCAATCAAACTTCTTTGATGGTGGTGTCTTCGGTGCTATTATTTATCAGGGAATTCTTCAAACTATCCTTGTTCTTGCCGTTTATGGTTGGGGTCTTGTCTTCCCAGAGCACCATACGCAAGGAGCCATTCACGCAGATGCCCTTACAATGGCTTTTGCAACACTTGGCTTAATTCAGTTGCTCCATGCCTTTAACGTTAAATCTGTGTATCAATCAGTCTTTAAAGTTGGTCTCTTCAGAAACAAGACTTTCAATTGGGCCATTCCAGTAGCCTTTGTTCTTCTGATGGCAACTATCGTGGTTCCTGGATTTAATAATCTCTTCCATGTGTCACACCTTAGTCTGACACAATGGCTTGCGGTTATTGTAGGTTCCTTCTTGATTGTGGTACTTGTTGAATTAGTTAAAGCCACTCAACGTGCCCTTGGCAAGGATAAAGACGCTATATAAAATACAAAGTCAGAGATACAGGTCTCTGGCTTTTATTAGAGATACAGGTCTATTTTTGAGATTTTCCTTATGTGATAGCGGACGTCAGCGAACTTTTTCGAAGTTCCATGATTAAGTTTCGAGTCTAAGGTCCCAAACTTACGAACGACTGAAAATCTTATGTTTCAGTCGTTTTTATCACGTCGGAAAGGCTCGGAATATGTACCGTACAGTCGCTAAATAAAGAGTCTTTTCCGATTTTAGTAAAGCTTCTTAGTTTACTAGATTTTTTAAGGACATTTTTCAACATTTTGAACAGAGATTAAGTCGTGAGCTTTTTCTTATCACATCTTGAATTCGTCAGATGTCTTGTTTATAATTGAGGGGAAGTAATGACTAGTTTAAGGAGAAGCTTATGAACGAAACCATTAAGACACAACTTAATCACCGTAGTATTCGTCAGTTTAAACCCAAAGCTCTGACACAGGAAGAAGTCAACCTCTTAGTTGATGTTGCCAGACATACATCAACGAGTAATTTTAGACAGGCTTATTCAATTATAAGTATCACTGATGAAAAGTTGAAGGAACAAATTGCAGAGATTGCAAACCAACCCTATATTCCAAAGGCTGGGCATCTTTTTGTAGTTGTTGTGGATCAAAGACGTAATACCTTGATTGCGGAAGCAAAGGGCGCTGAGGCCTTGGTGCAAGGTAGTCCCGAACGCTTTATTTCAGCTTTTTCAGATGCTATGATTGCTACTCAAAACATGGTTGTAGCTGCAGAAAGTTTGGGTATGGGAACTGTTTACTTGGGTAGTATCTTAAATGATAATGCTAAACTTTCAGAGCTTCTTAAACTGCCTAAGTATGTTTATCCCGCAGTGGGTTTAGCAGTTGGTTGGCCAAATCAGGAACCACAGCTGAAACCTCGTTTGCCACGTCACGTCATCCATATGGAAAATTACTATCAGGATTTGGAAAATCCCTTGGAAGAACTTAAAGACTACGATGCTGACGTCCATGAGTATTATGACCTTCGCGATCTTAATCACAGAGTTGATGAATTTACGACTCAGATTGCAAAGACTATGGATAAATCTGTCGCTAATCGTGCAAATACCTTGAAGGACCTTCAAAAGCAAGGATTCTTCACCGAATAAAAAACGACCCCCATAGAGCCGTTCTATACATCTAATAATGTCATGGATGAAAGGAACTCATTTGCTAGTTCCTTTTTTTCATACTCTAAAAACTCTGGGAGTTTCTTGACTAGGTTGTAACGTTTGGAGAGGTTCCATGTTCCAGTTGGATTGAGTTCAGGGTGATTGGAAACAAAGTTAATGGTTAAATCCCATTCTCGACTGTATCCAAGGGGTCGAGAGTGATAGGTTACACCGTCAATCTTTACCGTCCCATAACTCCTGTGGGCATGACCAAAAACAACATCTTTAACGTCGTGTTTGACGAAAATCTGATGGAACTCTTCTGATCCCAAATAAGCATTAAAAGGTTTAAAACGTTCGTGCGTCATGGTAAAACGGCTGTGAGGAACAAAATGCATGGCAACAATGAGTTTGCTCGTATCTAATTCGCTTAAAACATTATCTAGCTTCTTGAGACTAGTTTGACAGATTTCTGGATCAGTCCCCAATCGTCTGAGACGTCTGTCGAACCAAAGCTGTCTCTTACGCCTGAGAATTTTATCCAACTTTTCATCTGAATAGGAATAATCATACCAGCCATGAAAAGCCAATAATGTCTTACTACCTAAATCAATCAGCTGGAAATCAAGCTTATCAATAAGGTCATCCTCTAAATCTAGCATATCATGATTGCCTAAATTATAGGTGACCTTGACCTCCTTGGAAAGCTTTTGTAGAAATGGTTTAGTGTCGCTAAAATAATGATTAGAAATGTCACCAGCAATATGAAGGTGGCTGATTTTTTGATCTTTTAGACATTTTATAAGAGTATCAATTTCATATGTCTCAAAGTGATTCAAATCAATATGTAAATCACTCATTACTGCAAGTCTTGTCATAGAAACATTGTAACAAAAAGGTCGTGTCTTGTCTTTAAACGAAGATGATGAAAAATGCTTGCCCTAGGGCTACATTTTCATTATGATAAGAATATGGATATCAAGTTAGAAATACAAAAGATGGCCAAGGAGATTGGCATTTCAAAAATTGGTTTTACAACAGCCGATGATTTCGCCTATCTGGAAAAGTCCCTTCGACTTGGCGTTGAAGAAGGGCGAACGACAGGATTTGAGCATAAAAATATTGAAGAGCGTATTTACCCCAAATTGAGCTTGGAATCAGCTAAAACCATCATTTCCATTGCAGTTGCCTATCCGCATAAGCTGCCACAACAACCCCAAAAAACAGAGTATAAGCGTGGCAAAATCACTCCAAATTCATGGGGGCTAGATTATCACTATGTTTTGCAGGATAAACTAAAACGACTGGCAGAAGGCATTGAAAAACTGACAGAAAACTTCGAATATAAAGGTATGGTGGACACTGGAGCCTTGGTCGATACTGCAGTAGCCAAGCGAGCAGGAATTGGTTTTATTGGTAAGAATGGACTTGTTATCTCGAAAGAATACGGGTCCTACATGTATCTTGGGGAGCTTATCACGAATCTAGAGATTGAACCTGATCATGAGGTAGACTATGGTTGCGGGGATTGCCGTCGTTGTCTGGATGCCTGTCCGACATCTTGTCTCATTGGTGATGGGACTATGAATGCTCGTCGTTGCCTCTCCTTCCAAACCCAAGATAAGGGCATGATGGATATGGAGTTTCGAAAGAAAATCAAGACTGTTATCTATGGCTGTGATATTTGTCAGATTTCCTGTCCATATAACAGAGGTATTGACAATCCTTTAGCTTCAGATATTGACCCTGAGCTTGCCATGCCTGAATTGCTCCCATTTCTAGAGCTGACTAATAAGTCTTTTAAAGAGAAGTTTGGCATGATCGCCGGTTCTTGGCGTGGTAAGAACATTCTTCAGCGAAACGCCATTATTGCCTTGGCCAACTTACATGATCGCAACGCCATTGTCAAACTGATGGAGATTATTGATAAGAATAATAATCCCATCCATACGGCAACGGCTATTTGGGCTCTCGGTGAGATAGTTAAGAAGCCAAATCAAGCTATGTTAGACTATATGAGAGGACTTTCACCCAAAGATGAAGAAGCCCAAGCTGAGTGGGAGCTTGTATGTGCAAAATGGCAAATTTAGGCGATTTATGCTAGAATTAAGCATAATACTATAAAATGGAGGAAACCTATCCATGGAAGTGGCAGAAATTCGCCAAAAAATCTCTGAAAATCAAGAGAAGCTCGTGAGCTTCGGGAGGTCTCTTTGACTTAGATCGTTTGGAAGAGGACATTGCGCTCCTTGAAAACCGAATGACTGAGCCTGATTTTTGGAATGATAATATTGCGGCTCAAAAAACTTCTCAAGAGTTGAACGAGCTCAAAATGAAATACGAAACTTTCAACAATATGCAGGAACTCTCTGACGAGACAGAACTATATTTGGAGATGTTGGAAGAAGATAGCAGCGTTCAGGAGGAACTCGAAGAGACGCTCGAAAAACTTGATAAGATTATGACAAGTTACGAGATGACCTTACTCTTGTCTGAACCATATGACCATAACAATGCCATTCTGGAAATTCACCCAGGTTCTGGTGGAACAGAGGCTCAAGACTGGGCAGATATGTTGCTCCGTATGTACCAACGTTATGGAAATGCCAAAGGTTTCAAGGTTGAAACTTTGGATTATCAGGCGGGTGATGAAGCTGGTATTAAATCTGTAACCCTTGCTTTTGAAGGTCCTAATGCTTACGGATTCCTCAAGTCAGAAATGGGTGTCCACCGTTTGGTTCGTATTTCACCTTTTGACTCTGCCAAACGTCGTCATACCTCATTTACTTCTGTGGAAGTCATGCCTGAATTGGATGATACCATTGAAGTTGATATTCGTGATGATGATATCAAGATGGACACTTTCCGTTCAGGTGGTGCAGGTGGTCAGAACGTCAACAAGGTTTCTACCGGTGTGCGTTTGACTCACATTCCAACAGGTATTGTTGTAGCTTCAACGGTTGACCGTACACAATATGGAAACCGTGACCGTGCTATGAAGATGCTTCAAGCGAAACTCTATCAAATGGAGCAAGAAAAGAAAGCAGAAGAAGTGAATGCTTTGAAAGGTGATAAGAAAGAAATCACTTGGGGAAGCCAAATTCGCTCATACGTTTTCACCCCATACACTATGGTTAAGGATCATCGTACAGGCTATGAAGTTGCCCAGGTTGATAAGGTAATGGATGGAGATATTGAAGGCTTCATTGATGCCTACCTCAAGTGGCGTATGGAAGAATAGTAATGATATACTGTTTTTAAGTATTTAGATACTTTATCTCAATGAAAGGAAGGCATTCAGCTATTTTAGTAGTTGAATACTTACATTATGGCTCTTATTGAATTAAAAGATGTTACTAAGAAGTATGATAAGTCGACAACTGCCCTAAGACACATTGATTTGTCTGTTAACTCAGGGGAATTTGTTTACTTAGTTGGACCTTCTGGTGCCGGTAAATCAAGTTTAATTCGCTTGTTTTACCAAGAAGAAAAATTAACGAGTGGTTCTATGAAGGTAGGGGAGTTTGATTTAACCCATCTTCGTAAAAAAGATGTTCCACTCTTGCGACGTTCTATCGGGGTTGTTTTCCAGGATTATAAACTTCTTCCAAAGAAAACAGCTTTTGAAAATGTTGCTTATGCGATGGAGGTCATCGGTGAGCGCCCTCGTCACATAAAAAAACGTGTCGCAGAGGTTCTCGAATTGGTTGGACTTAAGCACAAGATGCGTTCTTTCCCTAACCAATTATCTGGTGGTGAGCAGCAACGTGTCGCTATTGCGCGTGCTATCGTAAATAATCCAAAAGTTTTGATTGCGGACGAACCAACAGGGAACTTGGACCCTGAGATTTCTTGGGAAATTATGCAAGTTCTTGAACGTATTAATCTGCAGGGAACGACCATTTTAATGGCAACCCATAACTCAACTATCGTTAATAACCTTCGTCATCGTGTCATAGCGATTGAAGAGGGACGTATTGTTCGTGATGAAGAGGAAGGAGAGTACGGTTACCATGATTAGACGCTTTTTCCGCCATTTAGGAGAATCTATTAAGAACCTCAAACGTAATCTATTGTCTACTCTTACGGCGGTATTCTCAGTAATGATTGTGCTGTCACTTTTAGGTGTTTTTGGTTCTGTTATTCTTAACACTCAAAAATTGGCTTCTGATATTGAAAAAAATATTCAGGTCAATGTGTACTTGCAGCCTGATTCGACGGATGCTTCAAAAACTGTTAAAGAGATATCT
Source organism: Streptococcus raffinosi (assembly GCF_030284685.1). Taxonomy (NCBI): domain Bacteria; kingdom Bacillati; phylum Bacillota; class Bacilli; order Lactobacillales; family Streptococcaceae; genus Streptococcus; species Streptococcus raffinosi. The sequence goes on from NZ_JASUZV010000003.1 coordinate 27,051, forward strand.
GGTCAAATTGTTGCCAATAAAGACTACCATAAAGTTTATGATGCATTGACCAAGATAAAGGGTGTCGATAAGGTTACTTTCTCTAGTAAAGAAGAACAAAAGAAAGAACTCATCAAAACAATGGGGTCAAGTTTCGAAACAGCTACTGGAGATGGAAACCCTCTATCAGATGTGTACATTATTCAAACTAAAACACCAGATGATGTGAGTCGTGTTGCCAAGGAAGCTAAGGCTATTCAGGGTGTCGATAATTCTAACTTTGGTGGCTCAGATAGTGAAATTCTGATGTCTACCATGAAACGTGTTCAATTGTGGGGAATTATTGCGACAGCTCTCTTAACTGTTGTGGCTGTACTCTTGATTTCTAATACCATTCGTATCACCATTATGTCACGTGCGACTGAAATTCACATCATGCGTTTAGTCGGTGCTAAGAATTCCTACATTCGCCGTCCTTACTTGATGGAAGGTGCTTGGATTGGTGCATTAGGTGCCATCATTCCTTCTGGCCTCATCTATCTTTTGTACCACATGGTTTATTCAACCTTAAATCCTGATTTTGTTAAGGGTGGTGTCTCTATGTACGATCCAGAATGGTTTGTCTACGCTGTTATCGGAACCCTCTTTGCAGTCGGTATTATTATCGGTTCAGTTGGGTCTCGTATGGCAATGCGCCGTTATTTGAAATATTAATGCAATTAAAGGAGAACCGTTCTGGTTCTCTTTTTTCAATCCAGAATGCTTCATGACACCTAAATTTTTGCTTTATCTCAAAATCATGGCTCAAAGACCAAATCCAATCTCAGATTTGGTATAATATTTAAAAAACATTGGAAAAGAGATGCATTATGACAAAGTTAGCTACCATTTGTTATATTGATAATGGAAAAGAGCTTTTGCTCCTACATCGTAATAAAAAGCCTAATGATGTTCATGAAGGAAAGTGGATTTCTGTTGGGGGAAAACTAGAAGCTGGAGAGACACCTGATGAATGTGCCCGTCGTGAAATTTTTGAGGAAACACATTTTACAGTGACAGAGATGGATTTTAAAGGTATGATTACCTTCCCAGAATTTACCCCTGGTCATGATTGGTACACCTATGTCTTTAAGGTAACTGGTTTTGAAGGAGAACTCATCTCAGATGAGGAGTCTCGTGAAGGAACGCTTGAATGGGTACCTTATGATAAGGTTTTGTCTAAGCCAACTTGGGAAGGTGACTATGAGATCTTTAAGTGGATTCTTGAAGACCAACCTTTCTTCTCTGCTAAGTTTGTTTATGATTCCAACCAGAACTTGGTAGACAAGACTGTGACCTTTTATGATAAATAGGGAGGAACTATGAAGCAAAAAAAGACAGAAAATTTTTCAGAAACTTGGTTTTTTAAATGGGTTTTGAATAATCAGGCTGTAGTGGCCTTTTTAATATTACTGTTGATTGGTTTGACGGTTTTGATTTTTACCAAAATTAGTCCTATTTTCTCACCAGTCATTGATTTTTTGACAATCATCATGTTGCCTCTGGTTATTTCTACGCTCCTTTACTATTTGATAAAACCTTTGGTTCTCTTAGTAGAAAAAACTGGTTTAAGTAGAACGATGTCTATCTTGGTCATCTATGCTATTCTCGCCTTACTCTTAGTTTTGGGAATTTCAACAGCTATTCCTAGTTTACAAAATCAGATTTTGATTTTGATTAGAAATACACCGTCTTATATTGCCCGAGCTAATAGTGAAGCCGAACGCTGGCTAAATCTCCCTTTTCTTTCCAATTACCGTGGAGATTTAGAAGCTATGCTCAGTGATTTCTCAGCGAGAATGGTTAACTATGCTGAAAATTTCTCTTCATCAGCTTTGACTTGGGTAGGAACCTTTGCTAGTACTGTGGCTAGAGTTACGGTTGCTATTATTTTGGCTCCTTTCATTCTTTTTTATCTCCTAAGGGATAGTCAAAAGATGAAGCAGGGCTTTGTGTCAGTGTTACCCACTCGTTTTCGTGAAACGACTGTTCGAATGCTGTCAGATATCAATAATCAGTTAGAAGGTTATGTTCAAGGCCAAGTTACAGTTGCTATTGTCGTGGCCATTATGTTTTGTATCATGTTTAAAATTGTGGGTCTTCGATATGGGGTGACTTTTGGTATTATGGCAGGTTTCTTAAATATGGTTCCCTACCTTGGAAGTTTTCTTGCCATGGTACCAGTTGTTATTATGGGGTTGGTACAAGGTCCCGCAATGCTAATCAAGGTTCTCATTATTTTTGTCATTGAGCAAACCATCGAAGGACGTTTTGTTTCTCCACTTGTTTTGGGTAACAAACTCAGTATTCACCCTATTACTATTATGTTTATTCTTCTGACGGCAGGTTCTCTTTACGGCGTCTGGGGCGTATTATTAGGAATCCCAATCTATGCTTCCGTCAAGGTTGTTGTTAAAGAGATTTTTGATTGGTACCGGTCAGTAAGTAATCTTTACCATGATGACAAAGAAATTGAAGGACAAAAAGAAGATGTTAAATAGTGAGAAAATGGTTGCCTCTATTGGTAACCAAGATTTAGATCATGCGGATAAATATTTTAAGAAAGCTCTGCAAGAAGATCCAGCTGAAGTTCTCGTAGAGTTAGCTGAGTACCTTGAATCTATCGGTTTTTTACCACAGGCTCAAGAAATTTATGAAAAAGTTCGTTTTGATTTTCCAGAGGTCAATGTTAATCTAGCTCAAATTGCTGCTGAAGATGGTGATATTGAGAAGGCTTTTCTCTTTTTAGATGCTATTCCTGAGGACTCCGAGGATTATTTGTCTGCTTTAGTTGTGAAGGCAGATCTATACCAAATGGAGGGGTTAACAGATGTAGCCCGTGACAAGTTGCTAGAGGCGAGTCAACTATCAGATGACTCCATTATCATTTTCGGTTTGGCTGAAATGGAGTTTGAACTTGGAAACTTTGAGCAGGCTATTCATTATTATGCTAAACTTGATAACCGTGAGCTTCTTGAAGCTACGGGGGTTTCTACTTATGAACGTATTGGTAAAGCTTATGCTAGTCTTGGTAAGTTTGAAGCTGCTCGAGAATTTTTGGAAAAAGCTATTGAAATTGAATACGATGATACTATTGCCTTTGAATTAGCGACACTACTTTACGATCAGGAAGAGTATCAAAAATCTAATTTCTACTTCAAACAGATTGAAACCATGTCTACAGACTTTGAGGGGTATGAGTATATTTACGCCTTATCGTTACATGCTGAACATAAAACCGAAGAAGCTTTACGGATAGCACAACAAGGAATTTCTAAAAATGCCTTTAATGTGCAATTACTTTTGTTAGCGTCACAGTTATCCTACGAATTGCACGATACTCAGTCTGCTGAATCCTATTTGAAGCAAGCCTTGCCGCTAGCTGAGGATCAGGACGAGATTGTTTTACGTTTAAGTACTCTCTATTTGGAAGAAGAACGTTACGATGATCTCGTGGCTTTAGCCGATTACGAATTTGATTCTGTCTTGGCCCGTTGGAACATTGCCAAGGCTTATCAAGCACTTGATGATGAAGAGAAAGCCTTTCAAATTTATCAAGACCTATCTACTGATTTGTCTGATAACCCTGAATTTTTACAGGATTACGCTTATATCTTGCGCGAATTTGGCTACAGAGATCAAGCGCATGTTACGGCGGAAAAATATCTTTCCTTGGTTCCAGATGATGTTAATATGCAAACATTTCTTGATGACAATTAATCTTCGAAACTCTTGAAAGCATAAACTCAATAGAGGATGTGATAGTTAAGTCTGTTCACTTTCTCTTTTTTTATTTGTCTATTTATGTTATGATTTTATTAGAACCCATAAGGAGTAGATATGGTTAAGAGAGATTTAATTCGAAATATTATCATAGCAGTTCTTGCCATTGTAGTGATTTTGTTGTTGAGAGCTTTTGTCTTCTCAACACATCGTGTGACTGAAGGTCAGGCTAATGACTATATTCATGCTGGTGACTATGTTACTTTCAATAAAAATGTTGAGCCTCAGAAAAAAGATTTTATTCTTTATACAGTTAATGGCAAGGAATACATTGGACGTGTTATTGCCGGTGAAGGAAAGAGCGTAACAGCTATGGATGATTTTCTTTATGTCAATGATAAGCCAATTGAAGAAAATTATATTAGCCACGATAAATCAGCTTATTTGGCTACTGTTTCGCCTGGGAATTTTTTCACAGATGATTTTTCAATTGCAACGTTGACCGATAACAAGCAAACGAAGATTGAAAAGGGACAATACCTAGTATTAAACGATAATCGTCGTAATACAGATGATAGTCGTAAGTTTGGTCTCATTGAAAAAGACCAAATTAAAGGTGTTATCTCTTTCAGATTGTATCCTCTATCACGTTTTGGTTTTGTTGATGTTGACTAATATTCTTTAATGACTGAAAAAGCTAGGAACTTTTGTTAAGTTTCTAGCTTTTTTGCGAATATATAACTGGTAATTCATTTTGATACTGGGAGCTATCGTCAGCTAATTTAAGACTTAACTTAAATAGAATTGAAGTGAATTAACGGAAATATATCAGTAGAAAAGGAAAAGAATATGCAAGAAAAAAATGTCTTAGGATTTAAGAAGAATAAAACCTATGGATTATGTGGCGTTATGTTAACCATGTTATTCTTAGGGACATGTGGTGTGACAGCAGGAGCTGATGAAGTAATGGAAAATTCTTCAAATGCTAATGCTACTAAGCCAATATCAAAGGAGCAAACGACAAGTTTAACGACTGTTTCAAATTCTGAGACTGTACCGAAAGGAGAAAAGCAAACATCAGAAGTTACTTTTGAAAATTCGTATACGACAGTGACAGCTGAGGCTTCATTTAACACTGTTGACCAAAACTCAACGGAGACAGAATTTCAAGATAAAACAGATTATATAGCAACTTCCAATTTGACCAATAATTCCGTGACTAGGAGTGCTTATCAAGGGCCAGATAGTGTTGACAGTACCAGTGAGAGGCAAAGTCATTTTCTTAATGCTATTAAACAGGGAGCTATGGATGGAGCCAAGGAAGGAGTGCTCCCATCAATTACGGCAGCCCAGGCAATCCTAGAAAGTGGTTGGGGCAACTCAAGCCTTGCTCAAGCACCTAATCATAATCTCTTTGGCATTAAGGATTCGGATGATTGGGGTGGTGATACTGTAGTAGTACCAACTCAGGAATATCTTAACGGTCGTTATATTACCATTAACGCTGCCTTTAGAAAATATTCATCGTGGAATGACAGTGTTGTAGATCATGCAAAATTTTTCACAAGTACAGAGTGGCGAAAAAACAATTATAGAAAAGTTATCAATGCAACAGATTATAGGACTGCTGCCCAGGAACTAAAAAATGCTGGATATGCAACAGATCCAGGTTATGCAGACAAGCTTATTCGTTTGATTGAAGCATATAAGCTCTACGAGTGGGATGAAGAAAGTAATACTGCGATTAACATCAGTGACAATCCGATAGAAATTCAAAATAGCCCAAAAGCAGACCTTGCCATTACAGGTTTGAACAATGCTACTGGTAGCTATGATCTTGTCATTTCAAATTTGGTTGCACCATACGGCTTTAAAGAAGTCCTAGTTCCAACCTGGTCAGAAAAGAATGGTCAAGATGATATCATCTGGTACAAGGCAGCTAAACAAGCTAATGGAGACTATAAGGTAACCGTTCGTTCAAGCAACCATAAAGGTGATAGCGGTCTCTATAACTCTCATGTCTACTTGGTTGATAATGATGGTAAATTCATTGGCCTTGGAGGCAAACAAGTGACCCTTGATATTACCAAGACTCAAGGAACCTTAACTATTGCCAACAACGACAAAAATCGAGGTACTTTTGATGTTGTCATCACTAATCTCACCAATCCAGGGGGGATTACAGGTGTCGTTATCCCTGTATGGTCTGACCAAAATGGTCAAGACGATCTTGTTTGGCATAATGCTACAAAACAGGAGGATGGTTCCTATAAGGTGACGATTTCTGCCAGCCAACACAAGTGGAATTCAGGCAAGTACATCGTTCACGGATATTTGACAGATGCATCGGGTAAGAATGTTGGTTTTGGTGCAACTTCTGTTGACGTGGTAGCTCCTAAGAAAATCGGTTCAGCTTCTCGAGGAAACTATGATGTCTTTAATAAAATTGTTTATCTAGATGCGGGCCATGGTGGCTATGATCCAGGGGCTTCTTATTTTGGCATTTCTGAAAAGAGCTTGACCTTGGCTATCCAAAGTCGGGTGAAAGCTAAACTAGAAGCAGAAGGCTATCAAGTAGTCACCACACGCACAAGTGATACCTTTGTCGACCTAACAGATCGTTCACGTGCTGCCAATGCCTCTGAGTCAGATATTTTCGTCAGTATCCATATCAATGCTTCAGGAAGTTCAGCAGCACAAGGTATCGAGACTTATTATTACCAACCTTTTGCGGAATATCCTTCACGTATTAATGCGGCTTATCATGCCAATCCGACTCGTTTGAGCATGAGTGATACCCTGGCAAATGCTATTCAGTCTAGCCTTATTAACGCAACTGGAGCTCAGAATCAGGGTGTTAAGCGTCGCACCTTTGCGGTCTTGCGAGAAACAACAGCACCGGCAGTCCTTCTAGAACTAGGTTTCTTGTCAAATCCTCAAGAAGCAGCTCGCTTAACGACGTCTGCTTACCAAGAAACTTTGGCTAATGCGATTGTAGCAGGGATTAAAGCTTACTACGAAAAAGAATCTAATGTTTAAGTGATAAGGTTAGCCCATCATTTTGATGGGCTTTTATGCTATAATGAAATAAATATAACCAAAGGAGTGCTTATGGCTTACGATTTACTCTTAGAGCGTTTTCTACGCTATGTCAAAATCAATACACGTAGTGATGAGAATTCAAAAAGGACCCCAACAACGCAAAGCCAGGTTGGTTTTGCCTTGGAGGTTCTAAAACCAGAATTAGAAGAACTGGGTTTGACTAATATCCACTATCTGGAAAGTAACGGCTACTTAGTAGCAACCCTCCCAGCTAACGATGCTCAACTAACACGTAAGATTGGTTTCATCTCACATATGGATACTGCCGATTTTAATGCAGAAGGAGTGTCACCACAGGTCATTGATTCCTATGATGGTGGTATCATTTCTCTTGGGACTTCAGGTTATAACCTAGACCCAGCTGATTTTCCAAATCTCAAGAATTATGTCGGTCAGACACTTATTACGACGGATGGTACAACACTGCTAGGAGCTGATGATAAGTCTGGTATTGCTGAAATCATGACAGCTTTGGCTTATTTGAAGGCTCATCCTGAAATCAAACACTGTGAGATTCGTGTAGGCTTTGGCCCTGATGAAGAAATTGGAATTGGTGCAGACAAATTTGATGTTGCTGATTTTGATGTTGATTTTGCCTATACTGTTGATGGTGGTCCCTTGGGTGAATTGCAGTACGAGACATTTTCGGCAGCAGGAGCAGAGCTGACCTTCCATGGCCGTAATGTTCATCCTGGGACAGCAAAAGGTCAGATGGTTAATGCCTTGCAGTTAGCCATTGATTTTCATAATCAGTTGCCAGTAGAGGACCGTCCTGAGTTGACAGATGGCTATCAAGGATTCAACCATCTTCAAATCATGACCGGTACTGTTGAAGAAGCGAAATCTTCTTATATTATTCGTGATTTTGAAACCAAGTCCTTTGAAAATCGTAAAGCAAGCTTCCAAGAAATTGCCGATAAGATGAATCAGGCATATGGTCAAAAACGTGTTGAGTTGCTACTCAAAGATCAATACTATAATATGCGTCAAGTGATTGAAAAAGACATGACACCTGTCGAGTTAGCCAAGGAAGTTATGGAAGAGCTTGACATTACACCAGTTATTGAACCAATTCGTGGTGGAACTGATGGTTCAAAAATTTCGTTCATGGGCATTCCGACACCGAATCTCTTTGCAGGTGGTGAAAATATGCATGGCCGTTATGAGTACGTTTCCTTGCAGACAATGGAAAAAGCCGTAGATGTTATTCTTGGAATTGTCAGTAAACCTTAATTGAGCTTGCTAAATACTAATTTTATGGTAGAATTAAAAGTAATGGAGGTGCTGAGATGATAAAAATTTTCGGCAAGTATCGTTACCGTTGGCAACCGGAATTGTCTTGGCTAATCATTTATTGGTCATTAGCTATTACACCTATCTTTATTGCTGCGGCCCTTCTCTTCGAGTTGTACTCGGTGCCTTATCATATTCTGATGCTATTCACTATTTTCGTTGCCCTATTTGGTTTAGGATTTCATCGTTACTTCATTATCGATGATAAAGGAAATCTTGGTATTGTTTCTTTCAATATCTTTAAGCCACGTAAGGTTAAGATTAGTGATATTGAAAAAATCGAAGTGGTTAAGACAGGCCTAAGTTTTATTTTCAAGAATGGAAAGAAACGTCAGTTTTACATGAGAAAGTGGCCTAAGAAGTATTTTTTAGATGCTTTAGCCCTTCATCCCGATTTTAAGGGAGAAGTAGAGCTGATGGATCAAATGACCAATTTTGATTATTTTGCCTTCTATGAGGAATCAAAAAAAGCCCTTAAGCTTAAACTTCGCAAAAAAGGGCTTTAGTCGGACAAGACTTGACAGCTGTCAAGGTCTCGGGGCTATCTTCAATGATTAGGCTAAGTTGGTCGCTATCTCTAAACCTAACTATACCTTCGTCGTCATAATCAAAGATAGGAGAGTAGGTTTGGCATAAACCACAGGCGATACATTTTTCTGGAATTAATGATACTTTCATAGTATTATTTTAAAATAGATTTATTGTTTTTACAAGGAGAATAACATGAGTAAAAAACCATGGGAAGAAAAAGTTTCTGACGAAGAGTTGGAAGATGTTGTTGATGCTGATTTTCTAGATGATGAAGATGAGTATGAAGACTACGATGACTATGAAGAAGATGATGACAATGATTCTTCAGATGAAAAGCGTGACAAGGGTGGTTTCATCAATTCGTCATTCTTGACAGTTCTTTTAGGACTTTTCTTCATCATTGTTGTTTGTATTTTGTTCTTTGTTTTCTACACATCAAATGTTGGAGGAAACAAAACAGCTGAGTCTAAAGAATCTTCTGGTTTCTATTCATCATCAACAAGCAAAGTTGTCAAATCATCATCAAGTGAAAAGGCTTCAAGCAAGGACGAAGAAACTGAGAAATCTACTAAAGAAAAATCTTCAAAAGAGAAATCCTCAGCAACTAAATCATCAAGCTCCTCAAAACATGCTTCAAAAGAAGAAGATGCTGATGCAACTGAAACAACAGCATCAAGTTCTGCAGCAGCTGATGGATCTTCTATCGTTGTCCAATCTGGAGAAGGTGCTGGTTCTATTGCAGCACGTGCAGGTATTTCTGTAAGTGAGTTGGAACGCCTTAACCCAGATCACATGACAAGTGGTTACTGGTATGCTAACCCAGGAGATGTCGTTAACGTTCAATAATTTAATAGCAAAGGAACATCATGAAAGATATTAGAATTGCAATTGATGGTCCTGCGTCTAGTGGAAAAAGTACTGTAGCCAAGATTATCGCAAAAAATCTTGGCTATACTTATCTCGACACAGGAGCTATGTACCGTTCTGCAACCTATCTAGCATTGCAAAATGGTTTGACTGAAGATAATGTCCCAGAAATTTTAGAGCAACTCTCTCAACATCCTGTTTCATTTGGGAAAGCAGCAGATGGTAGCCAGCAAGTTTATGTTGGCGATGTTGATGTAACTCATCCTATTCGTGATAACCAAGTGACTAACAACGTTTCTTGGGTTGCCGCCATTCCTGAAGTGCGTAAAGAGCTTGTTTCTCAGCAACAACGCATTGCTGAGGAAGGGGCCATTATCATGGATGGTCGAGATATTGGTACAGTTGTCCTACCGGATGCTGAACTTAAGATTTTCTTGATTGCTTCTGTCGATGAACGTGCAGAACGTCGTTATAAGGAAAATATCGAAAAAGGTATTCCGGCTGATCTTGAGACACTTAAGAAAGAAATTGCTGAACGTGACTATAAAGATAGCCACCGTAAGGTTTCACCTTTGAAATCGGCTGAAGATGCTATTACTTTTGATACCACAGGAGTGTCAATTGATGGCGTTGTGGAATTTATTCAAGAAAAAGCGAAGAAAATTATTGACAAGGGATAAATCAATTGTTATACTAGTAACAATGAGAAAAGCAGAAGTGAGAACTTCTCGCCTTGCGACCTAGGTTGTCTGGCCCAACATGTCAAATCCAATTATAGGATATAATGTGTGCGGGCTTGTTTATCAAGTCCGCTTTGTTTTTCTCTAAAAAAATAAAGAGGTGAAGATCATAGCTAAGAAAGATCTATTCATTAATGATGAAATTCGCGTCCGTGAAGTTCGTCTTGTTGGTCTTGATGGTGAACAATTGGGAATTAAACCATTGTCAGAAGCGCAAGCTATTGCAGATGATGCAAATGTTGACTTGGTTCTTATCCAACCACAAGCTACGCCACCTGTTGCGAAGATTATGGACTACGGTAAGTTCAAATTTGAGTATCAAAAGAAACAAAAAGAACAACGTAAGAAACAAAGCGTTGTTACCGTTAAGGAAGTTCGTTTGAGCCCAGTTATCGATAAAGGGGACTTCGAAACAAAACTTCGTAATGGTCGTAAATTCCTTGAAAAAGGAAATAAGGTTAAAGTTTCTATCCGTTTCAAAGGACGTATGATTACTCACAAAGAAATCGGAGCTAAGGTCTTGGCGGAATTTGCTGAAAAAACGCAAGATATTTCGATTATTGAGCAAAGAGCTAAGATGGATGGACGACAAATGTTCATGCAACTTGCACCAATTCCTGACAAAAAATAATTGTCAAACTAACACTATTTTAAGAGGAGAATTTTAAAATGCCAAAACAAAAAACACACCGCGCATCAGCTAAACGTTTCAAACGTACAGGTTCAGGTGGATTGAAACGCTTCCGTGCTTTCACATCTCACCGTTTCCACGGTAAAACTAAAAAACAACGTCGTCACCTTCGTAAAGCATCATTGGTACATTCAGGTGACTTTAAACGTATCAAATCAATGCTTTCTCAAATGCGTTAATTCGCTACAAGCATTACAATTTAACTAAACTAGAACTAATTCGGAGGAATATATAAATGGCTCGTGTTAAAGGTGGCGTTGTATCACGCAAACGTCGTAAACGTGTATTGAAACTTGCTAAAGGTTACTATGGTGCAAAACACATCTTGTTCCGTACTGCAAAAGAACAAGTAATGAACTCTTACTACTATGCATACCGTGACCGTCGTCAAAAGAAACGTGATTTCCGTAAACTTTGGATCACTCGTATCAATGCGGCAGCTCGTTTGAACGGACTTTCATACTCACAATTGATGCATGGTTTGAAATTGGCTGAAATCGAAGTTAACCGTAAAATGCTTGCTGATTTGGCAGTTAACGATGCAGCAGCTTTCACAGCTCTTGCAGAAGCTGCTAAAGCAAAACTTGGTAAATAAGAATTAAGATGGGCTTGTCCCATCTTTTTTTATGGAGGTAATTATGATTCGTTTAGCAAAAACTGAGGACATTCCGAGAGTACAGGAACTCTTGGAGCAGATTCTTATTGTTCATCATCAAGTGCGTCCTGATATTTTTAAGTCAGAAGGTAGTAAATTTACTAATGCAGAGTTAGAAGCAGTCATTAATGATTCAACTAAGCCTATTTTTGTTTACGAAGATGAGAATGGTTGTATCCTGGGACATATTTTTTTGATAATTCAAGATATTTCTGAAAATGATGGGCCCAAGAAGGCTCATAAGACGCTTTTTATTGACGATCTTTGTGTGGATAAGGAAGCTCGAGGAAAAAAATTAGGTGAAAAACTTTATCAATTCGCCTTGGAATATGCTAAGGAGCTAGGGTGTTATAACGTAACACTTCACGTATGGAATGATAATGATGGGGCTCTACGTTTTTATGATCGTTTAGGTATGAAACCGAGATATACAGAGATGGAAACTATCCTAAAATAGCCCTTTTCAAAATTTTTCTGATAATAAATCTGGAGATCTTCTCCTGTTTTTTAATAATAAAAGCAGCCACGGTTGTGACTGCTAATGATGGTTAGTTTTTCTTTTTCATTTCGCCGTGTGGGTAGTAAGTCCCTTCTGGCATATCGTTAATGAAAACGTGAATAGCTTCTTTAGGAGCTTTTGCGATACGTGATACAACTTCAGTAACTTCACGGGCAAGCTCGACTTTTTGTTCTTGAGTACGACCTTCAAAGAGATCAATTTTTACAAATGGCATAATACATCTCCTTAGTTTTGATAGTCTTATTATAGCATTAATTAAGAGAATATTCTAAAGTTTTTGGAAATTCTTGAAATGATATTATCTCAAGGTTAGACTATAACGTTTTCGAAATTGGTAGGGACTTGTGATGTTAGATAATAGTTTGCTTTTTTAATGTGATCTATTCTCTGGGGATGAAAACTCTTACTAAAAATGGTAAAATAGTGCTAATTAGAGACAGTAAGGAGTAAATTATGACAATAGATTTTCGTGCTGAAGTTGATAAACGTAAAGATGATTTAATGGAGGACCTTTTTGGTTTGCTACGCATTAATTCAGAACGTGATGACAGTAAGGTTGATGAACAGCACCCATTTGGCCCCGGGCCAGTAAAAGCTTTGGAACATTTTCTTGCTTTAGCTAAACGTGACGGCTATAAGACGCGTAATATTGATAATTATGCTGGTGACTTTGAATTTGGTCAAGGTGATGAAGTTTTGGGTATCTTTGCACACTTGGATGTGGTTCCAGCTGGGAGTGGTTGGGATACAGACCCTTATGAACCTGTAATCAAAGATGGTAAACTCTATGCTCGTGGCTCATCAGATGATAAGGGTCCAACAATGGCTTGTTATTATGCTTTGAAAATTATTAAAGAGCTGAATCTTCCAGTATCTAAGCGTGTTCGTTTCATCGTTGGTACAGATGAAGAATCTGGTTGGGATGATATGGCTTATTATTTTGCGCATAATGGATTGAAAGATCCTGATTTTGGTTTTTCTCCTGATGCTGAATTTCCAATTATTAATGGAGAAAAAGGAAATATCACTGCCTATCTTCATTTTGAAGGTCAAAATGATGGTGCATTTAGTCTTGTAAGCTTCAATGGTGGCTTGCGTGAGAACATGGTTCCTGAATCTGCAAGTGCTGGTTTTACTGGACCTATCACTTTGCAAGAACTTGAGGCTAAGTTAGCTAACTTTGCGGCTGATCAGGGAGTAACTGGTCAGGTGACTGAAGAAGCTGGGGCCTTCCATGTAACTATTCATGGGAAATCAGTTCACGGTATGATGCCTCAAAAAGGTATTAATGGTGCAACCTATCTAGCCCTCTTCCTCAGCCAATTTGATTTCCAAGGGAATGCTCAAGCTTATTTGAATGTCATTGCTGAAACATTGCATAAAGATTTCTTTGGTGAAAAAGTAGGTCTTGCTTACACAGATCCTAAGATGGGTGAATTGACCATGAATGCTGGGGTGTTTCATTTCAATAAGGAATCAGAAGATAATACAATCGCTTTGAATTTCCGCTACCCTCAAGGTGTTGATGTAGACGGTATTAAGGCCGGCCTTGAAAAACTTGAAGGTCCTAAGGAGGTCACTCTTTCAGAACACGGACATGTCCCTCACTATGTACCAGTGAGTGACCCTATGGTTCAAACACTTCTTTCGGTTTACGAGAAACACACAGGACTTAAAGGTGAAGAACAAATCATTGGTGGTGGAACTTTTGGACGTCTCCTTAAACGTGGCGTTGCCTATGGAGCTATGTTCCCAGGTTATGTCAACACGATGCACCAAGCCGATGAATTTACTGAAGTTGAGGACTTGTACCGTGCTGCTGCCATTTATGCAGAGGCTATCTATGAGTTAATCAAATAAAAAGAAGAGACAGACTGTCTCTTTTTTTGGAGGACATTATGGAAACACTTGAAGAATTGACACAAGCCATTATGGCTGATGAACAAAATAAAGTTTATACGGAACAAGGTATAAAACCCTTGTTTACCATTCCAAAAACGGCACGGATTAATATCGTCGGACAAGCTCCTGGTATTCGTGCACAAGAGTCAGGACTTTATTGGAATGATCCCAGTGGAGATAATCTCAGAGATTGGATGGGAGTTTCACGTGAAGAATTCTATGAATCGGGTATGTTTGCCATCGTCCCAATGGATTTCTATTTTCCTGGTCACGGTAAATCTGGTGATTTACCACCTCGTAAAGGATTTGCGGACAAATGGCACAAGAGAGTATTGGCTTTAGCACCGAATATTCAATTAACCATACTAGTGGGAAACTATGCTCAGCGTTACTATTTACACCAAAAATCATCGGCAAAATTAACGGATACAGTTAAGCATTACAAAGACTATCTTCCAGACTATCTTCCATTAGTACATCCATCTCCTCGAAATAATATCTGGCAAGCGAAAAATCCATGGTTTATGGAAGAAGTGGTTCCAGATTTAAAAGCCTTGGTCAAAGACATTTTAAACAAGTAACCATTGTTGTCTGGTCTTGATTGAACATTTAGTCTACAAATGATTGTGGAACAGATTCATGTGTGTAAGAGAATTCTAAGCCCTTTAGGGCTTTTTTCGTGTTTAAAATGAAGTTATTAATAATGGATAGTAGTCAAATAAGTTAATATTAATTAAGAATTTTAAGAAATGTCTTGACAATTCATGAAGAGAGCAACAAACTTTGTAAACTATTTTTCCTATAAAAGAAAAGATTAGAAACGTTTTTACAGTAAATAAAAATAATTATAAATTTTTTAAAAATATGAAGTTAAAATTATTGACAGAAAGTTTAAAAGTGATAGACTTTAGGTGTTAAGAAAAAATTAGAAGGAAATTTGTGATATGGGAAGAAAAGATTCACAACGTTTTTCAATCAGGAAGTATAGCTTTGGGGCTGCTTCTGTTCTTTTGGGTACAACTATTTTAGCGATGGGGACTACTGGAGCGCATGCCGATGAGGTTTCAACCTCAGCAGCCACTGACACACCCTTGAGTGCATCAGTACTTGCCGATACTACAACAGATGCGACAGCAACTGTTGACCATTCAGAAAAGCAAGTTGTTTCTGTCAAAGAAGTGGGAAACACTACTGAAACAATGAGTGTTGTCACAAGTGATAGTCTGGAAGATGCTAAGGCTTCTGCTTTAAAAGAAGGGGTAAAAGTTGAAGAGACTGCACCTCAAACACATACATCTTTAGAGGGTGCTATCGCGGATAATCAAGCCCAAGCTAAGGAGATTAACTCTGTTGTTTCGGATTATCAAAAGGCAAAAGAAGAGCACAAAAAAGAATTAGCTGAGTATGATAAAGCCAAGACTGAGTACGATGCTAAAGTGGCTGAAAAAGCAGCTGCTGATAAGGTAAACGCTGCTTCTAAAGCGCAGTTTGATACTGACCAAGCTGCTTATGAAAAAGAATTAGCTAAATATCAAGCTGATAAAAAAGCCTATGATGCAGCACTGGAAGAGTACCATATTCAAAAATTGACTTATGATTTTAAGGTAGCCGAAAAAGTAGCAGCTGATGCAGCCAATGCTAAGTCAGAAGCTGATTACAAGGTACAGTTGGCAGTTTATGAAACAGCCAAGAAGAATTATGAAGCGGCTATGGCTCAGTATACGAAAGATAAAGCAAAATATGATGCTGAGAAGAAAGCCTATGATGCTAAAGTAGCCGAAAAAGTTCTTACAGAAATTGAAAACAAGGCTGCCCAAGAACAGTATGAAAAAGAATTAGCTACTTATAACGCTGCTTATGAAAAATACCAAAACGACCTAGCTGCATATAAGACTGCTAAAGTGGCCTACGATGCTAAAATAGCTGAAAAAACGGCAGTAGAAAAGTCTAATGCAGAAGCTAAAGCTAAGTATGATGCAGAAATGGCCACATATAATGTTGCTAAGGCTCAATACGAAACCGATTTAAAAGAATATCAGATCAAGCAAGCTCAGTATGATAAAGACAAGGTAGCTTATGATAAATTACTTATCACAAAAGCTGAGGAAGATACCGCTAAAGCTAAATATGAAACAGACCTTGCAAAATACAATGCTGAATTAGAACAATATGCTAAAGATTTTGCCACATATCAAACCAAATATGCTGAATATCAAGCGGCCTTAGCTCAATATAAAGAAGCTAAAGCAGCTTATGATAAGTATATGAATGATAATGGTTTCCAAGAATTGAAGGATGTCGAAACTGTTCAGGATTTGACCTTCCAACGTGAAGCTGGAGCCATTCATACGATCACTGGCATCGATACTTATTTGACTCGAGAAGCCCAAGCTCGATTAAATACAAGTAATGTTCATCAGTATGATTCAAACAAATTGACAGCTTCTGATATTGTAACAACAAGTCCATGGGCTAATAATGAAACTGAGTATATTCAAATTAAAGAAGGTGACAAATTTGTTGTTACCTATGATAATTTGAATAAATCAAGTATGCGTGAAGCTTCAAACATGCATCCTATTAAGCGTGTTATTTACCGTTACGATATTTTGAGCCTTCCATCAAACGATGGCAAGGGAATTGCAGCAGTAAATGGTGACCCAACGGTAACTCTTACTGTTGGAGCATCATCCGATCAAGATAAACCGATTAAAGTTGCTGTTGACATTGAATTTTATGATGGCAACGGTAAAAGATTTGATTTGAGCCAAAAAAATGCCATTGTTGCACTTAATTCCCTAAACCACTGGACAGGAGCTTCCTATGTTGATAGTGGTGATAAACCTCGTGCTCTTACGGTAGAGGCTAAGGATCAAAATGGCAATACGGTTCGTGGAACTTGGAATCCATATGCCGATGGTTCTTCCATGAGTATTGAAAATAATGCGGTTACCGTTAAAACTGGAACTCCTGACTTTGGATCTGCGAAGGTTACCATCTCTGCAGAAAATCCAATGAAGATTGTGGCTCAACAAGCAACATGGAATGGTAGTGAATTTGCAGTTAGTGAGGAAACTGTTATTGATGCGACCTCTGTCAATGCATCAGGTGCTGGAGAAGGTCATTCTATCGGAACAGATAACTACCTATTCGATGGTAAAGATGATGTTATTGGTATGTACACCATTAATCCTATAACAGGAGATATTACCTTTACACCAAAGAAAAAGTTTGAAAATTTGGAACATATCGAATCCGTGAGTATCGGCAATAATAAGTATATAGCGATTCCAAATTCAAGTGTTTCTTATGATGCGACTACCAAAGAGGTAAAATCCTTAAAAGACAATCAATATATTGAACATGGTTCAGCTTTTAACGGGGAATCATCACCAGTTCTTGAAGGATGGGATAATCCAGAATCTCCATATCTCTACTATGGTGGTGCAGGACTTAAAATGTTAGATGGACATCTTGTATTTACAGCGCAAGGAGCTAATGCAGTTGGTCAACCAACGGTATATTGGTTTGCCATCAATTCAAATGTAGGTTTGCCTAAGAAACCTGGTGAAGAACCAAAAGAACCTACTAAACCAGAGGAACCAAAGGCACCAACCCCACCAACAATTACAGTCGGACAACTCCCAGCAAAACCAACAGAACCAACGCCTCCGACAGCTCCTATAGCACCAAGAGAACCAAGCTACACTGTAGTAACAGTTGATGCTGAGGCACCTAAGGCTCCGACAGAGCCAAAAGCGCCAACGCCACCAACTCCAGCTTTGGTTGAAGTGCCAGTAGAGCCACGTAATATTACGGCTCCAGTAGAACCAAAGGCACCTACACCACCTACACCAGTAGTTGTAGAAGTACCTGCTGAACCAACGAAACTAACGCCACCAACAGAACCTAAAGCTCCAACCCCACCAACCATGGTTGTGGTAAACGTACCTAATAAACCTGTATCACCTAAAGAGCTTGTAGCTCCTAAAGTAAAATGGCATAAGAACTATCTTCTTGAGCGAGTAAGCCGTCCAGAAAAAACGACTCCACCAACTCCTCAAAAGCCGAAAACTCCGAGAACACCTGTAGTACCAAGTGTCACTTCGACCTCAACTCTTGTT
This sequence comes from Streptococcus raffinosi, assembly GCF_030284685.1. NCBI lineage: Bacteria > Bacillati > Bacillota > Bacilli > Lactobacillales > Streptococcaceae > Streptococcus > Streptococcus raffinosi. The sequence continues at coordinate 45,217 of NZ_JASUZV010000003.1, forward strand.
ACAAAGCAAAGCACTCAAGGTGTGCATGATAAAACATTGCCTGAAACAGGTGATAAGAATCAGAAATTAACATCTGTAGCAGGAATTGGCATACTTTCAGTTGCCCTTGCAGGACTCTTCACATCTTACAAACGTAAACACTAATACTATAAATGACAAAGAATAGGTTGCTTTGCTAAGGCAAAACAGTCTATTCTTTTTTTATTGCCACTTAAAAAAGCTTTGTAGGTTTGAGGTTACAAGTTTTTCATAATCTTTTCAATAAAAAAACATTAAAGTAACAAGACCCTGCTATTAAAAAATTAAATCAGTATACAAAGATGTAAATTCCTTTAAATATGGGCTAATAGGACACGCTTGGATTTAAAGTTAAAAATTACTCTAATTTAAGAATTTAATAGAATTTGAAATCCTTCCTGTTTTTATGAGATAACTCAAATTGACATGCTTCTTGCTTTTGTTAGAATATGAACATAACTAAATATATAGAAGGAAGTAATTTAAATGGGGAAAAAGGAATTACAACGTTATTCACTCAGAAAGTCTAGCCTTGGTGCGGCTTCTGTTCTTTTGGGGACTGCTGTAATTGCAGTAGGTGCTTCAAACGCTAGTGCCGATGAAGTGGCAACAACGACAGATTCTTCAACACCAGCAGTTAAGGCAACCGATGCAGTTGAAGAAGGTACTGCTACAGTAGCAGATTCAACTGATAAGAAGGTTGTTAATGTAACTGAAGAAGGTAATACAACTGTTACAACGAGTGAAGTAACAAATACAAGCTTAGAAACTGCAAAAACAGTTGCAACAAACGAAGGTATTGAGGTCAAAGAAGAAACTGCTCAAGCCAAAGATACCGTTGAAGCAGCTGCTGCAGATAACAAAGCACAAGCAGAGAAAATTAACTCAGTCGTTTCTGATTACAAGGCGGCTAAGGAGCAATACAAATCAGATAAAGCTGATTATGATAAAGCAAAAGCTAACTACGATGCTAAATTAACGGAGAAAGCTCTTGCTGAAAAATCAAACACCGAAGCTCAAGAAAAATATAATACTGAAAAAGCTGCTTATGACAAAGCTCAGGAACAATATCAAATTGCTAAGCAAGCTTATGACTCAGCACTTTCAGAGTACAAGACTAAAAAAGTTACCTATGATGCAAAGGTAGCTGAAAAAGAAGCTACTGATAAAGAAAATGCACTTTCAGCCGCTAAATACCAAGCAGAATTGGCAACATACAACCAAGCAAAAGCTGACTATGAAGCTGCACTTGCACAATATAATAGTGATAAAGCCAAATATAATGCTGAAAAAGCAAATTATGATAAAAAAGTAACAGAAAAAGTCGTTACTGAAAAACGTAATGCTGAAGCAGAGGCTAAGTATCAAAATGAGCTTGCTGCTTATAAAGAAGCTAAAGCTAAATATGATGTTGAAAAAGCAGCTTATGACAAGAATATCGAACTTTATAAAACTAAAAAAGCAGCTTATGAAGTAGATTTTGAAACAAAAAAAGCCATCGAAAAATATAATGCAGATGCAAAAGCAAAATATGAAGCAGCTTTGGTTGTTTACAATGAGCAAAAAGCAAAATATGACCAAGAGTACCTTGAGTATCAAAATAAATTAGCTGTCTATCAAACAGCTCTTAAACAATACCAAGAGGCTAAAGCTGCTTACGATAAGTACATGGAAGATCCTGTTTATCGTAATCTCAAAGATGCAGAAGTTGTTCAAGAGTTGACATTCCACCGTGAAACAGAAGCAACTCACAAACTTGAAGGTGTTAGCAACTACTTGACTAAAGCTGCTCAAGAACGCCTTAATACAAGTAATGTTTTCCAATATGATTCTAATAAGTTACAAGCATCTGATATTGTAACAGATAGTCCTTGGACAAACACAGAAGACGAATGGATTCAAGTTAAAGAAGGCGACAAATTTGTTGTGACTTATGATGGCTTGAACCAATCTAGCATGTTGGTTAAAAACGAAGCATCTCCAATTAAACGTGTTGTTTATCGTTATGAAATTGTTAGTCTTCCGTCTAATGATGGAAAGGGAATTGCTAAAATCAGTAAAGATCCAACAGTTACAATGACCGTAGGAGCTTCAACTGATCAAGCTAAACCAGTTAAGGTTGCTGTAGATGTAGAGTTCTACGATAAAGATGGCAAGATGTTTAATCTTAATGAGCATAATGCTGTTGTAGCGCTTAACTCACTTAACCATTGGAATGGTGCTGCTTACGTTGAAACATCTGAACGTCCACGTCCAATTACGGTCGAAGCTAAAGATGTTAACGGCAACACGATTCGTGGAACTTACAATCCTTATGCGGATGGTTCTACACTGGCTATTCAAAATGGTGAAGTTGTTACGAAATCAGGATATGCTGACTTTGGTGGCGCTACTGTTAACATTTCAGCCGACAATCCACTTAAAGTAGTTGTTCCAATCACTGATTGGAATGGTTCAGAGTGGTTCGTGTCACGTGAAATTCCATCTGATGTAACAACACTTAATGCCTCTGGTAGTGGAAACGGTCATGCTCTTGGTAACCAAGACTATACTTTTGGTGATAAGGACGATGTTATCGGTACATACAGCGTTTCTGCTGAAACTGGTTTGATTACTTTCACACCTAAGAAAAAATACCAATCAACACGTCACCAAGAATACGTTAATATTGGTGATAATCAATTCATCGCTATTCCAAAATCATCAGTTACTTATGATGCAGCTACAAAAGAAGTTACTTCAGCCAATGATAACCAATACATTGACCATGGTTCTGTCTATAATGGTGAAACAACCTCAGACTTGACTGGTTGGGATAACGAAGACTCTCCTTACCTCTACTATGGAGGAGCTGGTATCAAGATGACGAATGGTCACTTGGTATTTACAGCTGACGGTGCCAATGCTGATGGTGCTCCAACAGTTTACTGGTTTGCAATCAATTCGAACCTAGGTTTGCCTAAGAATCCTGGTGAAAAACCTGAAGAGCCTAAGGCACCAACACCACCGACAGCTCCAACTAAACCGTTGATGAAAACGGTTGGTATCAATCCACAAGAACCTACACCACCAACACCTCCAAAAGAACCAGTGGCACCAACACCACCGACTCCAGAGGTAGTAGAAGTTCCTGGTAAACCGCAAGAACCAACACCACCAACAGGTCCAGTAGTGCCAACACCACCAACACCAAAAGTGGTAGAAGTTCCTGCTAAACCGGTTGAACCAACACCACCAACTGGTCCTGTAGCACCAACGCCACCAACACCAAAAGTAGTTGAAGTTCCTGCAAAACCAGTAGAACCAAAAACTCCTGAAAAACCAACAGTTGTATGGCACAAAAACTATGTTGTTGAGAGAGTGTCTCATGTGGTTCCACCAACACCAAAAACACCTCAAAAACCTGTGACACCACCAACTACACCAACGCCTGATACTGAGGTACCTGTAGTTGCGCAACCTGAGTTGCCACAAACTGGTGAACATACAAGTAATGCTGGCTTCCTTGGACTTCTTTCAATGATTTTTGCAGCCTTTATCGGATTCTTCAAACGTCATAAAGAAGACTAAGTGGTACTAATAATTGACTACTCCATAAAAACTAGACTCTAGCTAGAGTCTAGTTTTTTGTCACCTTTATAAAAATCATCCCTCTTAAATCATTTTAAAATATAAAGGAAAAATGGTATAATGAGTAGAATGACTATTATAGAAAGATGAGAGGAGTCGATCATGGAAGAACTGAAGAAAACCGCCGGTGTAACCGCTGCCAAATTTGTTAAAGATGGTATGGTTGTCGGACTAGGAACAGGGTCAACGGCTTACTTTTTTGTGGAAGAAATTGGACGTCGTATTAAGGAAGAAGGTCTTAATGTTGTTGGTGTAACAACATCAAGTCAAACGACAAAACAAGCTGAAGGCTTAGGAATTCCATTGAAGGCAGTTGATGATATTGACAGTATTGATGTCACTGTAGATGGCGCTGATGAAGTGGATCCTCAACTCAATGGTATTAAGGGTGGTGGTGGTGCCCTCTTGATGGAAAAAATTGTTGCCACACCTACCAAAGAATATATCTGGGTTGTCGATGAGTCTAAAATGGTTGATCAACTCGGTGCCTTTAAATTACCGGTTGAGGTCGTTCAATATGGCGCTGATCGATTGTATCGCGTCTTTGAGTCTAAGGGCTATAAACCATCATTCCGATTAACGGAAGAAGGCAATCGCTTTGTCACTGATATGAAGAATTTCATTATTGATTTGAATCTTGGTAAGATTGAAAATCCAATTGCTCTTGGTCAAGAACTTAAATCTATGACTGGTGTGGTTGAACATGGGCTCTTCAATGGAATGGTTAACAAGGTTATTGTTGCAGGAAAAGACGGTGTGAAAATCGTTGAAATGAAGGACTAAACCAATCTGAGTTTCTTCATTAACTGAAGAATGCAAACTATTATTTACGAAAATATAAAAATAAAAGAAAAGGTAAAGAGAAAATCTTAAAAAGATTTCAGCTCTTTGTGGTGTTATTATGTCTAAATTTAATCGAATGCATTTAGTTGTTCTTGATTCTGTAGGAATTGGGGCAGCACCTGATGCAAACGACTTTGTCAATGCTGGTGTACCAGATGGTGCTTCTGATACACTTGGCCATATCTCGAAGACTGTTGGTTTGAATGTGCCAAACATGGCCAAAATTGGTCTTGGGAACATTCCACGTGAAGTGCCTTTGAAGACCGTACCAGCTGAAAATAATCCAACTGGTTATGCAACAAAATTGCAGGAAGTGTCTCTTGGTAAAGATACCATGACTGGCCACTGGGAAATCATGGGCCTTAATATTACAGAACCATTTGATACCTTCTGGAACGGATTCCCAGAAGAGATTATTACTAAAATTGAAGAGTTTTCAGGTCGCAAAGTCATTCGAGAAGCTAATAAACCTTATTCAGGTACAGCTGTTATTGAAGACTTTGGACCACGTCAAATGGAAACTGGTGAATTGATTATTTACACTTCAGCTGACCCAGTTCTTCAAATTGCGGCACACGAAGACATTATTCCTTTGGATGAACTCTACCGTATTTGTGAATATGCTCGTTCTATCACTTTGGAACGTCCAGCTCTTCTTGGTCGCATCATTGCACGTCCTTACGTCGGCGAGCCTGGGAACTTCACTCGTACGTCTAACCGTCGTGACTTGGCTGTTTCACCATTTGCGCCAACTGTTTTGGATAAATTGAATGAAGCTGGAATTGATACTTATGCTGTTGGTAAGATTAACGATATCTTCAACGGAGCTGGTATTAATCACGATATGGGCCACAACAAATCAAACAGTCATGGTATTGATAATTTGATTAAGGCTATGACCTCTGAAGACTTCAAACATGGTTTTTCATTCACAAACTTGGTGGACTTCGATGCTCTCTATGGACATCGCCGTGACCCACATGGTTACCGTGATTGTTTGCACGAATTTGATGAACGCTTGCCAGAAATCATCGCAGCAATGCGTGAAGATGACCTCTTGATGATTACAGCTGACCACGGAAATGATCCAACTTACGCTGGTACTGACCATACACGTGAATATATTCCTTTCTTGGCTTACAGTCCTTCATTTAAAGGAAATGGACTCATTCCAGTGGGGCATTTCTCTGATATCTCAGCAACTGTTGCTGAAAACTTCGGTGTCGATAAAGCCATGATTGGTGAAAGTTTCTTGGATAAACTTGTCTAAAATGAAGCACTATGCATTTTTGGTTCGTGGGATAAACGTTGGTGGTCGTCACAAGGTAGTCATGGAAGAATTTTGTCGAGAGTTAGAAGAACTCGGTATGTCAAATGTTTCTTCCTATATAAATAGTGGAAATCTTTTCTTTGATTCTTCCTTGATGAAAGAAGAACTCCTATTAGTTTTAGAGAGATTTTTAAATAAGGCTTATCCATTTATTAAGGTATTTTCTCTTTTTACTCTAGAAGATTACCAAAATGAAGTGATGTTTTTACCTAAGTGGTGGGAAGATGATTTCTATAGAAAAGACGTCCTCTTATATACTGAAAGTCTTGATAAGAACGAAATGAAGAAAATCATTAACTCTTTAGAGTTGAAAGATGAAATTCTTCATCTTGGTCAACTTGGTGTCTACTGGGGAAAGTATAATAAATCAAGTTATAGCCAAACGGCTTATCATAAGAAGTTATTGAAAACACCTTTCTATCCATATATCACCATTCGAAATGCAAGAACTTTTTCAAAAATTGGTCACTTTTTAAGAATGAAATAATATTGAGGGAGAAATAAGATGTCGCTACTTGAAAAAATTAGAGTTACGCAAGCCTTTTTGGAAAGTAAAGGAATTGAAAAGCCTGAATTTGGTTTGATTTTAGGTTCTGGACTTGGCGAGTTGGCTGAAGAAGTTGAAGATGCAATTATCATTGATTATGCGGACATTCCAAACTGGGGACAATCAACAGTTGTTGGTCATGCTGGTAAACTTGTGTATGGTACTTTGGCTGGACGTAAGGTTTTGGCTCTTCAAGGACGTTTCCATTTTTATGAAGGAAATCCACTTGAAGTAGTCACTTTCCCTGTACGTGTGATGAAAGCTCTCGGTTGTGAAGGGGTACTCGTAACGAATGCGGCTGGTGGTATTGGCTTTGGTCCTGGTACTCTTATGGCTATCACAGACCACATCAATATGACGGGTCAAAACCCTTTGATTGGGGAAAACTTGGATGAGTTTGGCCCACGTTTCCCAGATATGTCCAAGGCATATTCTCCAGAATACCGTGAAATCGCCCACAAAGTGGCTGATAAACTTGGTATCAAGTTGGAAGAAGGGGTTTATATTGGGGCAACAGGACCTACCTATGAAACACCTGCTGAAATTCGTGCCTTTAAGACATTGGGTGCAGATGCGGTTGGTATGTCAACTGTTCCTGAAGTTATTGTCGCAGCGCATTCGGGTTTGAAAGTTCTGGGTATTTCATGTATTACCAACTTTGCGGCTGGTTTCCAAGAAGAACTTAATCACGAAGAAGTGGTGGAAGTGACAGAACGTGTTAAAGGGGATTTCAAAGGCTTGCTGAAAGCTATTTTGGCTGAACTTTAAAACATGATTTTTCGGGAAATAAAACGTTTAAGGTTGTTACCAAAATCTCTTAAGCTAAGTTTGGCTGTTTTTGGAACTGGTATCGCTTCAGGCCTTGTTGGAATTTTTTGTCACTATCTTCTAGAATTTATACAAGTTCTTGCGTTTGGTGAAGATAAAGGCGACCTCTTGTTACAGTTTCAGTCAGTGAGTGCTTTTCGAAGATTTTTAGTATTGCTTATTGTTGGATTCCTAGCTAGTTTATTTTGGTATTTTCTTCAACGACGGGTCTCCTTACTTTCCATTAGCAAAGCTAAGCAACTTGTTGGTAAAAGGAGTCCAAACTTTCTAGGCCAGTCTCTACATGCGTTAGTCCAGGTGGCAATCGTTGCTGCTGGGGCCTCAATTGGCAAAGAAGGAGCACCTCGAGAATTAGGTGCTCTCTTCGGTGGTAGTCTTTCTAAGGGATTACGCTTAGACATTTCCGATAGACAATTATTAATTGCTGGTGGTGCTGGAGCAGGCTTAGCCTCTGTTTACCAGGTGCCTTTTGCCAGCGCTTTGTTTGTTTTGGAAACATTAGGAGTTAGTTGGAAGTTAAAGAATATCGTCATTATTCTTGTGACTACTTATGTATCTGCTTATTGTGCCAGACCAATTGTTGGTGGACAGGCTCTATATTTAGTCGATAAAGTGACTATTGATTCTTCCAGTTTCATGCAGGCAATCATCTTGACAGTATTTGTAACACCACTTGCTATGATGTTTGGTTATTTGACGAAAAAGGCCAGTGGACATCGTATTACAGACAAAAAAATACTTTGGACTTTGCCTTTTGCCTTTATGATTCTAGGTGGACTGTCAGCATACCTCCCTATTTTTATGGGAAATGGACAGGTTTTAGCCCAATGGCTTTTTTCTGGGAACTCTTCAGCATATCTTCCTGTCATTCTCATCATCAAATGCCTATTGGTCTGTCTACTTTTAAGAAGTGGTGCCTATGGTGGAACTCTGACGCCATCGTTTACATTAGGCGTAGGTGCGGGTTATCTGATAACGGGGCTTTTTGGAAATTTTGGCCTTTCCCTAAGTCCGAATTTAGGAATGCTTTTAGGAGCAACTATATTTTTAGGAACAACTTTGAATGCCCCCCTAACAGGAATATCCTTGGTTGTTGGTTTTACAGGCACTGGAGGAGTTATCGTATTACCACTCTTACTAGCCAGCCTCCTATCAAGGATAATTAATAATAAATGGAAGGAAAAAGTATGAATATTCATTTTATCTTACACGAAACATTTGAGGTTCCAGGAGCTTACTTGAAATGGGCTCAAGAGCGTGGCCACAATGTCACATCAACTAAGGTTTATGAGGAGGAGAAACTTCCTGAAACTGTTGATGGTATTGATTTCCTTATTGTAATGGGTGGACCTCAGTCACCTGATGAAAATCGTCAAGCCTTTCCATACTATGATCCAAAGGCTGAAATTGCATTAATTCAAAAAGCTATTGACGCTGATATCTATATTGTTGGGGTATGTTTAGGGGCTCAACTTTTATCTGTGGCTTATGGTGGTAAGTACGAGCATAGTCCCGAACGTGAGATTGGTGTTTTTCCAATAAATCTTACTGAAGCTGGATTAGCTGATGATCATATTAAAGATTTTGGTTCTACTTTAGATACCGGTCACTGGCATGGAGATATGCCTGGATTATCAGACAATGCAGTTGTTCTGGCTACAAGTAAAGGTTGTCCTCGTCAAATTGTTCGATTTAGTCCTAAACATTATGCTTTCCAGGCACATTTGGAGTTCGATCCAGAGGCTATTGATTTACTGATAGCTGCTGATGGTGAAGAGCACTTGCGTCAGCAAAATCAAGAGTTACCTTTTGTTCAAACACCAGAACAATTGCGGGCCAATGACTATTCTCAAATGAATAAAAAGTTATTTGCTTTTCTAGATTCACTAACCCAAGGGTAAACATTTAAGTAGCTCATGTACTATCTATATAATAGTAGAAAATTTTAAAAAATATAACGTAAGAAAGGTAGAGCAGGTGTTTATATTTGAACACGAGCGGAAAGCTTGGAAAATAGATAATCTGCCTAGATGTGAGGCATCTTCGTCAGCTTCCTAATTTTCAGTCGCTTTCTGATCGCACTCCAGATTACTTAATAAAAAAGAAAGGATGGGTAGCTCGGGTTTGAAATTGAACCTGGGCTAGAGGCGGTGTAAAAAAGATAAATCTTCCAAGATGCGGTGCATCTTTGTCGGATTTCCTATTTTTACTTTGCCTCTTTAACGCCGATTCTATAAATAACTAAAAAAGTAGAGCAGGTGTTCAAATTTGAATACGAGCGGAAAGCTTGGAAAATAGATAATCTGCCTAGATGCGAGGCATCTTCGTCAGCTTCCTAATTTTCAGTCGCTTTCTGATCGCTCTTTGTATCATAAATTATGTCTATTCATATTGCTGCTAAGCAGGGAGAGATTGCTGATAAAATTCTTCTTCCTGGGGATCCTCTTCGTGCCAAATTCATTGCTGAGAATTTTCTTGAAGATGCTGTCTGTTTCAATGAGGTTCGTAACATGTTTGGTTACACAGGAACTTATAAGGGTGAACGTGTTTCTGTGATGGGGACTGGGATGGGAATGCCATCTATCTCTATTTATGCACGTGAACTTATTGTTGATTACGGGGTTAAAAAACTTATTCGTGTGGGAACTGCAGGTTCATTAAATAAGGATGTTCATGTGCGTGAGTTGGTCTTGGCACAAGCTGCAGCGACAAACTCTAACATTATTCGTAACGATTGGCCACAATACGATTTCCCACAAATTGCAAGTTTCAACCTTTTAGATAAGGCTTACCACATTGCCAAAGATCTCGGTATGACTACCCATGTTGGTAATGTACTGTCTTCTGATGTTTTCTACTCAAATTACTATGAGAAAAATATTGAACTCGGTAAATGGGGCGTGAAAGCTGTTGAAATGGAAGCAGCAGCTCTTTATTACCTTGCAGCTCAGCATCAGGTAGATGCTCTTGCCATTATGACAATCTCTGATAGTTTGGTGAATCCAGATGAGGATACAACTGCAGAGGAACGTCAAAATACTTTCACTGATATGATGAAAGTCGGTTTAGAAACACTTATTTCTGATTAGTTGCTATAATGAAAGGACACCTTTTGGTGTTCCTTTTTGGTTTTGTTGGGTTATAGTTGACTTGTTTCCTTTATTATGAATAGTGGTAATAGATTTAAAATTGTCAAAAGAATAGTATAGTAACTACTATTTTTTATGGAGTGAGTTTATAATATCAAGGTAAATGTCAGAAAATTATAGAATTAGTATACTAATTGTGAAATTTTTCCTGACAATATGATGAAAATTAATAGAAATTAATGACTTGATAAGCTAATGAAAAACTGTTTCTTCTTTTTTAAAAAGAATGACAATTGAAATGAAGTTAAAGTAATGTTATAATGATAATGGGAAATGTCTAATTTTAATTTTTAGGAGCAATTTATATGAGTTCGCATACGTATCGTAAGCAGAAACAGACAAGTAAAGGATCCTGGGGAATGGTCAACATTGGGTTGACCATTCTGTATGCTATTTTAGCAGCGATTTTACTTTTCATTATGTTCAACTACAATTTCCTATCTTTTAGGTTTTTGAATATTATCATCGCACTTGCCTTGGTGGTTGTTCTTGCTATTAGTATCTATCTTCAAAAAGCTAAGAAATCACCACTTGTGACAACTGTTATATTGGTTATTTTCACCCTAATTTCTTTGGTTGGTGTATTTGGCTTCAAACAGCTAATTGATATTACTAACCGTATGAATCAGACTGCATCATTCTCAGAAGTTGAGATGAGTGTTGTGGTTCCAAAAGATAGTGACATCAAAGATGTCAGTCAGCTTTCTAGTGTCCAAGCACCTATGAAGGTTGATAAGAATAACATTGAAACCATGATGTCAGCTCTGAAAAATGACAAGAAGGTTGATGTAAAAGTTGACGATGTTGCTTCTTACCAAGAGGCCTATGACAATCTTAAATCTGGAAAATCTAAAGCCATGGTTTTGAGTGGTTCATATGCTAGCCTTTTAGAGTCAGTTGATAGCAATTACGCTTCAAATCTGAAAACAATCTATACCTATAAAATCAAAACGAAAAATAACACGTCTGCAAAACAAGCAGATTCCAAAGTATTCAATATTTATATCAGCGGTATTGATACTTATGGTTCTATTTCAACAGTATCACGTTCTGATGTTAATATCATTATGACCGTCAATATGAATACGCATAAGATTCTTTTGACGACAACACCTCGAGATGCCTATGTTAAAATTCCTGGTGGTGGGGCAAACCAATATGATAAATTGACCCACGCAGGTATCTACGGTGTTGAAACTTCAGAACAAACACTTGAAAATCTTTATGGCATTAATATTGATTATTATGCACGTATCAATTTCACATCATTCCTTAAGTTGATTGACCAATTGGGTGGTGTGACCGTCCATAATGATCAAGCCTTTACTAGCCTTCATGGGAAATTTGACTTCCCAGTTGGTGATATTAAAATGAACTCAGAACAAGCACTTGGCTTTGTTCGTGAGCGTTATAGCTTGGATGGTGGCGATAATGATCGTGGTAAAAACCAAGAAAAGGTTATTTCAGCGATTGTTAACAAATTAGCCTCACTTCATTCAGTATCAAACTTTAATTCAATTGTTAATAATCTTCAAGACTCTGTTCAAACCAACATGTCTTTGGATACTATTAATTCCTTGGCCAATACGCAGCTTGATTCAGGTTCTAAATTTACAGTGACTTCTCAAGCAGTGACAGGTACAGGATCAACGGGACAATTGACTTCATATGCTATGCCAAATTCTAGTCTTTATATGATGAAACTTGATGATTCTAGTGTGGCAAGCGCATCACAAGCTATCAAAAATATGATGGAGGAAAAATAAGTGATTGACGTTCATTCACATATTGTTTTTGATGTTGATGATGGTCCTAAGACTTTAGAGGAAAGTCTAGAACTTATTGGCGAAAGTTACGCCCAGGGAGTGCGTACTATTGTTTCAACGTCTCATCGTCGTAAGGGAATGTTTGAAACCCCAGAGGACAAAATCTTTGCCAACTTTTCTAAAGTAAAAGAAGAAGCAGAGGCTCTTTACCCTGATTTAACAATTTACTATGGTGGTGAACTCTATTACACTTCAGACATTGTTGAGAAGCTTGAAAAGCACCTTATTCCTCATATGCATAATACGCAATTTGCTTTGATTGAATTTAGTGCTAGAACTTCTTGGAAGGAAATTCATAGTGGACTAAGTAATGTTTTGCGAGCAGGGGTAACTCCGATTGTGGCTCACATTGAACGTTATGATGCTCTTGAGGAACATGCTGACCGTGTTCGTGAAATCATCAACATGGGTTGCTATACTCAAGTCAATAGTTCTCACGTCTTAAAACCAAAGCTTTTTGGTGATAAGGAAAAAGTGAGAAAAAAACGAGTCCGTTATTTTTTGGAAAAGAATCTAGTTCACATGGTTGCAAGTGACATGCATAATTTGGGACCAAGACCTCCATTTATGAAGGAAGCCTACGCTATTATTGAGAAAACTTATGGTACTAGACGTGCCCGTAATCTTTTCATCAAAAATCCACAAAGACTACTTGAAAATCAATACATATAGGAGAAACTATGACTCAGGAAAACACGAAACGTGTTGAAATCGATGTACTTGCACTCTTGCAAAAACTCTGGACTAAGAAAGTCTTCATTCTATTTACAGCTTTTTATGTTGCTGTTTTTGCCTTCTTAGGAACTTATTTCTTTATTCAACCAACTTATACGTCATCAACACGTATCTATGTGGTAAATCAAGCTGATGATGGCAAGAATCTTTCTGCACAAGACTTGCAGGCTGGTACGTTTTTGACAAAAGACTATAAAGAAATTATTACGTCTAATGATGTTTTGTCTGAAGTAATTAAAGACGAAAAATTGAATATGACTGAAGCAGACCTTGCTAAAATGATTTCAGTTAACATTCCTACAGATACGCGTCTTATTTCAATTTCTGTTAATGCAAAAACTGGACAAGATGCACAATCCCTAGCCAACAAGGTTCGTGATGTTGCTGCAGAAAAAATCAAAAAAGTGACAAAAGTAGAAGATGTCACAACGCTTGAAGATGCGAAATTGCCAGATTCACCTTCTTCTCCAAACATTAAACGTAATGTTGCTCTTGGAGCAGTGCTCGGAGGTTTCCTTGCAATTGTTGGTGTATTGGTTCGTGAAATCTTGGATGATCGTATTCGTCGTCCGGAAGATATTGAAGACACCTTAGGACTGACACTTCTTGGAATTGTCCCTGATATAGATAAGATTTAAGGAGAAGAAATGCCTCTATTAAAGTTAGTAAATTCTAAAGTAAACTTTGCCAAACAAACCGAAGAATATTACAATGCTATTCGCACAAATATTCAGTTTTCTGGCGCTCAGATGAAAGTTATTGCTGTTAGCTCAGTCGAAGCTGGTGAAGGTAAATCAACAACATCTGTTAACATTGCCATTTCGTTTGCTAGTGTTGGCCTTAGAACACTGCTCATTGATGCAGATACCCGTAATTCAGTTTTGTCTGGAACATTTAAATCAAATGAGCCGTATAAAGGCCTTTCAAATTTCCTTTCTGGGAATGCTACTTTGGAGGAAACCGTTTGTCGAACAGACATTGCAGGTTTGGATGTAATTTCGTCTGGTCCTGTTCCACCAAATCCAACAAGTCTTTTACAAAATGAAAATTTCACACACCTAATGGACGTTGCTCGTAGCCAATATGATTATGTTATTATCGATACACCACCAATTGGTTTAGTTATCGATGCTGTCATTGTTGCTCACCAAGCCGATGCTAGTCTTTTGGTGACAGCTGCAGGTAAAATTAAACGTCGTTTCGTAACAAAGGCAGTAGAACAATTAACACAAAGTGGTTCTCAGTTCTTGGGTGTTGTTCTAAATAAAGTAGATATGACTGTAGATAAATATGGTACATATGGTTCTTACGGGGCATATGGTGACTACGGCAAGAAATCAGAGCAAAAAAGTAGTCATTCAAGGTCGCAACGCCGTAGAAAAGGATAGCATTAATGGGGATAATGTAGCTCCTTAAACATTAGCATATAAAAAAGGGGTTCAGAGTGAAAGAAAAACAAGAAATTCGTCGCATTGAGATTGGTATTATACAACTGGTTGTGGTCCTTTTTGTAGCCTGGGTCACAAGTAAATTGCCTTATACTGAGATTACCAAGGGAAGTGTCGTTCTCTTAGGTATTGTCCATGTAGTAACTTATTATATTAGTAATTACTTCGAAAATTTAAAATATCGTGGTTACTTGGATGAATTTATTGCTACTCTTAAATATTGTCTCATATTTGCTGCAATCGCAACCTTCCTATCCTTTTTTGCAGATGGTAATTTTTCAATTTCACGTCGTGGACTCCTTTATTTTATCCTCATTGCAGGTGCTCTCTTATACCTAACAAACACTGTTCTCAAATATTTCCGATCATCCATCTACACACGTCGTAAGAGTAATAAAAATATTCTCTTAATTTCTGATCAGACTCGTCTTGAAAATGTTCTGACACGTATGAAAGATAATATGGATGGTAGAATTACAGCAGTTTGTGTTTTGGATAATCCTTATTTTACTAATCCATTTATCAAGAGTGTTAAGCCAGGCAACTTGGTTGAATATGCAACCCACTCAGTAGTTGACCAGGTCCTGATTAATCTTCCTAGTGAACAATACAAAATTTGGGATTACGCCTCACCTTTTGAACTTATGGGGATTCCAGTTTCTATCAATCTCAATTCGCTGGAATTTATGAGTCAGGGGGAAAAACGAATCCAACAACTAGGACCTTTTAATGTTGTTACCTTTTCAACACAATTTTATAGTTACGGTGATATATTGGCAAAACGCTGCTTAGATATTTGTGGGGCTCTAGTTGGGTTGCTCCTCTGTGGTATTGTCGGAATCTTTCTTTATCCGATTATCCGTAAGGACGGCGGTCCAGCTATATTCGCCCAAGATCGTGTTGGTGAGAATGGACGTATTTTCAAGTTTTATAAATTCCGTTCAATGAGAGTGGATGCAGAAGAAATCAAGAAGAATCTCATGGCACAAAATCAGATGTCTGGCGGGATGTTTAAAATGGATAATGATCCTCGCATCACTAAAGTTGGTCATTTTATCCGTAAAACGAGCCTTGATGAACTTCCACAATTCTGGAATGTTCTTAAGGGGGATATGAGTTTGGTTGGTACACGTCCGCCGACCTTAGACGAATACGAATCCTACACTCCAGAACAAAAACGTCGATTAAGCTTTAGACCAGGAATCACTGGCCTTTGGCAAGTAAGTGGTCGAAGTGAAATTACAGATTTTGATGAAGTCGTCAAACTTGATGTAGCTTATATGGATGGATGGACTATCTGGCGCGATATCAGAATCTTATTAAAAACAATTAAAGTAGTAGTAATGAAGGATGGAGCAAAGTGATGGCTTTCTCCATTTCTTTTAATGGTGATTAAATGAAAAAAACAGTTTATATCGTTGGTTCTAAGGGAATTCCAGCAAAATATGGTGGTTTTGAGACTTTTGTTGAGAAACTAACAGAGTTCCAGCAAGATAAAGATATCCAGTATTACGTAGCTTGTATGCGTGAAAATTCTGCTAAATCAGGAATTACAGCTGACTCTTTCGGGCATAATGGCGCAAAGTGTTTCAACATTGATGTGCCTAATATTGGTCCTGCTCGTGCCATCGCTTATGACATTGCAGCTCTAAATAAGGCCATTGAAATCGCTAAAGCCAATGATGATCAAGAACCGATTTTCTATGTTTTGGCTTGCCGTATTGGACCATTTATCTCAGGTATCAAGAAGAAAATCAAGGCTATTGGTGGTACCCTAATGGTTAATCCTGATGGTCATGAATGGTTACGTGCAAAATGGAGTCTTCCTGTCCGTAAATACTGGAAGATTTCAGAACAACTTATGGTTAAACATGCTGACCTTTTGATTTGTGATAGTAAAAATATCGAGTCCTACATTCAAAAAGATTATGCAAAGTATCATCCCCAAACAACCTATATTGCTTATGGAACTGATACGACTAAATCTCGATTGACTAAGGTTGATGATAAAGTTCGTACCTGGTATTTTGAAAAAGGGGTTATTGAAAACAACTATTATCTTGTTGTAGGTCGCTTTGTCCCTGAAAACAACTATGAGGCAATGATTCGTGGTTTTATGGCGTCACATTCTGACAAGGATTTTGTGCTCATTACTAACGTTGAAGAAAACAAGTTCTATGACAAGTTGCGTCAGGAAACTGGCTTTGACAAGGACCCTCGTGTGAAGTTTGTTGGAACGGTATACGACCAAGAATTGCTCAAATATATTCGTGAAAATGCCTTTGCTTATTTCCACGGTCATGAAGTCGGAGGGACGAATCCATCACTTCTAGAGGCATTAGAGTCTACCAAACTTAATCTTTTGTTGGATGTTGGCTTTAACCGTGAAGTTGGTGAAGATGGTGCTCTTTATTGGAAAAAAGATCAATTGGCAACTGTTATTGATCAAGCTGAACAATTGGACAATCAAGCTATCGAAGCTCTTAATCAAAAATCTAGTCAACGTATTGCCCAAGCTTTCACATGGGAAAAAATTGTCACAGACTACGAAAAAGTATTTAAAGGATAGAAATGCAGAAAATTTTATATCTCCATGCGGGTGCTGAAATGTATGGTGCTGACAAGGTTTTGTTGGAGCTTATTAAAGGCTTGGATAAAGATGCCTTTGAAGCGCATGTTATTTTACCAAATGATGGTGTTTTAGTGGCTGCTTTAGAAAATGTCGGTGCCAAAGTGAAAGTTATTGACTACCCAATCTTGCGACGTAAATATTTTAATCCTAAAGGTATCATGGAGTACTTTGGCTCTTATAACCGTTATTCTAAACAAATTGCAAAGTATGCCAAAGAGAACGGGATTACCCTGATTCACAACAATACGACGGCGGTGCTTGAAGGCATTTACCTTAAACGTAAGTTGAAACTTCCTTTGATTTGGCATGTGCACGAAATTATTGTCAAACCAAAAGCTATTTCTGACTTCATCAATTTTTTGATGGGACGCTTTGCTGATACGATAGTAACGGTTTCAAATGCCGTGGCGAATCATGTCAAAATGTCTCGTTATGTGAATGATAATCAGGTACAAGTCATCTATAATGGGGTTGATAATGATGTTTTCCATGTAGTGGATGCTTCAGCCATTAGAGAGCGGTTTGGTATTGCTCAAGATGCTCTTGTTATTGGGATGGTTGCCCGTGTCAATGCCTGGAAGGGGCAAGGAGACTTCTTGGAAGCTGTGACTCCAATTTTACAGGCTAATCCAAAAGCCGTTGCCTTTCTTGCAGGTAGTGCTTTTGAGGGAGAAGAGTGGCGCATTGATGAGTTAGAAAAGATTATTGCTGACTCGCCAGTAGCTGGTCAAATCAAGCGTATCGATTATTATAGTAAGACAACAGAGCTCTATAATATGTTTGATATCTTTGTCTTGCCAAGTACCAATCCTGATCCACTTCCAACTGTAGTTTTAGAAGCAATGGCTTGTGGGAAACCCATCGTTGGCTACCGTCATGGTGGCGTTTGTGAAATGGTGCAAGAAGGTGAAAATGGCCTTCTTGCTATTCCAAATCAGCCTTCAGAACTGTCTAAGGCAATTCAAAAATTAGCGGATAATACCGAGAAGCGAGAACAATTTGGCAAGGCATCTGTCAAACGCCAAAAAGAACTCTTTTCATTACAAAGTTATATTCGTAATTTCTCGGAATTATATAAGAAGTACTAATATGAACAGTGAAACACTAAAGAATAAACTAAAACCAATCGTTTATCCAATTATTAATTTTATCCCAAGACGACGACTTAAGAATAAGAATTTCACAATTATTTGTGATAATTGTTGGGCTGGGAAGGTTTATCAGGAGTTGGGACTACCTTATCAAACGCCTTTTGTTGGAATGTTTGTCTTTTCACCTGATTACATCAAAATGCTCAAGAATCTAAAACATTATTTGAGTGGAGATATCCCCTTGAAATTCGTTAAGGAATCGAAATACATCAAAGACTTTGATAATGCCTATCCTCTAGCACTTCTTGATGATATTGAACTTCATTTTTTGCACTATGCAGATGAAGAAGAAGCGACTCAAAAATGGCAACGTCGATTGGCACGCATTCATTGGGATAATATGTATTTCAAATTCAACGATAACGATGCTTGTACTTACGAGCTTATGAAAGAGTTTGAAGAACTTCCTTACAAAAGCAAAGTCATCTTCTCTTCTAAGAATTATAGTGACTTACCTTCCTTGGTTCATTTCAAATCAGCTGAAAAGCAAGGTCATGTCGGTATCGATTTAAAAACTTACCACCACTATTTTAATGCTGTTACTTGGTTGAATAAGGGTGGGGAGGATTTAACTAAATGAAAAAGATAAGACTCATTATTCCGTACTTTGGAAAACTTCCAAAGTTTTTCCCTTATTTTTTGTTGACCGCCAAACGTAATCAAAAGATTGATTTCTTAATTTATACTGATCAAAATATTGACCAATTTGAAATTTTGAACGCTGAGAATATTGAATTTAAGACTCTTTCGTTTGATGATTTAAGAAAAAAAGTTCAGTCTAAATTTGATTTTGAAATTTCTCTCAAAACACCTTATAAATTATGTGACTATAAAGTTGCTTATGGATTTATCTTTGAAGAGGAGTTGAAGGGATATGACTACTGGGGATTTTGTGATACAGATGTCTTACTTGGTGATATTTATCAATTTCTGGAAGAACATAGCTTTTTTGAGAATGACTATTCTCGATATGGCCTTTTAGGTCATCTCCAAATATTTAAAAATTCACAGGAAGTTAATCATATATTTATGTCTGGCCAAGGTTTAAACTATCGACTGGATTTTCACAATATCTTTACAAGTGAGCAAAATTTTATTTTTGATGAGGCAGATGGTATCCAAAAGATTTTTGAAAAAAATAATTTTAAACAACTGCAAGATAAGTTTTTTGATGATATTGATATTAGTCAGTTCTCATTTAGAGAATATGGTGAAAATGAACCTAAACGCTATTATTTTTGGTCAGAGGAAAATGGTTTGGAATCAATAAATTTAATCGATGGTAATATAAAGGTTAATCGTCCTCTATATGCACATTTCCAAAAGAGAGTGATTAAGTGTCCTGAGTTTAGACTAGTAGATTCATTTTATGTTATACCAAATCAATTAGTTATTGGAGAGAAAATTTCTAAGGAAGAGCTTTTAGAAGTAACAAGAAATAAATTCTATTGGGCATATGTTAAATCGACAATATTAAAGAAATTTAAAAAAGAAAAATGGACACTAGAGTTTATTCGTCATAAATTAAGGATGAAGAGTTAATGGATAATATAGATTTGAGCATAATTGTTCCTGTATTTAATGTTGAAGGTTATTTAAAAAGAGCCCTAGATTCCATACTTATGCAATCGTCACCAATTAAGTATGAGATTCTATTAATTGATGATGATTCAACCGACCAGAGTGGTGCGATTTGTGATGAGTATCAAGATAATTATTCAAATATTTTTGTTAGACATATTGAGAATAACGGAGTCTCGGAAGCTAGAAATTTAGGGATTTCTCTCTCGAGGGGTGAATATTTGTACTTTATGGACTCAGATGATTTCTTATCAGATGATTTCTTTGAGAAGATATGTCCTAATCTTAATGGAGAATGGGATGTTCTTTGTTTTGGTTACAATGAAATTAAAGAAACCAATAACACTATTTTGTCTTGCCGTTCTCATTCTTATCAGCACCTAGGACTTCTTAAAAAGGAAGAGTTTAGGAATGACTTCATAAAGCTTTTTAAAACTGATATGATGTATAATGTTTGGTCGAGAATTTATAACAAAGAATTTATTCTAAAAAATAATATTAAGTTTCCTAGTAAACCAATAGGGGAAGATACTTTATTTAATTTCCAAGTTTATCAACAATTAGATAACATTCTTTTTATTGATTCGACTCTCTATAATTATATTGCAGGTAGAAGTGGTTCTGCACTGACGAGTTATCATCCTAGAAGAATTGAATTTCAATTAGATGAACTTCAAGAATTACATAAATTGCTTGAACAGTTCCAATTAGAAGATGCTACATTAATGCAGGATATTAAGACCAAAATTATCATAAGTTCAGTTTTCCAGATTTCTAATTTAAAGTTGAAAAGACAAGAAAAAATAGAATTACTACAGTCCATTATTTCAAATAAAGCTTTTGACAATATTTTTTCAGGGAATGGAGATCAAATCATTGGTCCTTATAATATGTTATTGAGACAGCGAAATATTTCTTCTTTTCTTAGAAGATTGAGTATTGATCTTCTTACCCAAAAAAAGTTTCGGACAGTCATCTTTATTGAAAAAATGAAAATGAATCCAATTTTACGTAAAATTGCTTTTAAATAAATTAGCTATTCTTATAAACGGTAAAAGGGTATTATGTTAAAAATTAAGTTTGAGAACCTTTTGGTTATTTTGGTCTTATCGGTAATTGTAGGGTACGATGTTATTATGACTTCGGTTCTAAATAAAACTCTCCCTCAATTACCAACTATTCTCTTGATTGGTGTTGCATTGGTGTTGTCACTAAGATTTTTATTTATTAAAAATTTTAGTATATCATTTATTGTTTCAGGAATTCTTTTAATCGTAACAAGTTTATGTGTCTTTTTACAAACTGGTGCTACCAATTTTCTTCTTTACTCATTATTGATTTTACTACTTTATGATGTTGATGTAGATGTTATTTTAAAAACTTACGTGTTTATTGCTGGTTCAATTGTCATAGGTATATTCTTACTTTCAATAATTGGTCTTCTACCAAATTTACAATTTGCCCAAGTTAGATCTTCTGGTTTAGTTATAAGAAATTCATTTGGCTTCATTTATCCTACAGATTTTGCCTCACACTGTTTTTATTTGTTTATTGCTTGGGGATATTTACTTAGAGAAAAGTATATTTGGCTTAGGGTGGCAGTTGGAGTAGCTTTATCAGCCTTTATTATCAAATTTTGTGATGCTAGATTGAATTCTATGTCTATTTTGATAGCTGTAATTATTTTTTTAGTAATGTACTATACTAAAGAAAAGAAATTTAAAGTTTATTACATACTACCCTATTCTGCGGCAATTTTTTCATCATTGATGTTTTATTTGTCTTCTCATTTTTCTTTTTCTTCCCCATTTTTTGTTAAGTTGAACGATTTCTTCAGTATGAGACTTTTTTTGGGTAAAAATGCCCTTGATACATACAAGTTACACCTTTTTGGAACTAATAATGTAAAATTTATTGGTTATGGTGGTACTACAGAGTCAGTACTCAGTTATAATTATGTTGATTCCTCTTATATTCAAATGTTATTCTACTATGGAATTGTTCCTGTAGTCTTACTTGTATTAGTTTATGTTTTATCAT
Organism: Streptococcus raffinosi; assembly: GCF_030284685.1. Classification (NCBI taxonomy): domain Bacteria; kingdom Bacillati; phylum Bacillota; class Bacilli; order Lactobacillales; family Streptococcaceae; genus Streptococcus; species Streptococcus raffinosi. The sequence continues at coordinate 66,975 of NZ_JASUZV010000003.1, forward strand.
CCAGGAGATTTTACAAAGAAGGTAAAATGTTATTTCTATCATTACTTTCTTTAATAACTATTAATTGTATGATAGAAGCGTTTTGGATTAGACCAGGATACAACATCTTCATGTTTACATTATTCGCAAGTTTAATTTCGATAAAAGAAATAAATGACGAGGAAAATAAAATAGAGATACTATAAATGAAAGTTTTAAAGAATTACGCCTATAATCTCTCTTATCAATTATTGGTCATTGTGTTACCAATTATTACGACACCTTATGTAACTAGGATTTTTAGTTCGAAAGATTTAGGTACCTATGGTTACTTTAACTCTATTGTGACCTACTTTATTCTCTTAGCGACCTTAGGAGTTGCTAACTACGGGACCAAGGAAATTTCTAGTAATCGTAAGGACATTCGAAAAAATTTCTGGGGTATCTATACCCTCCAATTGATTGCCACCTTTTTGTCTCTTCTTTTGTATACGCTCTTGTGTTTATTTTTGCCAGCAATGCAAAATATGGTGGCTTATATCCTTGGGCTTAGTTTAGTATCTAAAGGAATGGATATTTCTTGGTTGTTCCAAGGTTTGGAGGATTTTCGTCGTATTACGGCAAGAAACACAACGGTTAAACTCTTAGGAGTTATTTCCATTTTCTTATTTGTAAAAACTTCCGGTGATTTATACCTCTATGTGTTTCTACTAACCTTTTTTGAATTACTAGGTCAATTAAGCATGTGGTTCCCGGCAAGACCATATATTGGTGAGCCTCAATTTGATTTGTCGTTTGCTAAGAAGCATCTTAAGCCAGTTATTTTACTGTTCTTACCTCAGATTGCTATTTCACTTTATGTGACTTTGGACCGCACTATGTTGGGGGCCTTGTCATCTACTAATGATGTGGGGATTTATGATCAGGCTTTGAAAATTATTAATATTTTGTTGACTTTGGTGACTTCATTGGGAAGTGTAATGCTTCCAAGGGTATCTGGTCTGTTATCTAGTGGAGACTATAAGGCTGTTAACAAGATGCATGAATTTTCTTTCTTGATTTATAATCTAGTCATTTTTCCAATTATTGCTGGTCTCTTGGTTGTCAATAAAGACTTTGTTAGTTTTTTCCTAGGAAAGGACTTCCAAGCAGCCAATATTGCCATTGCTATCATGGTCTTTAGGATGTTCTTCATTGGTTGGACAAATATCATGGGAATTCAGATTTTAATTCCGCATAATAAGCATCGTGAATTCATGCTTTCTACCACTATTCCAGCATTTGTTAGTGTGGTACTTAACCTTTTATTGATTCCACCATTTGGTTTTATTGGGGCTTCTATTGTTTCCGTTCTTACAGAAGCTTTGGTTTGGGTGATTCAGCTTAATTTTGCAAGAAAATTTATGAAAGATGTTTCTATCCTTCCTGCTATGTCTAAAATTATCATTGCATCAGTTGTGATGTATCTTGGACTTTTTGTCTTCAGAACCTTTGTTCAATTTAAACCTATGCTAAACGTAGCAGTAGATGGTTTTGTTGGAGCCATCATTTATTTAATTTTGATTGTTGTTTTACGTGTCCTTGATGTGAGAGACTTGAAGGAACAGTTAATGAAAAACTAAGGAGTAAACTATGTACGATTATCTTATTGTTGGTGCTGGATTATCTGGCGCTATATTCGCACATGAAGCTACAAAACGTGGCAAAAAGGTAAAAGTGATTGACAAGCGTGATCACATCGGTGGAAATATCTACTGTGAAAATATTGAAGGCATCAATGTTCATAAATACGGTGCTCACATTTTCCATACGTCCAACAAAAAAATCTGGGACTATGTTAACCAGTTCGCTGAATTCAATAACTATATTAATTCTCCAGTAGCTAACTACAAGGGTAGTCTTTACAATCTTCCTTTCAACATGAATACCTTCTATGCCATGTGGGGAACCAAGACTCCGCAAGAAGTGAAGGACAAGATTGCGGAACAAACAGCTGATATGAAAGATGTTGAGCCAAAGAATCTTGAAGAACAAGCTATCAAGTTGATTGGTCCAGATATCTACGAAAAGTTGATTAAGGGCTATACAGAAAAGCAGTGGGGACGTTCTGCAACAGACCTTCCACCCTTTATCATCAAACGTCTTCCAGTCCGCTTGACCTTTGATAACAACTACTTTAATGACCGTTACCAAGGTATTCCAATCGGTGGTTACAATGTCATCATTGAAAATATGCTTGGCGATGTGGAAGTAGAACTTGGGGTTGATTTCTTCGCCAACCGTGAAGAACTGGAAAGTTCAGCTGAAAAGGTTGTCTTCACAGGCATGATTGACCAGTACTTTGACTATAAACATGGAGAGCTGGAGTATCGTAGTCTTCATTTTGAACACGAAGTCCTAGATGAGGAAAACCATCAAGGTAACGCAGTAGTTAACTATACAGAGCGTGAGATTCCTTATACTCGTATCATTGAGCACAAGCACTTCGAGTATGGAACCCAACCGAAGACGGTCATCACCCGTGAATATCCAGCAGATTGGAAACGGGGAGATGAACCTTACTACCCAATCAATGATGCTAAAAATAATGCTATGTTTGCCAAGTACCAAGAAGAAGCAACTAAAAATGACAAAGTTATCTTCTGTGGGCGCCTAGCAGACTATAAATACTACGATATGCACGTGGTGATTGAGCGTGCCTTAGAAGTCGTAGAGAAAGAATTTAGTAGATGACAGAAGAAAAAATTGATATCGTTGTCCTCTGGGTAGATGGCAGTAACCCGGAGTTTATCCGTGAGAAACAAGCTGTTTCCGGTCGAGTTTCAGATTGGAACCAAGAAATTGATGGAGAGCAACGTTATCGTGACTATGGTATTTTTAATTATTGGTTTCGAATGATTGAAAAACATGCTACTTGGGTAAATAATGTTTATTTAATCACTAACGGACAAAAACCTGACTGGTTGAACTTGGAGCATCCAAAACTTAGATGGATTACTCATAAGGAATTTATGCCTGAAGAGTACCTACCTACCTATAATTCTGCTGCTATTGAACTTAATCTCCATCGCATTGAAGGATTATCGGAGAATTATTTGTATTTCAATGATGATATGTACTTGATTAAAGATAGCCACCCTTCAGATTTTTATAAAAATGGTCAACCTAAGCTTTTAGCGGTGTATGATGCCATAGTTCCTTGGTCACCATTTACAAATACTTATCTCAATAATGTTGAGTTGATTTATCGTCATTTTCCAAATAAAAAAGCTTTAAAGTCGTCTCCTTGGAAGTTTTTTAATTATCGCTATGGGTCTTTGGTTCTGAAGAACTTGCTACTCTTACCATGGGGGCCGACGGGCTATGTGAATCAGCATTTGCCTGTACCGATGAAGAAGAGTACTTTGTCACATTTGTGGGACATTGAAAGTGAGACTTTGGATAGAACATCCAGAAATAAGATTAGAGATTATGGGGTAGATGTCAATCAATACATCTGTTCTCACTGGCAAATTGAAAGTAATCAGTTTTATCCTATGTCAAAGAATTTCGGAGAGACAATTGGTTTAAATCAAGTTAATAAACTTGATAGGATCTTTGAAGATAAACATAAAAAATTGCTTTATGTGAATGATGATAGTGACTTTAAGGAAGAAAACCTCATTCATTTTAAGCAAATCTTAAATGAATACTATCCTAAAAAATCAGCGTATGAAAAATGAGAAGTAAAAGATGAAATACTATTTAAAAGAAGAATTTTTACACGACAATAATGCTAAAAATGCGGGAAATAAAGCACGTAATGACGTTGAAGTGATTTTAAATGACCTAGGTTATGCCCCCTTAAAAGTTATAGTTGATGACTGGTATAAAATGAATGTTCTTAATGCTCAGATTCACAAATATAGAGCACTTTTGAGAGCCTTTAAACGCTTAAAGAAAAATGATGATATTGTGATACAATTTCCCTTGTTACATCATTCTTTGTTCATTAACAGTATACTAAAATCTCTTAAAAATAAAGGTGTTAACATCTATCTGCTGATTCATGATTTAGAGACCTTGCGTTTTGTAAATGACAAGACTCTCCCCTTTAGAATGAAGTTGCGGATGAAATTAACGGAAAGTGATACATTTCATAGTGTAACTGGCATTATTGCCCACAATCCTATTATGAAGTCGGTTTTGGTGGATAAAGGAGTGGCGGAAGATAAGATTGTCAGTCTTGGTATTTTTGACTATTTGATTCCAAATTTCCAAGAAAAGAACGAATTGTCAAAAAATCAGCCAATTATTGTGGCTGGTAACTTGGAACAAGAAAAAGCTGGCTATCTTTACTCACTTCCAAAAGAACCTGCTTATAACCTTTATGGTGTAGGTTTTGACGAGAGTAGAGCCCTTGAAAACGAGACCTACTTTGGTTCTTTCCTACCTGATGAGCTTCCTGCAGCCCTAAAGGGTGGTTTTGGTCTTGTCTGGGATGGAGAAAGTGCTGAGACCTGTAGTGGTGTGTTTGGTGAATACCTACGTTACAACAATTCTCACAAGGCGTCACTATACTTAGCCTCAGGTTTCCCGATTGTAGTCTGGAAACAGTCAGCCTTGTCTCATTTTGTTCTTGAGCAGGGTTGCGGTATTGCAGTAGAGTCTCTTCATGATTTGAAGGCTACCATTGAAAATCTCTCAGATGACGATTACCAAACCTTGGTTGAAAACACCAAGCGTGTCGGTAAGGAGATTCGTGATGGTCACTACCTAATTACTGCGCTTAACAATTTAAAGTAAGATAAAACTCCTCATTTTATTGAGGAGTTTTTGCATTATTTAGAAACCTCAAACTGGTACTGGGTTCCTGGAACCTTCCCATTTGAGTAGATAGCTTTGATATAGTCGTCATATGTAATTGACTTAGATTTTCCTGCTTTTACAAGCTCTTGGTCACGCCAGATATATGGATCAGTGGCGTTACTATCTCGTTTGATAAGATAAAGATATTCAATATAGGTTCTATTATCGACAAAGGTACCAGCAACCTTTTCTTTACCATTATCAGATCGCGTATACATACGAGTTGTTCCACCTCCGTCGAGTAGGAAGGCAAGACGAATATTTGAGTAACCTAAATCTTTCAAAAGGTGATAAACGTCTTCGTGATTTAATCCTTTATTGAGGGACTTGTGGCCGTAGGTTTGAATAATACGGATAATGCCATCATAGGTCTCTACATAAATAGAGCGTGCATTAGGTTGGTCAGGATCACCTTTCTCCCATGACTTGTCAACCTTTTTATCTTTAATGAGTATACCAAAGGCGCCGGTATCCCAACCGTTGCTTCCCATATGTGTGAACATTTTGGCTGTATCTATATTTGGGTAGGTTCCTGCACTGATATTGTTTTGATCATCGCCATAAAGAAGGCCAGTTTTGCCAAGTTCGATTTCCTTTTGAGCGAAAGGACGATCTAGACCTTCATAAGACCAAAATCCTGAGTTAATCAGAGCAATGGCTTCACGACGTTTAGCTTCGTACTTAATACTTTGCTCTGTGAGTTCAGGATTATTATCTTCGGTTCTTCCTTTTTGGAGGACGTATTTTCCGTCTTTTTTAAAAGAAAGGATTTGCATGTCTACATTTTTAATACTACCAGTCTCAAGAAGAATTGATTGATCTAGTAGTTCCTTATTTTTGATGGTGAAACTCAATCCATCCTTATTAGACGGCATGGAGAGCTTTTTTATATCACGTTGATTAAAGTAAATAGTGACATAGAGTAGTCCAGCCACGACACCTGTTAAGATTAGAAGAACAAGCACTATTCTTAAAATATTTTTCAATTTCATACTATTATTATAAACAATCCGGGCTAACAAAACAATCTAATTCTTTCTAAATTTGAAAAAATAAGAATATTTTTCTGCAATAATACTGGAAAGCGTTTTCTAAAAGGTCTATAATAGAGGTAAATCAGTCATGGATGTAATTACTACCATGGCTTTACCATTTTCTGAAGGAGTGTCTTTTATTAGATGCCATGCTAGTGTTTAATAGTATACCTAAAGATACATAGGGCTTCTTCAGTTTATGAATCCGATTTCTGCTTTAGAGGTGATAATATGAAAGAATTTTATTTGATGAGACATGGGCAAACATGTTTTAACGTTCAGCATAGGCTTCAAGGGGTCTGTGATGCTCCTTTGACAGAAGTTGGAATCGAACAGGCTAAGAAGGCAGGTCAGTATCTAGCTAAGCAAGAACCCATTTTAGACCATCTCTTTTCTTCAACATCTGAGAGAGCTAGTGATACTCTAGAAATTGTAACTGGAAGAACAGACTATGAAAGGCTTAAAGGGCTTAAAGGACAGGATTTTGGAGCCTTTGAGGGGCAGCCAGAGTATCTGCTTCCGAAACCTTTACCAGATGGTCAGGGGTTTGGAGATTACTTTCTTCAATTTGGTGGTGAGAGCACTACTCAGGTTCGGGATCGTATGGAGTTGACGGTTAGAGCCATCATGGAGAGTGTGGCTGAAGGTTCTAAGTCCTTACTGGTTAGTCATGGTCCATCTATTTTACAGTTTTGTAGACGTGTTTTAAATCCGACTCCAGAATTACATGGTCTAAAAAATTGTTGTATCTTACATTTTAGTTATGATCAAGGTCAATTTGCATTGGTTTCGATTTATAATCCGGTAGAGGAAGAGTATATTTTCGGAGGCGAAGAATGACACGGTTTTATTTGATGCGACATGGGCAAACACTTTTTAACACACTTAATCGTATCCAAGGTTGGTGCGATTCCCCTTTGACCGAAAAGGGGAGAGACCAAGCTCGTCAGGTTAGGGCTTATTTTCAAAAACATTATCTGACCTTTGACCAATATTATTGCACGACAACGGAGAGGGCTTCTGATACTTTAGAGTTGGCGACAGGACAAACTGACTACCATAGGGTAAAGGGCCTTAAGGAAATGAATTTTGGTATTTTTGAGGGTCAACCTGAATATCTTCACCCCAAGACAACTATTGTAGGGCATTTTGGTGACCATTATGCTCAGTTTGGTGGGGAAAGTCAGGACCAATTTGTTGCTCGTGTAGTGAAAAGTGCTAGGGAAATAGTCAATAAACATCCCGATCAATCCATCTTGGCTGTTAGTCATGCTGGGGCTTTGATGACTTTTTTACATGCTGTGGAGCCAGAGCGTGAGTTTCAGTCTTGCCCAGGTAATTGTGCCATCTTAGTTTTCGATTATGATGGGACTGATTTTCACTTTATCAAACTCATCGATCCAATAGCTGATCGAGAGTTTTCGGATTTCTAGAAGCTTTCTCATGTCAAAGATAGTAAGATGCCCTTTCTTAGTGTATAATGAAAGGGTATCTTAAATTTTGGAGTATCTATGAAGTTTACAAAAAATCAATTTATTTGGTTGGCTGTCCTTTTTTTCAGTTGTTTTTTGATATACACTTACTGGGAAACAGTTGTTTCAATTTGTAACACCATTTTTGTTGCCAGCCAGCCCTTCTTGGTAGGAGCAGGAATAGCTTTTGTGGTCAATATCTTGATGTCTTTTTATGAAAAATGGCTAGTCAAGCTTGTTCCTTTTGCTTTTACCCATAAAATCAAACGCCCCATTTCTTTGATTTTAGCCTTTGCGACCATTGGTTTAGTCTTTACCTGGGTAGTCTTTACCGTTCTTCCAGATTTGATTGATAGTATCAATACACTGATTAGTCAAGATAGATCGGCTATTAATAACCTGATTAATTGGTTACTTAAAAATAAGTCTTTGCAAAAAGTTATTCAAGATTTTGGTGGTGTGACTCAGGTTAGAGAGCTGATTAATACTTACAGTGCTCAATTACTTCAACAGATTATGAATGGTTTGACAAGCTTCTTGACGTCATTAACGAGTTTACCGTCAACCTTGATTAACCTCTTTATCAGTATCGTCTTTTCTTGCTATGTCTTGGCTAGCAAAGAAAAACTTGGTAATCAGGTCAATCGCTTGGTAGAGGTTTATTTAGGTCGTTTTGGTAAGACGTTCCATTATGTCGTTGGGATTCTCAATAATCGTTTCCGTAATTTCTTTGTTTATCAGTCTCTTGAGGCATGTATTTTGGGGACTTTATGTTATATTGGGATGCGTATCTTTGATTTTCCATATGCTGCGACCATCTCTATCTTGATTGGATTCTCAGCTATGATTCCAGTTGTGGGAGCCTACATTGGTGTGACGATTGGTACCATTTTGATTATGACTCATTCAGTGACTTTGGCACTTTTGTTTATTGCTTATGTGGTTATATTGCAACAGTTCGAGGGAAATCTCATCTATCCGTATGTTGTTGGTGGTTCTACTGGTCTGCCTGGTATATGGGTTATCTTCGCCATCACCATCGGATCAGCCTTAGGTGGCATCCTAGGTATGCTGGTTTCTGTGCCAGTAGCTGCGACCCTTTATCAGATTGTTAAGGACAATGTGGTTAAACGTGAACAGGACAAGACAGCTAAGTCGCTTGAAACTAAATATTAAGTGAAACAGACTACGGTCTGTTTTTTGATACGCTTGACTAAACATCGTCAGCAACAAGGATAGTTGTGTTGGATTGTCTATATCATAGAGTATTATGATACTACATTGATATAAGTGGTTTTTGATCTTATTAATAGAATTTTTAGTATTTAGATACTATTTATACATAATGGATTTTCTTATCTGATTCACACAATTTTCAAAAAAATGCTAGAATAAAACTATCAAGATTTTCCTATCTTTCCGAAGAAATAGTGGAAGTATTGCTTACGTGCAGAAATTAAGAATTTATAAATGTGTTAAGGATAAGGTGTGAGATATGATAGAATCAACAAGACCTGAGCTTTCGACTTATCAAGAAGAACGGTTAGCTAAATTTGTGAGTGACAATCAAAAACTTGGCAAGGGTCAAATTGTGTTTGCTGGAGACTCGATTACAGAATTTTTTTCCTTGAAAAAATATTTAGGAAGAGACCTCCCTTTGATTAATCGTGGAATTGCAGGAACAGATTCCGTTTGGCTCTTAGAGCATCTTAGAGAGCAGGTTTTAGATTTAGAGCCTGATAAATTAATCATCTTGATTGGTATTAACGACATTGGACGAGGCTATCCTATTCGAGATATCGTCAATCGTATTTCGGATATGGTTATGGCAGTTCGTCAAGAATCACTTTCAACAGAGATTTATTTGCTGAGTGTCTTTCCAGTCAGTGAAAGGTTAGAACATCGCTCAAAGGTAAAAGTAAGGAATAATACGACGGTTTCTGAGCTCAATCAAGAACTTGCTGTTCTTCCTGGTGTGACCTATGTGGACCTTTTTGACTATCTAGTGGATGATCAAAGTCAGTTAGATGAGAAATATACAACTGATGGTCTTCATTTAACCCCATTAGGCTATCAAGCCATAGCAGAACCAATCATAAGGGAGATTTTAGAATGAGGGTAGGTTTAGTCCTGGAAGGTGGAGGCATGCGTGGCCTGTATACAGCTGGTGTTTTAGATGCCTTTTTAGAGGCTGGTATCAAGGTTGATGGGGTAGTTTCAGTGTCTGCAGGGGCGCTTTTTGGTGTCAATTACTTGTCCAATCAACCTAAGAGGGCATTGCGCTATAACAAGCGTTTTATGGGAGACCGGCGTTACATGAGTTTCTGGTCCTGGTTAACAACTGGTAACTTTGTTAATAAGGAATTTTCCTACTACAAGGTGCCAATGGAACTAGATGTTTTTGATCAGGAGGCTTTTGCTGAGTCAGGGGTTCCTTTCTATGTGGTTACTACAGATATTGAGACAGGGAAGCCAGACTATATCAAGATTGACCATGTCTTTGAACAGATGGAAGCCCTTCGTGCCAGTTCCGCCCTCCCCTTGGTTTCTGAGATTGTAGACTACAAGGGTAAGCGTTATATGGATGGTGGCCTTTCTGACAGTCTTCCTGTTGGTTTTATGGAAAACTTAGGCTTTGATAAGCTTATTGTCATACTTACTCGTCCTAAGGGCTATCGTAAACAGCCTTCAAAAACCAGCAAGAGACTCTACAAGATTTTTTATCGAAAATACCCGGAATTTGTGAAAGTGGCTTCAAACCGCCATCTTCACTACAATAAGAGCATTGAGAAAATTGAGGCTTTGGAAAAATCTGGAAAACTGTATGCCATTCGTCCAGAACATGCACTTAAAGTCGGGCGTTTAGAAAAAGATCCAGAAAAGTTTGAAGCCATCTATCAAGAAGGACTGAAACAAATGCGAACCAATATTAATGATCTCAAAACCTTTCTTCAAGACAAGTAAAAAACGTGCCATTGCGCACGTTTTTTTTACTTGTTAGATTGTCGAGCTTGTTTGCGTTCTTTGACTTTTTGTCGATGGTCTTTTTCGTTAAGATAAATCAAGTATAGAAGTCCAACTGGGACAAGGCATAAGAGCCAGAAATAAACAGGTAGTCTATTACTTCCTTTAGTATTAGTGGTTGCATTACCCTTTTGGTTACTTCCAAAATCGAACCAGCCTTTAACTTTAGTAGCCTTAACCGAAGTAGCTTTGATTTTAGGTGAGACTGTTTTTAGGCCATTATCAACCACAATTTGGTCATCTTTGACAGAGATTTTAGGTTCTTGGCCTTTTTTAACAGTGGCATAGACATCTTTTGCGACATCATATTTTTTACCGTCAATTTTTTGCTCGCCTTTACTTAAAACTTTCTTGTAAGAGAAGTCTTTGTACATTTTCTCAACAAGAGCATTCCCAAATGTATGGCGAATTTCTTCCCCTGTTTGGTCAGACCAGTCACCAGAACCCATGATGACAGCAATCATACGCTGATCGCCACGTTTAATAGTATTGATATAGTTGAAGGCACCTTCTGGACTAGAACCTGTCTTCAAACCATCAACTCCCTCAATACCGTATTTAGCACCAGGGATAGAGTAGTTGTAGGTTTCGAAGGTTTCCTCATAAGGTGTTCCTTTTTTAACCGTTACAACTGGCTTGTTGGTGTAATTGAGAATTTTTGGATACTTCTTGATAAAGTTATAGGTCATGATGGCCAGATCACGTGCAGTTGTCTGGTTGGTTTGGTTGATATCATAGCGTTGGGGGCTGTAGTAGCCTTTAAAGGCTACGGCAACAGCACCAGAAGCATTGTACCATTTGGTATGGGTCATTCCCAGCTCTTTAGACTTCTCATTCATCTTGTCAATCCATTTATCTGGATCATTTTTGGTCAGATAATTGGCTAACATTACGGTTGTAACGTTTGAAGACGGCACAGCAGTCATGGTAATGAGTTCTGAAACGGTATATTGGACACCAGCGACAATCTTATTATTGGAAATTTCATAGATCTCAGCTATAGCTTGATCGGTAGGAGTAGCTGTGATGACAGTATCTTCTGAAATCTCACCTTTAGACATGGCTTCAAAGACCAGATAAAGCGTCATAGCCTTGGACATAGAGGCAGGGTCACGGACTTCATCAGCGTTTTCTTCCCAGAGGACGTCACCAGTATTTCCATCAATTAGGAGAGTGGACTTAGGACGATAGGCCTCCGTAGCTTCAGTATAGCCAGCGGCATGTGTGATATCCATTAACTCGTCAGCACTAGACAAACTTGGTGCTAGAGCCAGACAAGCTGTTAAAAGGATGGCAACAATTTTCTTTTTCATAATGTGTCTCCTTTATTATCTATGAGGCTCTGACTTAGCAAGAACCTCCTCACATTCAATAATAGTAAAAGCATGTCACTCAAACTGAAATTTTCTTATTTGATAGTGACTATTATTCCCATTATACCATATAAAACCTAGTCTTTTAGCATCCTTGGAGAATTTAATGCAATTTTTAGAATCTATTGAATGTTGTAGGCAATAGTGCTGGTGACAAGAAAAAACGAGCTATTTGCTCGTTACTTGTCATTTTTTATGGTTGTTACTTGATGGTAAATCATAAACCATGTCTCATTTCGACGCCAGATACTGGTATGGAAATTTCCCTCCAATTCGTAACTGATTAATTTGGTTTTTTGACTTACAGATGTCATCTTAAAGTCTTTATAATTGTTAAGGAGCGGTTGTTGGTTAGCAATGACTTCTTGGCGGTTGTGATGATGTCCATTTTCATCAATCAAGTAGAAATCAGGGGCTAAAAGATTTTCATAGTCAGGGATTTTTGATAGAAATATCTTTTCATTTCGAGAAAGTTTATGGAGGACATTGCCATAAATCTCATCCTCAGGAATTGCAGCTGGTTCGACATGGACATCAGTGTCGTAGACAGAGAAACGCTTGCTGAGGACTTTTTCGATTTGTTCAGTGATGGCATGACTCTCGTAAACAGAGAGGTCGGGGTTCATTTCAACAACAATGTCAAGGTAGATATTACTCCCATAGGAACGGCCACGTTGCTTTTTAACTTTGGTAACTTTAGGAATCTCCAGAATGGCTTTTTCATAGGCCTTGAGATTTTTCTTATCGAAACCATCTGATAAACTAAAGGTTGCTTCCATGAAGATATCATAGGCTGTCTTTAGGATGAAAAAAGTGATGATAATGGCAGTAATATAGTCAATGATGGTAAGGTTGAAAGATGCTGCGACGATGGCAATTGAGGTTCCGATAGAGGTCACAGCATCAGAGAGATTGTCTTTAGCAGCCGCAATGAGGGCGCTGGACTTCAGTTTTTTGGCAAGACTCTTATTGTAAAAGTAGACGCTACACATGACGATGGCAGAGAGGACTCCAACAGTAGCACCAAGAGGATCAACTACAGTTTCAATTCTTAGAAAAATCTTTCGGACTGTTTGGATAAGGACTTGGAAGCCCACTACAAACATGATGAAGGAGGTGATTAAGCTTGATAAGTCTTCAATCTTCCAATGGCCAAACCTGTGGTCTGAATCGGCTGGTTGACTAGCCAGGTGTAGTCCAATGAGGAGAGCTACATTTCCCAAGATATCTGACAAGTTGTTGAAACCATCAGCTATCAAAGAGCTAGAGTTTAAAAAGTGTCCAGCGAGAAGTTTCGCTATTGTTAGAAGCATGTAGGCTACGATACTAACGATGGGACCTCGCCTCGCTGCCCGTAAGTTTTCATACGTCGTCATAGAATTACCCTTTTGTTTAAATACAAGTGTTTATTATAGCATAAAATGATAGCTTATTAAAGGTTGTATTGGTTTTTATCGTAATGCTTGTTCGATTTTAAAATGAGAGTCAGAAGGAGAATGCAAAGAGTCAGCCTTTTTCAGTATTTTCCGAATATTCCCTACACATTTATGGTATAATTTAGGGGATAAAACAGTCTAAAAAAGAGGTTTTTATGGAACATTCGACATGGCATAGGCTTTTGAAAGAAGCTTTGCCGGACCATTATTTTTCAAAGATAAATCAGTTTATGGACCAGGTTTATAGCCAGGGAATCGTCTATCCCCCACGTGACAAGGTTTTTAATGCTTTGTTAGAGACTCCTTTCGAAGAGGTTCGGGTGGTTATCCTAGGACAGGATCCTTATCATGGTCCTAATCAGGCTCAAGGCTTGTCATTTTCAGTGCCTGAGACGATTCCAGCCCCCCCTTCTTTGGTTAATATTCTCAAAGAATTGGGAGAGGATCTTGGGCCTAGAACGCATCATGATTTAACGACATGGGCCAAGCAGGGAGTGCTATTGCTTAATGCTTGTCTGACTGTTCCAGCAGGTCAAGCCAATGGGCATGCCGGTCAGATTTGGGAACCTTTCACAGATGCTGTTATCAAGGTCCTCAATCAAAAAGATAGCCCCGTTGTCTTTATACTTTGGGGCGGCTATGCTCGTAAGAAGAAGTCTCTAGTGACTAATCCTAAGCATGCCATTATTGAAAGTGCCCACCCGAGTCCCTTGTCGGCCTATCGTGGTTTCTTTGGTAGTAAGCCTTTTTCAAAAGCCAATGCCTACCTTGTCTCTCAAGGCCAATCCCCAATTGATTGGTTGAAGTAAAATAGAAAGTTGGAAGATTATGTTACTTATTAAAAATGGTCGTGTTGTCGACCCTAAATCAGGTTTAGACACACAATCTGACGTTCTTATTGATGGTAAAAAAGTCGTTAAAATCGCTGAAAATATTGACGCAGGTGATGCTCAAGTCATTGATGCGACTGGTCTTGTGGTTGCTCCTGGATTGGTGGATATCCATGTTCATTTCCGTGAACCAGGCCAAACCCACAAGGAAGACATTCATACTGGTGCCTTAGCAGCGGCGGCGGGTGGCTTTACGACTGTTGTAATGATGGCTAACACCAATCCAACGATTTCAGACAAGGAAACCTTGGAGGAAGTCTTGACTTCAGCAGCTAAGGAAAATATCCATGTGAAGTCTGTAGCAACTATTACAAAGAACTTTGATGGTGAAAACATCACTGATTTCAAGGGCTTGCTTGAAGCAGGTGCTGCTGGTTTCTCAGATGACGGCATTCCATTGACCAATGCTGGAATTGTCAAGAAGGCCATGGAGTTGGCTAAAGAGAATAATACCTTTATCAGTCTTCACGAGGAGGATCCTGATCTTAATGGTATTCTCGGTTTCAATGAAAATATTGCTAAAAAAGAATTTCATATTTGTGGGGCAACTGGCGTAGCTGAGTACAGTATGATTGCGCGTGATGTCATGATTGCTTATGATACCCAAGCCCATGTTCATATTCAACACTTATCAAAAGCTGAATCTGTCAAAGTGGTTGAATTTGCTCAAAAACTTGGAGCACAAGTCACAGCGGAAGTAGCACCACAGCACTTCTCAAAAACTGAAGAACTCTTGCTTTCAAAAGGTGCTAATGCCAAGATGAATCCACCACTTCGTTTGGAATCTGACCGTCAAGCCGTTATTGAGGGATTGAAATCTGGAGTGATAACTGTTATTGCCACAGACCACGCGCCACACCATGCTGACGAAAAGAATGTGGCTGATGTGACTAAAGCCCCATCAGGAATGACAGGACTTGAAACGTCTCTATCTCTTGGATTGACATACTTGGTCGATGCAGGCCATTTGAGTTTAATTGAGCTATTGAAAGTGATGACCAGCAATCCATCTGAGCTTTATGGCTTCGATGCCGGTTATTTGGCTGAAAATGGACCAGCTGACCTTGTGATCTTTGCAGATAAGGAAAAGCGTCAGGTCACAGCAGACTTTAAGTCTAAAGCGTCCAATTCACCATTTGTCGGTGAAGAGCTTACAGGAAGTGTCAAATACACTATCTGTGACGGTGAGATTGTTTATCAAGCCTAAGTTTACGCCCCTTCTTATTTGAGAAACCGAATGAAATTGTTATGGTTTTGTCTATTGCCATTTCTTTTGGTTTTAGGGCTAGCAGTAAGGAGAGAATATGAAAAAATTTTTGATTTGGCTTGGTTGTTTAATAGCTTTTATAGTCCCCGTAATTTCTGTTAAAGCTGATGACGTTAGTTACCGTATCCCCTCATACAAAGGGCATCTAAGTATTTCGGATAATAGTAGTGCTACATTTACGCAGGAAATTACTTATGATTTTGAGAGTGATTACCATGGGCAATATGTCACATTAGGTAGTGCAAAGCCAGTTCCAGATGGTTTTTACATTAGTGGTAATCCAACAGTAACAGCGACAGTAAATGGCCAAACCAAACCCTATGTTAGGGTTGAAGCATCAGAGTTATCAGATGGAACTAAGCTGAAAGTTTACAACCAGGGGCATAGTGGTGATAAAGTTGTTCTTAAGGTTACTTGGCAAATTAATCGTATTTTAAATCTTTATTCAGATATTGCTGTCCTCAATTGGTTTCCGATTTCCGATTGGGATAAGTCGATTGGTCATGTTGATTTTACTGTTGATGGTTTAGATTCCAATAAGGGTGAGCTTTATGCTCATGCAGGATTTTTCCAAAAAAATCCTCAGGTTCAAAGGACGGATGAAGGCTATAATATTCAGTTTGATCATTTTCCTGCAAAGGGGAAACTTGAACTTCATGCTTATTGGCCTATGACACCAAGTCTAAAATCTAAAAATTCCACTAATATCATCAATAGTTCAGCTAAAGATAAATTCCTAAAACAGGAAAATGATATTGTGAGAAATAGAAAGATTTACCACATCATTTTCTATGGTCTTTTACCAGGACTTCTCCTCGTCCTATTTGTTTTGGCAATCGTGTTTTATAGTTCAGTCTTGAGGAGCACTAGGCCACCACGTTTTCCAAAGGATAGTAGACTTTATGACATCCCTCAAAATCTAGCTCCTCTAGTTCTTGCTCAGAACGTCTACAACCAACGATTTGACATTAGTGGTCTGAATAGTGTGACTTATCCACTATCCTTTAACCATATGGTTCAAGCAACGATACTGGATCTTATAGATAGAGGAAATTTATCCTTTAATCAATCAAGGGGAGAGCCAATTCTTGAATTTATTAAAAGTGATGGTTTAGCCGATTTTGAAGTAGCTTTTATTGACATGCTTTTTGATGGTCAAAGTCAAGTCAAAGAGAAAGATATGTTCTCACGATACTATATCAACGAAGATGAAATTGAAGGTCAGTATAAAAAAGCTAAAAATAGGACAGAAAGAGATAAGCTTCGTTCTATAGGTAGAAATATTAGAAGTCTGTTTTTAGAAGATGCTACAAGGGTTACCCAAGGTGTCGAAAATCAAGAAAAGCAACTCGGATTACCAAGCCTGTATAGGCAGCTGACTCCTTCAGAAACGCATTTATCTTCAGTAGCAAACATAATGTTTATATCTCTTTATGTACTCATTGCTATTGGTTTCTTCCTTCTCTCAATTGGTTTCTCCTCTAATTTATCCTTTTTATATTTACTCATTTTCTTCCCAGTTATTACCATGCATCTTATTTATCGTCTTCAAATTAATGGGCGGGCAAACGGGTGCCTTGTTCCAGAAAACTCGGATATTTATTATCAATGGCATAGTTTTAACAACATGATTAAGAGTATCGAGCAGTTTAATCAAGCAGAATTACAATCCATTGTTTTATGGAATCGTATTCTAGTTTATGCGACACTTTATGGACAGGCTAAGAAAGTTAGTGACGTCCTGAAACGTTACAACATTCACCTTAGCAATCCATCTTTAGATGCCTTCACTTATTCACCTGTATCTTTTGCCATGCTCTATAATTCAACTGCATTGCAAAACTATGTTTCTGCTTCAGATACCGTAAGTAACTTCTCTATTAACTCAAGTAGTGGTAGTGGAGGCTTTAGTGGTGGTGGCTTCTCTGGTGGAGGAGGCGGAGGAGGTGGAGGTGCCTTCTAATTCTTTAACCAATTGAATACTATCACCTGATAGAGACACTCAGAGTACTTTGGGTGTCTTTTAGTGTCAATTCAGATGGCTTTCTTCTCTGAAAATTTTTCTGAATAGATTAGACATTTAGTGTGTTAAGTTTATAAAACTAAAAAAGAGCCTAAAAGCTCTTTTTTGATGAAATTTTAATATCCAGGCTCAAAGACTTCAATAATTTGAATAAGGTAGCCTTCATGGAAACCGACTCGGTAATCGACGTTTGGCAGCGTTTTAACCAAATCATTAAGCTCCTTATCCTTGCTAACGGAATCAGTTAGGACTGGTAGTTCAACAACAAAAAGTTGGGAATGGTCCATTTGTAGATAGCTACTATGTATCTTGGTATCAGGACGGAGTTGTTTGAGAACAGCTTTGTCTGAGGCCTGAAGAAGTTGGTACAAATCTAAGTCTGATAAAGGAACTTCTCCAAATTTTGGACTAATATTGATCGTGATATCAATATGAGCTGACCTCGTCCCTACAATACGATTAGAAAGAAAACTAGCTAAGATAGGATTAGTCAGCTGATTCAATTTTTCTTGAGTTTCTGGGCTACTAATGATGGAATTACTCGTTTTATAAATCTCAAGTAAATCTTTAGCTTTTGTGGCATCATCAGCCTTTAAAGCTACTGAGACATCCTTCAGATTTTTTTGTAAAGCTCTGAAAATTTTTGTTTTTGGGTGATAATTTGGATTAGGGCTTTGTTGTAGTTAGTCATAGTCCCTAGCAATTTAAAACGTTCTCTGTCCAATCTTTTGATGAACTGTGAGTGGACGGCTTCGTTCCAATTGTAAAAATCCCATAGGAGAAGGGCGAGGTAAAGCATCAAAACGATGATACTATTTGAACTCACTCTAAATACCATTTCAAATAAGTTCTGGGGGTCATTCGTAGTTGGAAGAACGCTATTAAGACCATGGATGACTGTGAAAAAGACGTAATAAACAGCGAGAAAAGTGGTACTACACAACCAATTACGTCTCGCCCAGTATTCATCGAGTTTGCTCATCTGATCTAAATCAATAGCGAAAATCTTAAGGATCAGAAAGATGATAAGAGGAGCTAAAAAGTAAGTCAGAATATGTAGGTTATTATCAAGACTCACATCTCCATTGATATGTAGGACATGAGGCAATATGACGATTGAAAGCAATCGCGTTGCAACATCAAAGAGAATAGTTGGATAAAAAGCAAAAAGAAGTCGATGATAAAAGGAGCGTTCTCTAACAAGAGCCAAGTCAACAACTAGAAAGAAAAGAGGGTCTACAATGATTTTGACAAGGTTGAAGTAAGATGCCCCAGCAACGTAAGAGAGGAAAATGAGAAAGAGGTGCCCAGGTAATGGTTTAACCTTAGACATGATTTGATAAAGGTACCAGATAGAAATAAAACTAATGGCCTGCAGGAGAGGATTGATAATATTAGTAATCATGATAACCTCCTTTGGTCATGTCAATTTCAATTTGTAGACGATAAATGCCAGCACGTGTATTTGAAATAATGTTAACATTTGGATAATTGACCAGAATGTGGGTGACACGTTTTAATTCTGGGTCGCTAAAATCAGAAGTAATCGGTGAATCTTCTTTTGTGCTTGAGCTTTCAACGACAAAGTGCTGACTGTCCTCGTCTTTAAAATAGGCAAAGCTAAGGTATTTTTGTCTACTGTCTCTTGCTTGGTCAATGACATGATCTAAGATAGTCGATAAGATATAAACCCAGTCTAAGGGATAAATAGGATAGACAGTGATTGGTTCGGGAATTTCCATACTAACCCAGACATCTAGTTCTTTAGCCTTTAAAAATTTAGCTTCAAAAAGCGCCTGCAAGTCAGCTAATTTTATGTTTTCAAGCTTATTTCTGTAGAATCGGTCAATCTTTTTATCTAAAGGGTTTGGTGTTAGCAAATAATCTATAAGTTCCTCAGCTTCGTCGTTTTGTTGGAAGCGAATGAGGTCATAGAGATTTTCAGCTTCATCCTTGATAAAAAGTTCTTGGCTAGTCTTTTTTTGATACCAAATATTGATGTTTTGACTTGATTTTTGCAGAAGGTCTATATGCACCTCCTGAGCAGCCCTTGTTTGGGCTTTTAATTCTTTTCTATAGAGGGTAACTTGTTTAGATAGAATTAAAGCCGTAGCAATAAGGAAGAAAAGAGTGAGTTGGATATTATTCGTAATCAATTCCGAAATAAAGTAAATGACTGCTAGACTATAAAGTGCGACTGACGTAGATCTGTACCATGGTCTGGCAGAATCAATTTGCTTTAAGCGATTATAATCGACTTGTAGAAGAGCATTCTGAGCAAACCAAAGTAAGAAGGCTAAGAAAAGGATTAAGAAGCCAGCGAAATTGTAATCTAAGACAAAAGGAAAAAAGATTGGAATAATGAGGGAAATCACAAGCCTTACCATTAGGGCAAAGGTAAATGGTATAAAGAAGGATTCCAAGATGGTATGTCTAAGATTTTTGAAGGATTTGACAGAATGAAGGAATACAAGCGCTATAAAACCTGATTTTGGGAAGAGAATACCTAAAAAGCTGAAAGTCATAATCGCCACTCCAGCTAAAAAGAGAACCCAGTATCTTACGGGTCTATGCGTGGTTAATTTGAAGATAACAATTTGTAATATAAAAGCTGTACATGCCGTAAGCCCGTGAACAATGGCATCACTCAATATAATATAATCTCCTATTCGGGTAAAATCTATTCAATTATATCATACCCCTTGGAAAAATAGCATACGAATTGCCTATTAGTGACAGTTATGTAAGGCTTTTCATTTTTCAAGCATATTTCTTGCCCATAAAGTTTTTTTCCCCTATTCTAGATGTATAGAAAAAATTCGATAGAGGAGATCGATATGATAAAACTTTCTAAAGAGACACATCTTGAGATGTTCACTAAAATGGAACGTATCCGTGAATTTGATTCACGTATTAATAAATTGGTTCGTCGTGGTTTTGTTCAAGGGATGACTCACTTTTCAGTTGGTGAAGAAGCCGCTAACGTTGGGGCTGTTCAACACTTGAGCTACGATGATATTTTCTTTTCAAACCACCGTGGTCATGGACAATCTATTGCTCAAGACATGGACTTGAACAAAATGATGGCCGAACTAGCTGGTAAGGCAACGGGTGTTTCAAAGGGCCGTGGTGGCTCAATGCACTTGGCTGACTTCGAAAAAGGTAACTATGGTACCAATGGTATCGTTGGTGGTGGCTATGCCCTTGCTGTAGGCGCAGCCCTCACGCAACAATATAAAGAAACTGGAAATATCGTTGTTGCCTTTTCAGGAGATGGTGCTACTAATGAAGGCTCTTTCCACGAGTCAGTCAATATGGCTTCTGCTTGGAAATTGCCAGTAATTTTCTTCATCATTAACAACCGTTATGGTATCTCAATGGATATTCATAGAGCTACCAACACTCCTCATTTGTATACACGTGCGGAAGCCTATGGTATTCCAGGTTTCTACTGTCAGGATGGTAATGATGTCATGGCAGTCTACGAAACAATGGGCAAGGCTGTGGAACATGTTCGTGGTGGAAATGGTCCTGCTATCGTTGAGGTAGAGTCTTACCGTTGGTTTGGTCACTCCACTGCCGATGCTGGAGTTTATCGTACCAAGGAAGAGGTTGATGAGTGGAAGAACCATAACGATCCAATCATTAAATACCGTAACTATTTGGTTTCTGAAAAAATCGCAAGTGATGAGGAACTAGATGCTATTCAAAGCCAAGTTAAGGCACAAATCGATGCAGCGTATGAGTTTGCTCAAAATAGCCCAGATCCAGAACTTTCAATTGCCTTTGAAGATGTATGGGTAGACTAAAGAGAAAGGTTGAGGAATAACAAGTATGAGTGAAACAAAATTGATGGCCTTACGTGAGGCAGTAAACCTTGCCATGAGCGAGGAAATGCGTAAAGATGAAAATATATTCCTTATGGGTGAAGATGTTGGTATCTACGGCGGTGACTTTGGTACTTCAGTGGGGATGTTGGCTGAATTTGGTGAAAAACGTGTTAGAGATACGCCAATTTCAGAAGCAGCTATCGCTGGTGCTGCTGTTGGATCTGCCATCACAGGTCTTCGTCCGATTGTTGACTTGACTTTCATGGACTTCATCACAATTGCCCTTGACGCTATCGTTAATAACGGTGCAAAGAACAACTACATGTTTGGTGGTGGATTGAAGACACCTGTAACCTTCCGTGTGGCATCTGGTTCAGGGATTGGTTCTGCAGCACAGCACTCACAATCTCTTGAGTCATGGTTGACCCACATTCCAGGAATTAAAGTGGTTGCACCAGGGAATGCTAA
Source organism: Streptococcus raffinosi (assembly GCF_030284685.1). Taxonomy (NCBI): domain Bacteria; kingdom Bacillati; phylum Bacillota; class Bacilli; order Lactobacillales; family Streptococcaceae; genus Streptococcus; species Streptococcus raffinosi. The sequence continues at coordinate 88,619 of NZ_JASUZV010000003.1, forward strand.
TGATGCTAAAGGCCTTTTGAAATCTGCTATTCAAGACAATAACATTGTTATCTTCATGGAACCTAAGGCACTTTACGGTAAGAAAGAAGAAGTAACACAAGATCCTGATTTCTACATCCCACTTGGAAAAGGTGAGATTAAACGTGAAGGTACTGATTTGACAATCGTATCATATGGTCGTATGTTGGAACGTGTTCTTAAGGCGGCTGAAGAAGTGGCTGAACAAGGTATTAATGTTGAGGTCGTTGACCCTCGTACCCTCGTTCCACTTGATAAGGAATTGATTTTCGACTCAGTTAAGAAAACTGGAAAATTGATGTTGGTAAATGATGCTTATAAGACTGGTGGCTTTATCGGCGAAATTGCTGCTATGGTTACTGAAAGTGAAGCATTTGATTACCTTGACCACCCAATTGTACGTTTGGCAAGTGAAGATGTGCCTGTACCTTATGCGCGTGTCTTGGAACAAGCGGTTCTTCCAGATGTTGAAAAGATTAAGGCTGCTATTATCAAGATGGCCAATAAAGGAAACTAACTTTCTAGCGACGGTTAAGTGATATGTCTCGCTAGTAAAATGTGTTTCTTGTTTTAACTGTGAGAGTATCGGAAAATATAATTTAAAGTAGAAAGGAGAGGGCGAACCAGAGGGTATAACTGAACCCGAGCGGAAAGCTTGGAAAATAGACCGTCCGTCTACGTCAGCAGGCTGACGTGTCGGACGCCTAATTTTCAGTCGCTTTCTGGTCGCTCTTGGTATCTTATAAATGGCTTTTGAGATTATTATGCCTAAGCTTGGTGTTGATATGCAGGAAGGCGAAATCATCGAGTGGAAGAAACAAGAGGGTGATGTGGTTAATGAGGGTGATATCCTTCTTGAAATCATGTCAGATAAGACGAACATGGAACTTGAAGCAGAAGATTCTGGTGTTCTTTTGAAGATTACTCGTCAGGCTGGTGAAACAGTTCCAGTAACTGAGGTAATTGGTTATATCGGAGCAGAAGGTGAAGTTGTGGCTGATAATGCTGCGAGCGCACCAGCTGCAGCAGCTGCACCGCAAGTTGAAGAAGTTGCTGTTGTGGAAACGCCTGCCGCTACGCCTCAACCACAAGTAGCTGTGGTTCATGAAGGTGGTAAGGTTCGTGCAACGCCTAAGGCTCGTAAGGTGGCGCGTGAGTTGGGCATTGACCTTGCTCAGGTTCCGGGAACTGGACCAAAAGGTCGGGTTCATGCAGATGACGTTGAGAACTTCAAAGGTGCTCAACCTAAGGTAACCCCATTAGCACGTAAGATTGCTGCAGACCTCGGTATTGATTTAGCGACCGTTTCTGGAACAGGCTTTGGTGGTAAGATTACTAAGGAAGATGTCCTTGCAATCAGTGCTCCAGCACAAGTTAAGGAAGCTGCTGCTGCACCTGCGGTTGAAGTTAAACCTGAAAAAGTCTTGCCAGAAGGTGTGGAAGTCATTCCAATGTCTGCTATGCGTAAGGCGATTTCTAAGGGAATGACGCATTCATACTTGACTGCACCAACATTTACTCTTAACTATGATGTGGACATGACTAACCTTATGGCTCTTCGTAAGCAAGTCCTTGATCCAATCATGAACAAGACTGGTATGAAGGTGACTTTCACTGATTTGATTGGTTTAGCAGTCGTTCGTACCCTTATGAAGGAGGAACACCGTTACCTCAATGCATCCTTGATTGATGATGCGCAAAATATCGAATTACATAAATTTGTTAATATCGGTATTGCCGTTGGTCTTGATGATGGTTTGATTGTGCCAGTTGTTCATGGTGCAGATAAGATGAGTTTGTCCGAGTTTGTTGTGGCCTCTAAGGATGTCATTAAAAAAGCTCAAGCTGGTAAATTGAAGGCTGCCGAAATGTCAGGTTCTACCTTCTCAATTACTAACTTGGGAATGTTTGGAACTAAATCATTTAATCCAATCATCAACCAACCAAACTCAGCTATCCTTGGTGTTTCAGCAACTATTCAGACACCTGTTGTTGTTGATGGTGAAGTTGTCGTGCGTCCAATTATGGGACTTTGCTTAACTATTGACCACCGTATTGTGGACGGTATGAATGGTGCCAAATTCATGGTTGATTTGAAGCATTTGATTGAAAATCCAATGGAATTGTTGATTTAAGTAAAATAAAATATCTGAAAACTGAAGTTTTGAAATAGAAAGGAGAGGGCGAACCAGAGGGCTCAACTGAACCCGAGCGGAAAGCTTGGAAAATAGACCGTCCGTCTACGTCAGCAGGCTGACGTGTCGGACACCTAATTTTCAGTCGCTTTCTGGTCGCTCTTGGTATCTTATAAATGGCTTTTGAGATTATTATGCCTAAGCTTGGTGTTGATATGCAGGAAGGCGAAATCATCGAGTGGAAGAAACAAGAGGGTGATGTGGTTAATGAGGGTGATATCCTTCTTGAAATCATGTCAGATAAGACGAACATGGAACTTGAAGCAGAAGATTCTGGTGTTCTTTTGAAGATTACTCGTCAGGCTGGTGAAACAGTTCCAGTAACTGAGGTAATTGGTTATATCGGAGCAGAAGGTGAAGTTGTGGCTGATAATGCTGCGAGCGCACCAGCTGCAGAAGCAACTGCTCAATTGGAATCAGCTGGACTTGAAGTTCCTAAAGCACCTGCCCAAGCTGCTCCAGTAGCTGCTGCAGAAAAAGCACCACTTGCTGACAATGAATACGATATTATTGTTGTTGGTGGTGGTCCTGCAGGATATTATTCTGCTATTCGTGGGGCACAACTTGGTGGTAAGGTTGCTATCATTGAAAAATCTGAATTTGGTGGAACATGTTTGAATAAAGGATGTATCCCAACTAAGACCTACCTTAAAAATGCAGAAATTCTTAATGGACTTAAGATTGCTGCAGGTCGTGGTATCAACCTAGCGTCAACAAACTACACTATCGATATGGATAAGACTGTTGACTTTAAGAACTCTGTCGTTAAGACACTTACTGGTGGTGTTCAAGGTCTTTTGAAGGCTAACAAAGTGACTATTTTCAACGGTCTTGGTCAAGTTAACCCAGATAAGACAGTTACAATCGGTTCAGAAACAATCAAGGGACGTAATATCATCCTTGCGACTGGATCAAAAGTTTCGCGTATCAATATCCCTGGCATTGATTCACAACTTGTGATGACATCTGACGATATTCTTGACTTGCGTGAGTTGCCTAAATCACTCGCTGTTATGGGTGGTGGTGTCGTTGGTATCGAGCTTGGTCTTGTTTATGCTTCATACGGTGTGGATGTAACCGTTGTTGAGATGGCTGACCGCATTATCCCTGCTATGGATAAAGAAGTATCACTTGAACTTCAAAAAATCCTTGCTAAGAAGGGTATGAAGATTATGACATCTGTCGGAGTTTCTGAGATTGTAGAAGCTAACAACCAATTGACCCTTAAACTTAATAATGGTGAAGAGATTGTAGCTGACCGTGCCCTTCTTTCTATCGGACGTGTTCCTCAGTTGGATGGTCTTGAAAATCTTAACCTTGAACTCGACCGTGGTCGTATCAAAGTTAATGCTTACCAAGAAACATCTATTCCAGGAATCTATGCTCCAGGTGATGTCAATGGAACCAAGATGCTCGCTCACGCTGCCTACCGTATGGGTGAAGTTGCGGCTGAAAATGCTATGCATGGTAACGTTCGTAAGGCTCACCTTGACTACACACCAGCTGCTGTATACACACACCCAGAAGTTGCGATGTGTGGTATTACTGAAGAAGAAGCACGCGCTAAATACGGTGACGTTCTGATTGGTAAATCAAGCTTTGCTGGTAACGGACGTGCCATTGCTTCCAACGAAGCTCAAGGTTTTGTTAAAGTCGTTGCAGATGCGAAGTACCATGAAATCCTTGGTGTTCACATTATTGGTCCGGCTGCAGCCGAATTGATTAACGAAGCATCAACTATTATGGAAAATGAATTGACTGTAGATGAGCTCTTGCAATCTATCCATGGTCACCCAACTTTCTCTGAAAATATGTATGAAGCTTTTGCTGACGTACTTGGAGAAGCTATCCATAACCCACCAAAACGTAAATAAGATAAATGAAAAAAATTCTCGGACAAAGGTTCGGGGATTTTTTCATACATTTTCATTTGTATTTATTTGAAAAAATTGTTACGGATTTTCAATAGTTTTGTAGAAAAATACGAATAATAAGTTAAAGAGTTTTCTATCAAGAGAGAAAGTTTGTTTATAATTTTATAATATTTCTATTTTATTTAGAAGATTTTTAATAATAACCTTTTCACGAGAGTTTTTCTGTGGTAAAATGGTTCAAGTATTACAAATGCAAAAGGAAAGTTAAATGCGAACGAAAGATTTTATCTACTATGCTAGTGCGGCTGTTCTCTTGGCTGTCACTACTCAGGTTGCTCAAGCTGATGAAGTGGCAACACAAACACCTTCTATTACTGAAGGAAACCACTATCAACCTGCGACTGCAGCAGAAATTTTTGGTGGTGAAGCGTCACTTACTGAAACACCAAGCTCAACTGTTTCAGCCCCTGCTTCTGTAGCAACAAGTGAAGTGCCAAAAGCTAACACTCCAGCAGTCTCTACAGTTGTTGCTAAACAAAGTTCGGAAGTGTCTAGTGTGGCTGTAACCTCAACTGCATCAACATCTGTAGCTAACTCAACAACGATTGTTACGTCTACATCAACAGCGATTTCAAACGCTAGCTCTGAGAGTGTGACCGCTTCTGCACATTCAACAGCTTCTGAGGCCCCTAACAACGCTGTTGCCACACCTGCTAAATTAACGAATTCTTCGGATGTCTCTTCGACAAATCTTAGGGTTCAGCCTAAGACTTTTATTGATGTTAGCAGCCATAACGGTGATATCAGTGTAGAAGATTACCGTGCTCTTGCCCGCCAAGGTGTGGGTGGTGTCGTCGTTAAATTGACTGAAGACACTTGGTACAATAATCCCAAAGCTCCATCACAGGTTCGCAATGCTCAAATCGCAGGCCTCCAAGTATCGACTTATCATTTTTCTCGATACACAACTGAGGAAGAAGCACGTGCAGAGGCTCGCTTCTATATCGAAGCAGCACAAAGACTTAACCTTCCAAAGAGAACTGTTATGGTTAATGACTTTGAAGATTCCAACATGCTTCCAAACATCAACCGTAATACCCAAGCCTGGGTTAATGAAATGCGTAAGTATGGCTATAACAACTTGATGTTCTACACAAGTGCCAGCTGGTTGGATGAAAACAATCTAGGTTACAGAGGTCCAGTTTCAACCTCTCAATTTGGTCTTGAAAACTTCTGGGTTGCTCAATATCCATCAACAACACTTACAGCTACAAGTGCTAAGAATATGCGCTATAACGGTAAAACTGGTGCATGGCAGTTCTCAGCGACGGCTAATCTTTTGCCAGGAAAACATGTCTTTGACCAAAGTGTTGATTATACTGGGCGATTTACAGCTAATGTCGGTGTTGAGGCAGATCCTACTCAAGGTGATTTGAGTGGTCTTATCTCGATTGTCAATAACAACCCAATTCTAGGTAGCTTTGATGTTGTCATTTCTAATGTCAAGGCACCAAATGGTGTTGAGACTGTAAAAGTGCCTATCTGGTCAGAAGTTGATGGTCAGGATGATATTATTTGGTATACGGCTGACCGTCAAAGCAATGGAGCTTATACTGTCAATGTGAAAGCTTCAGCTCATAAAAACACAACAGGTCTCTATAATGTTCATCTTTACTATGTTCAGAAAGACGGACAATTGACTGGTGTGGGGGGAACGACAACGCAAGTCTTCATTGGTAAGACACCTGAGCAGTTGAAACCTAAAGCAAGTTTTGCTATTGAGAATAACAATGCCCAAAATGGTACATTTGATGCTGTCATCACTAATATCACAGCACCTTTGGGTGTTAAGGATGTTTTGGTGCCATCATGGAGCCTTGAAAACGGTCAAGACGACCTTATTTGGCATAAGGCAACTAAACAAAGCGATGGTAGCTATCGTGTAACCATTAAGGCAAGTGAGCATAAGGGCAATAAAGGTAATTATCGTGCGGATGCTTATATTGTAGATAACTCTAACAATCGTCACTATATTTCAGAAAAAGTAGTATCGGTTGACTATGCACGTCCAAGTGGTGTCCTTTCGATTGAAAACAACAATACAGCAGCAGGTACTTTTGATGCAGTTGTTCGTAACATTGTTGCTCCTACAGGTTTAAAAGAAGTTCTTGTTCCTTCATGGAGTTTAGCTGGTGGTCAGGACGACCTTATCTGGCATAAGGCAACTCGTCAAGCTGACGGCTCTTACCGTGTGACGATTAAGGCAACAGACCATAAGAATTCAACTGGTAAATACCGTGCCGATGCTTATATTGTAGATGACTCAAACAATCGCTTCTACCTTACTGAAAAAGTGGTAGAAGTTACTCAAACTCGTCCTACTGCAAGTCTCATTATTGAAAACAATAATGTTGAATTGGGAACTTTTGATGCAGTTGTTCGTAATATTTCTGCTCCAAATGGTGTTAAGGAAGTCTTAGTGCCATCATGGAGTCTTGTGAACGGTCAAGATGACCTTATCTGGCACAAAGCGACTCGCCAATCAGATGGTAGTTATCGTGTCACTATCAAGTCTAATGAACACAAGAATTCGCTTGGCAATTATCGTGCTGACCTTTATATCGTAGATAACACTAACAAACGCTACTATGTCACTGAAACGGTGGTAGACGTTAAACATAACAAACCAGTTGGTACGATTTCAGTAGTCAACAATAATAAGGATACTGGAACATTTGATGTCATTATCAGTGATGTCTATAGCCCTAAAGGTATCCGTACTGTTCAAGTGCCTATCTGGTCTGAAAAAGACGGACAAGATGATATTCGTTGGTATGAAGCAACACGTCAAGCTAATGGCACTTATACGGTAAATGTTCAAGCTACTAACCACAAAAATTCAACAGGTTTGTACAATATTCATTTGTACTACATTTTAAATGATGGGGCACAAGTTGGTGTAGGAGGGACAACGACAACAGTTGAATTCCGTAATGCTAAGACTAAAACGCAAACCTATATCACTAATGTTAATTCAGAAGCTGGTAGCTTCACTGTAGTGGTAGATCAGGCACCTCAAGGGCGTCAAATTCAGAAAATTCGAGTGGCGGTTTGGTCTGAGAGCAACCAAGGAAACCTTTCTTGGTACGATGCTACACCGACTGGAACACATACAGAGGTCAATGTTTCTACAGTCAATCACAAGAATCTTGCTGGAAATTACACGACTCATGTTTATGTTGATTATACAGATAATACAGTAGAAGGTTTTAACCTTGGTCAAACGTCACTTTCTCCACGTAATCGTCGTGTTGAGCCACAAACGACTTATTATTCTCAACGTGACCCTCGCTGGGCTTCTAAGTGGTATGGTGTCAGCAACATGGACCAATCTGGTTGTGTCCCAACATCATTGGCGATGACTTTTACAGATATCTTGGGAACAACTGTAGCACCAACAACTGTAGCAGATTACTTGTATTACAATACAAATTCATTCAATAAAACATCAGTTGCTGGTACTGATGCGGAAGGTATTGTCTCAGCAAGTAAAAACTGGGGGCTTAAGAGTAACATGCTTTCAAGCATCTCTAGTATTGCTTCTGCTTTGTTATCCGGTCAACACGTTCTTGCTGCGGTAGGAGCAAGTCAGTTTATCAACTATCCATATACGCATGAAATTGTTCTTCATGGCTATGATAATGGTAAAACTTATGTACGTGATCCATTTAATGCTGCAAATAATGGCTGGTATTCTTTGGATTACATTCATGGTGTTAAGAGTACAGATCCAATGGACACTAAACTTGGTGCACCATTCTTCTCAATCTTTGCTTAGTTTATTAAATGAAAAGTCTTCAGAAGTGAATTTCTGTGGGCTTTTTATCGTTCCTATTGTATATTCTTGGAACTATATCAATCAATTGTCAAAATCTTTTATTTTGTATTTAATTCCTTGTTATTATGATGAATATTAGATTAATTAACCTGAATTGAGTAGTCTTTTATTTGAAAAACACTTATTCTTTTTTCATTTTTGTTATTTTTTTAGAGAATTATCACTTTTCCTCTATTCGTAAGACAGTTTCTGTGGTAAAATGATTGACGTATAAAAAAGTGTTAAAGGAAAGTTAAATGCGAACTAAAGATTTTATCTACTATGCCAGTGCAGCTGTTCTTATGGCAGTAACCACTCAAGTGGCTAGTGCCGATGAGGTAGCCACTCAAATACCTACCGTTGCTGAAGGGAGTCATTATCAAGCTGCAACGGCAGCTGATATTTTTGGAGGTGAAGGAGTTCTGGTTAAGGACGCACCGTCATCATCAGCAGCATCCACTGTGGCAACTCCGTCAACCGCTACAAGTGAAGTAGCAAACTCAAGTACTCCACAAGTCAGCCAATCAGTGGTAGTTTCAACTGAAACTTCTGAATCAAGGACAGTCGCTTCCGAATCAGTAGCTAAAGTAAGTTCGGTAGCAAGTTCAGAAAATACATCTACTTCAAGTGTTTCAGAGGTATCAAGTGCAGCTTCGACTGAGCCGGAAAGATTGACTCATTCGGTAGCAGGTCAAACTGCAGATGCCTTGCAACCTAAAGCAAATTTTTCAATTGAGAATAACAATCAGACGACTGGTACCTTTGATGCAGTGGTTCGTGATATTGTCGCTCCTTTGGGTGTCAAAGAAGTTCTCGTACCAACTTGGAGTTTAGCCAATGGCCAAGATGACCTGATTTGGCATAAGGCAGCTAAGCAAATGGACGGCTCTTACCGTGTGACCATTAAAGCAGTAGATCACAGGGGAGAGGCTGGTAATTATCGTGCTGATGCCTATGTTGTTGATCTAACAAATAAGAGACATTATATTGCTGAGAAAGTAGTCTCCGTTAATTACTCTCGTCCAAGTGCAAGTCTCGTTATTGAAAACAATAATGCGGTTACAGGTACCTTCGATGCTGTAGTGAAAAACATCATTGCTCCTACAGGTTTAAAAGAAATCCTCGTACCGTCATGGAGTCTAGTTGGTGGTCAAGATGATTTGATTTGGCATAAGGCTACGAAACAAGCGGATGGTTCTTACCGTGCTACCATTAAGGCAAGTGACCACAAAAATTCAACCGGTAAATACCGTGCCGATGCCTATATTGTAGATAATTTTAACAAGCGTTTCTACTTGACTGAAAAAGTGGTGGAAGTTAGCCAATCGCGTCCCAGTGCCAGCCTAACGATTGAAAATAACAATGCTACGACAGGCACTTTTGATGCTGTGGTTCGAAATATTGTTGCACCAAATGGCTTGAAGGATATCTTGGTACCGTCATGGAGTCTTGTTAATGGACAGGATGATTTGGTATGGCACAAAGCGACTCGCCAAGCAGACGGTAGCTATCGTGTCACCATTAAAGCGTCGGACCACAAACATTCAACGGGTAAATACAGAGCGGATGCTTATCTCGTAGATAATGTTGGTAACCGTCAGTATTTGACAGAGACTGTGGTTGAGGTTAGTGAGGCTAAGCCAAGTGGCAGCATTTCTATCTTAAATAACAATGGTGCTGGTAGTTTTGATGTGCTTATCAGTGATGTCTATAGCCCTAAGGGTGTGCGTACGGTTCAGGTGCCTATCTGGTCCGAAAAAGATGGGCAAGATGATATTCGTTGGTATGAAGCCACACGTCAAACAGATGGCAATTACAAGGTTACTGTCCAAATTGCCAACCACAAAAACGTAACTGGTCTTTACAATGTTCATCTTTACTATATCCAAAACGATGGCTCACAAGTTGGAGTTGGGGCGACTCAAACAAAAGTGACCTTATCGGAACCTAAAGCAGACCTTGCCATCACAGGTCTCAACAATGCTACTGGTAGCTATGATCTTGTCATTTCAAATTTGGTTGCACCATACGGCTTCAAAGAAGTTCTAGTTCCAACCTGGTCAGAAAAGAATGGTCAAGATGATATCATCTGGTACAAGGCAGCTAAACAAGCTAATGGAGACTATAAGGTAACCGTTCGTTCAAGCAACCATAAAGGTGATAGCGGTCTCTATAATTCTCATGTCTACTTGGTTGATAATGATGGTAAATTCATTGGCCTTGGAGGCAAACAAGTGACACTTGATATCACTAAGACTCAAGGAACCTTAACTATTACCAACAACGACAAAAATCGAGGCACTTTTGATGTTGTCATCACCAATCTCACCAATCCAGGTGGGATTACTGGTGTCGTTATCCCTGTATGGTCTGACCAAAATGGTCAAGACGATCTTGTTTGGCATAATGCTACAAAACAGGAGGATGGTTCCTATAAGGTGACGGTTTCTGCCAGCCAACACAAGTGGAATTCAGGCAAGTACATCGTTCACGGATATTTGACAGATGCATCAGGTAAGAATGTTGGTTTTGGTGCAACTTCTGTTGACGTGGTAGCTCCTAAGAAAATCGGTTCAGCCTCACGAGGAAACTATGATGTCTTTAATAAGATTGTTTATCTAGATGCGGGCCATGGTGGCTATGATCCAGGGGCTTCTTATTTTGGCATTTCTGAAAAGAGTTTGACCTTGGCTATCCAAAGTCGGGTGAAAGCTAAACTAGAAGCAGAAGGTTATCAAGTTGTGACCACACGCACAAGTGATACCTTTGTTGACCTAACAGATCGTTCTCGTGCAGCCAATGCATCTGAGTCAGATATTTTCGTCAGTATCCATATCAATGCTTCAGGAAGCTCTGATGTGCAAGGTATCGAGACTTATTATTACCAACCTTTTGCAGAATATCCTTCACGTATTAATGCGGCTTATCATGCCAATCCGACTCGTTTGAGCATGAGTGATACCCTGGCAAATGCTATTCAGTCTAGCCTTATTAACGCAACTGGAGCTCAGAATCAGGGCGTTAAACGTCGCACCTTTGCGGTCTTGCGAGAAACAACAGCCCCAGCAGTCCTTCTAGAACTAGGTTTCTTGTCAAATCCTCAAGAAGCAGCTCGCTTAAGGACGTCTGCTTACCAAGAAACTTTGGCCAATGCGATTGTAGCAGGGATTAAGCGTTATTATTCTATTTATAATTAAGAAATTGAGAGAATCTAATGGTTCTCTTTTTATTTTCAAAGAACGAAAACGCTTGCATAAATGTAATCTAAATGGTATATTAGAAAATGTGAAAACGCTATCAAAAGGAGTTATAATGAAAAGAAATACTCAATCTAATAACGAAAAAGTCCTTCGTTATAGTCTTCGTAAGTACAAGTTAGGTTTGGCTTCTGTAACAATTGGAGCTGTTTTTTTGAGCTTTACTGCGGTTCAAGGGGTAAAGGCAGAAGAAGTTTCAACATCTGTATCAAGTACACAGGTAGAACCATCTGATTCTAGTCTTACCACCAGTGGTCTAGTAATTGAAACGCCAACAGCTCCTGTAACAGCTGATAATACCACAGTGTCCAAGGAAAATGAGCCAGTTTCTCTTTCAGAAGAAAATACTAGCCCTACTGTGGCTAACAAGCTAAATGAAACAACTGAAAACATACCAAAAACAGTAAGTACTAACAATAGTCAACCTCTTACTAATGCGTCTGAGGACCCTATCACTGACGGAACTATTCGCTTGCATTTTCAAGAGTTACCAAGTCCAGACAAGGCTTCACTTGGTCTTTGGACTTGGGATGATGTGGAGACACCATCATCTCAGAAGGGTGCCTGGCCAACAGGAGCAACCTCATTTGCAGAAGCCAAACAGGATGATTATGGTGTTTACCTGGATGTGAAGTTGTCTGCTTCTCCCAAAAAGCTTAGCTTCTTGATTAATAATGCCGCTGGAACGAACCTTTCAGGAGATAAAACTGTTGAAATTCTAAGTCCTCAAATGAATGAGGCCTGGATTGACAAGGATTTTCAAGTTTACAGTTATCAACCTATCCCTCAGGACCACGTTCGTATCAATTATTTCCGTACGGATGGCGACTATAGTAATAAGTCTGTCTGGTATTGGGGTGATGTTAAGGACGCTCCAAGTAATTGGCCTGATGGTGTCAATTTCCAACTAGATGGTAAGTATGGTGCCTATTTAGACATTCCGCTAACCGAGGCTGCTAAATCTATCGGATTTTTACTCTTAGATGAGAGCAAAACAGGAGATGATGTGAAAATTCAACCAAATGATTATAAATTTAGTGACTTGAAAAAAACTCGTCAGCTTTTCGTACGAGATACTGATACGACAGTCTACACCAACCCTTACTTTGTCAAGGATGTGCGTTTGACTGGAGCTCAGCAGCTTAGTCCAAGCCAAATCGAACTTAGCTTCACCAATCTAGAAGAGGTTTCATCTGAAGACATTCTCAAAGACCTCAAGGTGACAGATAAGGATGGTAATAGCGTCACTCTTAAACAACTTGACTTGGATGCTAAACTTAAAAAAGCCAAACTAATAGGTGATTTTGCTGCAGAAAATCTACCTTACAAGGTCACTCTAGGCAATGATAGTTTTAAAACATCTGAAAGTTGGCAATTGAAGGATGCGCTCTACAGTTACGATGGTGAATTGGGTGCTCGTCTAGAGGAGAATGGTAGTAAGGCACATGTGACCCTTTGGTCACCAAGTGCAGATCAAGTAGATATCATTGTCTATGATAAGAATAATCAAGACATGGTTCTTGCTGAACATGCCCTAAACAAAGGACCTCGAGGGACTTGGCAAGCTGACTTGCTTGCGACTGATCTTGGTTTGGATAACTTAACAGGTTATTTCTATCAATATCGCATTAAACGTGGTGATCAGTCTGTAATTGTTCTTGATCCCTATGCGAAATCTCTGGCCGCTTGGAATAGTGACGATGCTAGCAAGGGACCTGACCATAAGATTGCCAAGGCTGCCTTTGTAGATCCTGCTAATTATGGACCAAAAGACCTTGATTACGCTAAGATTCCTAATTTTAAATCTCGAGAAGATGCCATCATTTATGAGGCTCATGTTCGAGATTTCACTTCTGATAAGGCTATCTCAGCTGAATTGAAACACCAGTTTGGGACTTTCGCAGCCTTTGCAGAGCGTTTGGATTATCTTAAAGATCTTGGTGTCACCCATATTCAGCTTTTACCAGTATTAAGCTACTATTTTGTCAATGAAATGCAAAATGGGAAGCGTTTGGATACCTACGCTTCAAGCAATAGTAACTACAACTGGGGCTATGATCCACAAAATTATTTCTCTTTGACGGGTATGTATTCTGAAAATCCAAGTGATCCTGCTAAACGTATTGAAGAATTCAAGAATTTAGTTGAGGCTATTCATAATCACGGTATGGGAGTTATCTTGGATGTGGTCTACAATCATACAGCTAAGACAGCTATCTTTGAAGATCTTGAGCCAAATTATTATCACTTTATGGATGCTGATGGTACTCCTCGTTCGAGTTTTGGTGGAGGGCGTCTTGGAACAACTCACTATATGAGCCGTCGTGTCTTGGTTGATTCGATTGCTTATTTGACTAAGGAATACAAGGTAGATGGTTTCCGCTTTGATATGATGGGTGACCATGATGCTGAAAGTATCGAGCAAGCTTACCATGCTGCACGTGCCCTTAATCCAAACCTTATTATGCTTGGTGAGGGCTGGGTGACTTATACTGGCGATGAAAATAGCCCTGTTCAGCCTGCCGATCAGTCTTGGATGAAAGATACTGATACCGTAGCTGTATTTTCAGATGATATTCGAAACACCCTCAAATCGGGTTATCCCAACGAGGGGACACCAGCCTTCATTACAGGTGGCAAACGTGATATTAATAAGGTCTTTGACAATATCAAGGCACAACCAACTAACTTCGAGGCTGATTCTCCAGGTGATGTGATTCAATATATTGCTGCTCACGATAATTTGACCCTTTTTGATATTATTGCCCAATCAATCAAGAAGGATCCAAGCAAGTCTGAGAATAATGCTGAAATTCATCGTCGCTTGCGTCTAGGAAACCTCATGGTCTTGACTGCTCAGGGAACACCATTTATTCACTCTGGTCAGGAATACGGCCGCACCAAACAGTTCCGTGATCCTGCCTACCGTTATCCGGTGTCTGAGGACAAGGTGCCGAATAAGTCCCATCTCTTAGTGGATGAAAAGGGCAATCCATTTGACTATCCGTACTTTATCCATGATTCTTATGATTCTAGTGATGCCGTTAACCATTTTGACTGGACTAAGGCTACTGATACTAAGTTATTCCCAGAAAATACGAAAACACGTGCATTTACCAAAGGGTTAATCGCTTTACGTAAGTCTACAGATGCCTTCAATTTTAAATCAAAAGCAGATGTGGATACTCGTGTGACGCTATTGACAGTTCCTGGTCAGGACAATGTGGCTCAAGAAGATTTGGTATTAGGATACCAAACTGTTGCTTCTAATGGTGATTGCTACCTGGTCTATATCAATGCTGATAGCAAGGCTCGCCAGTTTGATTTGAGCAAGATTACAAATGGCCTATCCTATCTGGTTTTGGCAGATGATGACCAAGTCAATTTATCCGGAATTAGTGAGTTATCAGGTGTGACAATCAACAATCACATCTTGACCTTGGATCCACTAACAGCGACTATTATTCATTTGACTAATGCTCAGACGCCAACTGAGGAAGTAGCTAAGCCTTCTGAAAAGACTAATGCACTCGCTGGTAAAGATGCTGGGGTAAGTAAAACAATTGTCAAAACCTCAAGTCAAGAGGACCTTGTTGGAGATGCTGAGATTGTTAATCGTGACAATGGTCAGGCTAAGACTGAAGCTGGTCGACAAACTGATAAACAACTGCCATCCACTGGTGAAGAGACAAATCGTGGACTCTTTTTAGCAGGTCTTCTAAGCATTCTTAGCCTAGGATTCCTTAGAAAACGACGGACGAAATAATAAGTGACAACAGGTTATTTCCTGTTGTTTTTCTTTTATTTAGAATCATTCTTATCTGCTCTTTAGAATAGTTCTTAAATAGGCTAAAACCATTGACAGTGCTGGGTTCTTCTGTTAGTTTAGATTATGTTCTCCTACAATGGGAGATCATTATTGACTTATCATTGCTCGTTTTTCATAAACATGAAAGCGGCGATTCACATATATATCGACAGATGTCGCACACTATCTTGAAAATAGGAGGCATTTATGAAAAAATTAAATAAACTTGGTGTTGTTCTTTTGGCATCAGGACTTTTATTGACGGCTTGTGCCAAATCTGGTAATTCAAGCCCGACGAGCTCAAAACTCACAGCCAGTGAGCAAAAGCAATTGAAGCAGGCTACAAGTGATTACAAGACTTTCGTAGAAGGCGAAATTGATCAGCTTTTGAAAGATACTGAGGGATTCAGTGAAACCCTCAAGTCAGGAAATCTTGAAGAAGCTAAGAAACAATACCCATTAGTTCGTATGGCTTACGAACGTTCAGAACCAATTGCAGAAAGCTTTGGTGAGTCTGATGTGAAAATCGATTACCGTTTGGTAGATTACATGGATGAAAATAAATCAGAAGACGGCTGGTCAGGTTTCCACCGTATTGAACGCATCATGTGGCAGGACAACACGACGGATGGGACTGCGACTTATGCAGATCAATTGGTTAAGGATATCAAGGAACTCAAGGCTAAAATTGCAACTGTTAAAGTTACTCCAGATATTATGTTGACAGGAGCTGTAGACCTTCTTAACGAAGTAGCCACTCAAAAGATTACGGGTGAAGAAGAAGTCTTCTCACACACTGATCTCTACGACTTCCGTGCCAATATTCAAGGTGCAGAAAAAATCTTTGAACTCTTCAAGCCATTGATTGAGAAGAAAGATGCTAAGCTTGTGAAGACTTTGGAAACAGAGTTCAAGAATGTGAATGGACTTTTGGACAAACACATGATTGATGATAAAAACTATAAGTCTTATACTGATTTGAGTGAGGCTGATACTAAGGAATTGGCTGAAGCTGTAACGAAACTTGGTGAACCATTATCACAAATGGGTGTTATCCTAGATGGGAAATAAGAAAAATGACTGACGAAAAATTTTTAGATAAAAAAATGGACCGTCGTGAATTTCTTAAAAAAGCAGGTATTGGAGGGGCTGGTCTTGCACTTGGTCTTTCTGGTGCATCTGCTTTTTTCGCTAATCAGGATAGTTCAACAAAAAAAGCCCTAAATGGGGATGAAGATATTAGCTTCTATGGCAAGCACCAGGCCGGGATTACGACTCCTATGCAGAAGGCTTGCTATTTGGTGGTTTTAGACCTTCACACGACGGACAAAAAAGAAGTCATCCAGCTTTTTAAAGACTGGACCGATTATAGTAGTAAATTGGTCGAAGGAGAGTTGGTCCAAAAAAATGGTGCCAACGCCTTCTTGCCACCAAAAGATACAGGGGAAACAGTAGGACTGAATCCCTATCGCTTGAGCCTGACTTTTGGGGTTTCGGCTGATTTTCTTAAAAAGCTTGGTTTGGAATCCAAGCGTCCTAAGCTCTTCCGTGATTTGCCACCATTTCCTAAGGAGCAGTTGCAGGACAAGTATACAGGTGGAGATATCGTTATTCAAGCCTGTGCGGATGATGAACAAGTAGCCTTCCATGCTATCCGCAATCTGATTCGTAAAGGTCGTAATAAAATCACCATGAAGTGGAGCAAATCAGGTTTTGCAGCCATCGGTGACCGCAAGGAAACGCCTCGAAATCTCTTTGGTTTCAAGGACGGAACTGCTAATGTGACGACAGAAAAGGAATTTGACAAGGTTGTCTGGACTGACAGTAAGGACTGGATGAAGGGTGGTTCTTATATGGCTCTTCGTCTGGTACAGATGCATTTGGAGACTTGGGATCGTACCAATTTGCAGGAGCAGGAAAACACTTTTGGTCGCTATAAGGAATCGGGTGCCCCCTTTGGTAAGAAAAATGAGTTTGACGAAGTAGATTTGTCAAAATTACCAGTCGATTCGCATGTCCGTTTGGCTAAAGAAGTGGATCTTCCTATCTTACGCCGTTCCTATTCTTATTCGGATGGTATTGATGAGAGAACTGGTCAGTTTGATGCAGGCTTGATTTTCATTGCCTACCAGAAGGATCCAGACCATTTTGTTAAAATTCTGACCAATCTTGGTGCTGTAGACAAGATGAATGAGTACATTACCCATATCGGAAGCGGGCTCTTTGCTTGCTTTGCTGGTGTGGAGAAAGGAGGCTACCTTGGTCAAGCACTCTTTGAATAAACTCCTCGTTTTGGTGGGGCTACTGGCCTTATTCTGGACTTATCCAGTAGCTGCTGAATCCTATAGTGATCTCTATATCAAAATCACAGATGCAACAACAGCTGTTCAAAATAAAGATCAAGCTAAAGCTAAGGAATTGGTTGGTGAGATTAAGTCCGATTTCGAAACTAAAGAAAATCACGATTCCAAGGCTGGTAAAGAAGTCAGCAAGGCTCTTGATATTAAGGGCGATGTAACAGAAGAAGATTTAACCACTATCTCGTCAGCCCTTCTTAAATTTGAAAAAGAGCAAAATCCTGTTGATTTAGACGCAGAGAAGGAAAAACTAAATACTCGCCTTGAGCCTTATTTCAAGAACTTACAGGATGCCATCACAGCTAAAGACCTGGCTGCGACCCGTAAAACTTACGGTGAATTAAATAATGCTTGGACGCGAAATGAAGCTGTTGTCCGTGACCATAGTACCGCTTACTATGGCAAGATTGAAACCGCTATTTCACTACTGAGAAGTAGCATTGAAACAGAACCTACTGATTTCACTAGCATCCAGTCATCTTATGATGATCTTAAGGGTGGGATTGATGACTTTATCAAGGGTGTTCCTCTTGATAGCACTAGCACCAGTTTAACTCTTAAAGATGGTATTAAGCTCTTGGAAAAAGCTCTAGGTCAATTCCAAGCAGGTGATGATAAAACAGCTGCGGCAACGATGAAGAAGTTCATCACTATCTGGCCAACCATTGAAGGAGATGTAAGCACAACTAATCCTAGCCTCTATACACGTGTGGAGAGTGAAACGCCTGTTATCATGGTTAAGGGGAAAGAAAAGGCTTATCAAGATAAACTCCAAGCCTTAATTACAGATTTATCTGCTATCGATACTAGCGCTTCTTATAATGCCTTTGATGCCATGTTGATTCTCTTGCGTGAAGGAGTAGAAGCCCTCCTCATCGTCATGGCCCTTGTGACAACTCTTAAGGCGGCCAAGATGCGTAAGGGACTCAAATGGGTTTATGGCGGAGCCCTTGCTGGTGTTCTTGCCAGCGCAGTTATAGCTGTTATCTTGCAAGTTTTCTTTCCAGCTGTGACCTCTGGGGCTAACCGTGAAATTATTGAAGGTGGCGTTGGTATCTTTGCAGTTGCGATGATGATTCTTATCGGAATATGGCTCCACAGCAAGTCTTCAGTTAAACAGTGGAATGACTTTATGGATCGTCAGATGAAGGCGGTGACAGCTACCGGAAGTTTTGTGTCCATGTTTGCCCTCAGTTTCTTGGCTGTTTTCCGTGAAGGTGCCGAGACAATCCTTTTCTATGTTGGTATTATCCCACGTATCACGACAGCTAATTTCTTGATTGGTATTGGTTTAGCCATTGCAGTTCTTGTTATCATTGCTGTAGCTATGACTAAAGCGAGTCACTATATTAAACCACATCGTATCTTCTTTATTTTAACTTGGTTGATTTATGCCTTGGCCTTTAAGATGCTCGGTGTCAGCATTCATGCCCTTCAGTTGACCAATATGATGTCTAATCATTTGATTAGTGGTTTCCCAACCATTGATTGGGCTGGTATCTATCCAAGCTTGGAAGTCTTGATTCCACAACTGATCTTTATTGTTATTATTGCCTTTGTGACGGTGAAACAGCATGGTAAGAAATAAGGATGAGATGACAATTGTTGAGCATCTGGTGGAATTTCGGAGACGCTTCATTGCAGTAGTCATTTGCTTTTTCCTAGTTTTTTGTATCACCTTGTTGTTCGCTGGGGAGCTCTATGCTTATTTGACCAGAGGATTTGACAGGCCCTTATTGGTTCTTGGTCCTAACGATATTCTTTGGATTTACATTAACCTAGCAAGTCTTATGGCTTTTACGGTGACGCTGCCTTTCACCACCTACCAGATTTGGCAGTTCGTGAAACCTGGTTTGAAGGATAATGAAGCGCGTGCAATCTTTGCTTATATACCTGCAACTTTTGTCTGTTTTGTATTGGGCTTGGCTTTTGGCTATTATTTTGTGAGTCCAGCTATCTTAGAAGTGCTTTTGAAACTAGGTGAAGGACTCTTTAATACGCAAATAACAGCGCAAAACTACCTCAGTTTTTTATTGCATACGACTGTGCCTTTAGCAGTTCTCTTTGAACTACCTGTAGTTGTGAGTTTTTTGACATCTATCGGCATAATAACACCAGTTTTTCTGACACACTATAGACGCTATGCCTACTTTATTCTCTTGGTTTTGGCGGTCATTTTGACACCAGCTGACTTTATCAGCGACTTGGCCATGACTGCTCCCTTAATCTTGCTTTATGAAGTTAGCGTAACACTTAGTAAGCTCATTTATAAACGTAAACAAAGAAAATATAACGAAAAATAGAAAGGAGATTTCATGGGAATTCTACGTGATATCGGAGCTCCTGGACTTATCATTATTGTTCTAGGCGCCCTTCTCATCTTTGGTCCTAAACGCTTGCCAGAACTTGGTCAATCTATTGGTAAAATGCTATCCGAATTTAAAGCAGCCGTAAATAAGACCGATGATGATAAAAAAGACGAAGAAGACAAGAGTAAAGACTAGGATCTCTACTTAGTGAATATCTTCAAGTTTCTTGACAATTATAAGCTTTTATGGCATAATACTTTTGTATTGAATAGTAAGTCTATATCATAGGCAAGAAAAGACCCCAAGCTAACTTCCACATAAGCTCGGGGTCTTTTTTAGCACTATCTATCCCTCTTTAACCACTTGTCGATTAGACGAAGGATAACACCGACCACAATAGGTCCGATGATAGTTTTGAATAGTAAATCCATCATAGGCAAATTCACCTCCCTTCGTAGGCGGTGTCGAGGTGCCAAAGGCTATTATATCATAGATTGATAGAGATATGGTTAGTGAGTATCAGGAAGTAAAAGTTAGAATGTGATTTAATCATGCCAAACAAAAAATCAGCCCTCTTGAGCTGATTTTTTTATCTTACAAGCTGATACGTTTTTCTGTTTCAGCGTCGAAGAAGTGACCTTTAGCAACGTTGAAAGTAAGGTTAACTTTTTCACCTGGATTGTGGAAGTCACGCGCATCAACACGAGCAGCAAATTCAGTTTTTCCAAGTTTTAGGTAAAGCATTGTTTCTGCACCGAGGAGCTCTGAAACAACGACTTCAGCATCTACATTGGCATCTGGATATACTTCTTGAACGATTGGACGGCTTGAAACATCTTCAGGACGGATACCAAAGATAACTTCTTTACCTTGATAACCTGTTTCTTTCAAGATTTTAGCTTGACCTTCAGAAATTGCAATATCCAAGCCTTCAGAGTTAGTGATACGGTTGCCATCAACTTTGACATTGAAGAAGTTCATAGCAGGACTTCCGATAAATCCGGCAACAAATTTATTGGCTGGCTCATTATAAAGTTCTTGAGGTGTACCAATTTGCTCGATACGACCGATAGTACCAGAACCATCAGGGTTCTTAGTAGAACTCATGATAACGATACGGTCAGCAAGGGTCATGGCTTCTGTTTGGTCGTGGGTTACGTAGATGGTAGTTGCCCCAATATTACGAGTAATTTTAGCAATTTCAGCACGCATAGTGACACGAAGCTTAGCATCCAAGTTTGAGAGAGGTTCATCCATGAGGAAGACTTTAGCATCACGAACGATAGCACGTCCCATAGCTACACGCTGACGTTGACCACCAGAAAGGTCGGCCGGCTTACGATCTAAGAACTCAGTCAAACCAAGGCTAGCAGCAGCTTCACGCACACGTTTGTCGATATCGTCTTTTTTATATTTACGGAGTTTAAGACCAAAGGCCATATTTTCATAGACAGTCATGTGTGGGTAAAGGGCGTAGTTTTGGAATACCATGGCAATGTCACGGTCTTTTGGTGATTTGTCATTAACCACTTCACCATCAATATAGAGTTTACCTTCAGTGATTTCTTCAAGACCAGCAACCATACGGAGAGTTGTAGATTTACCACATCCTGAAGGCCCTACGAAAACGATGAATTCCTTGTCTTTAATGTCGATACTAAAATCTTCGACAGAGTAGTGAGTTGCATTTGGGTATTTTTTGTAAATTTTATCCAGTTTAAGAGTTGTCATATCATTTATCCTTTATTATTTAACTGATCCGCCGGTTACACCTTCAACATAGTATTTCTGCATGAAGATAAAGAGAAGGGTGATTGGGATGGCGATGATAATAGCACCTGCGGTAAATGGAAGGAACCATTCATTGATTGCGTCTTGGTTAAGCATTTGATAGAGTCCAAGGGCAACAGTATATTTATCTTTAACGTCACCGAGGATAACAGATGCAAAGATGAAGTCTACCCAAGGTCCCATGAAGGCCATGAGAGCAGTATAGACGATAATTGGTTTAGACAGTGGCAAGGTAATCTTAGTGAAGATTTGAAGACGAGTTGCACCGTCAATCATTGCTGATTCATCCAATGAGTAAGGAATGGTATCAAAGAAACCTTTCGCAATGTAGAAACCAAGTGCTGCCCCAGCAGAATAAACCAGAACCAAAGATGTCAAGGTTTGTGTCAAATTGAGTGCTTTCAAAATGTAGTAGACCGCAATCATTGACATGAAACCAGGGAACATGTTAAGCACAAGTGCCAATTTCAAGAAGCCATTTCTGTGTTTGAATTTAATACGGCTAAGTGAGTAGGCCATCCCAACGGTAATCAAAGTTGAGAGGATACATGTACATGTGGCAACGATGAAGGTATTGATGAACCATTTTCCAAATGGATAAGCATCGCTGGTAAAGAGTTTGATGTAGTTATTAAGAGTATAAGTCTTAGGGAAGAAGTACGGTACCGCATTAGCTCCTTCACCACGGAAACTTGTAAGGAAGATCCAGAGAATCGGAATCAACCAGATGACAGCTAGAACTGTCAATAGGATATAAGTACCAGTTAGGTAAAGATTTTTCTTACGTTTCATTATTTAGCAGCCCCTTCCTTGAATGAAGATGATCTTGTGTAGGCCAAGAGACTGAATGTTGCAGAGATGGCAAAGATCAAGATACCGATAACAGATGCCAAGTTGTAGTCTTTAGCGCTAACAGTCAGTTTGTAGAGCCAAGTTACCAAGAGGTCAGTTGAACCTGCTTGATAGTATTCAGAATTAGTAGGTCCACCACCAGTAAGGAAGTAGATAACGTTGAAGTTATTGATATTACCGATGAATTGTTGAATCAAAGATGGCGCCATAATCAAGAGAATTTGTGGGAAAGTAATGCTCTTGAAAATTTGGAATTTACTTGCTCCATCAATTTCAGCTGCTTCAATCTGCTCAGTTGGCAAGTTCATGATGATACCAGTTGCGACCAACATTGTGAATGGAATACCAATCCACATATTAACCAAGATAATAGAGAATTTAGCCCAAACTGGATCAGTCAAGAATGGAATCGGACCATTTGTAAGATGCAAGGTTTGAAGCAAACCATTCAAAGGACCGTGGTCATTTAGGAAGTTACGCATCAAAAGAAGTGATACGAACTGAGGAACGGCGATAGTAATAACGAAGAGCGTACGCCAAACTTTCTTGAATTTTAGCCCCTTAGTGTTAAGCAAGAGGGCAAGGACAATACCGAAGAAGAAAGTAGTTGCTGTTGCGGCAACCGCCCAAATCAAGGTCCAAGTCAAAAGTGGGAAGAAAGTACCAGCCATACGACCTTGTAGGACTTCACCAAAACTTGCAAAGCCAACCCAGTCGAAAAGTGATTTAGGAGCTGGGTGATTGTGGTCAAAGTTTGTAAAGGCCAAACAAATCATGTAGATCAAAGGCAAGATGGTGAAGAGCAAAACACCAATCAATGGAATAGACATTAGCCCCATGTGGAAGCGACCATCTGCCAAGGTCTTAAAGTCTTCAATAAAGTTAGGTACCTTACGATCTGATTGCTTAAGAGCCATGAGATGGCGAGCACTTTTAAGGTTACACCAGTAAATATAAGCAAAGACTGCACAGAATATTACTGAAGCAAGACCAAAAATCAACATGAGCATCGAGTTATCTCCAGCAACTTGCACAGTTAGCTTGATACCATTAACTTCTTTAATGGCTTCACCCTGTTCTTGAGTACCCAAGGTTATCATGCCTTGGAGAGCTGGGACAATTTGGATAACGAATGCCGCTAAAAAGGCAATCTCAGAGAGGAGGAAGAGCAAACCCTTGGTGAACTGTTTGTTGACCAAGTTTGCCAATCCCATTACCAGAAAGGATAATTTGACATCCCATGTACCCTCTTTGAAGACCTGGCGCATAGGAGTTGTGTCGTAGATTGTTTGTGACATAGATATCTCCTCAGATAAATGTATGATTAGTGATGTTTTTATTTTGTCTATAAGTCATAGATAAAGAGGCTAGGACCTTCACCTGCCTCTTTACCATCTCATTTGTAGGTTTCTTATTTAGCTGCTGCCAAATCTTTATCAAACTGTTGTAATTTAGTAAGGAATTGATTTTCCTTGATCTTACCGTTATAGGCATCACTCATAAGAGCAGCACTTTCAGTCCAGAAGACTGACATTTGACTGAGTTTAGGCATAACAGTTGTGTATTGGTCAGATGAACCCATCGTAATGACAGCTTGTGCAAGAGCATCCTTTTGAACGGCTTCAGAAGCTTGAACTTCTTTGTTAGCTGGGATGATATGACGTGA
The DNA here is from genome assembly GCF_030284685.1 of Streptococcus raffinosi. NCBI lineage: Bacteria > Bacillati > Bacillota > Bacilli > Lactobacillales > Streptococcaceae > Streptococcus > Streptococcus raffinosi. The sequence goes on from NZ_JASUZV010000003.1 coordinate 112,623, forward strand.
TTCAGTAGTGAATTGGTTATTTTGACTGTCTTTGCTTGTCAAAGCTTGTGCCAATTGGTAAGAAGCAGCAATACGTTCAGCGTTACCTTTAGATGGTGTTTGGTTAACTGCGTAAAGTTTTACACCCATGAAGGCTTTTTGTTGAACGTCTTGCCCACCGATATTAACTGTTGGGTAAACAGCAACACCAAGATTGTCTTTACCGACAGCTTTAGCAGCTGCAGCGTAGTCCCATGGTCCTGATTGGAAAGCATCAACAGAACCATCTTCGAATTTAGCCATCATGTTAGCTGAATCAACATTAACAAATCCTTTGTTGTCTTTTTGAGCTGCAATGAATTTAAGAACGTTCACACCAGCTTCGTTACCCCAGTTTGTCCCTTTCACATCTTCACCATTTTGACCAAAGAGTGTGTCACCAACTGAAAGGAAGAGAGGACCAGTTACATAAGCATTAACTTCTTTCAAGTTGCTACCAAATTTAGCTTTAGAAGTGATTGTTTCATATGATTTAACATCTTCTTCGTTAAGTTTAGATTTATTGTAGTATGTAACTTGTGTTTCGATACCGTATGGGAAGGCATAAGTTTTACCTTTGTATTGAGCACCTACAGCAGCTTGCTCAGTATCTTGCTTGGTAATTTCTTTTGAGTATTGCTCTGGGATTTCTTGGATAGCTCCAGCGTCTACCAATTTACCGAGTTGGTCATGTGGAAGTGAGAAGACATCTGCAGCAGTAGAGGCATCCTTAGTCAAGTTTTCTTGAGCATTTGGATCTTCCATTTCAACCATGTCAACTTTATAGCCAGATTTCTTTTCAAATTGTGCGACTGTGTCTTTGTATGACTTCTTAGCACCTGTTGGTACCCAAAGTTTCAAAGTCTTACTATCTGAGCTTGAACTCTTGCTTGAGTTAGACCCACAAGCTACCAAGAGCGATCCAGCAACTAGTAATCCTGCACTACCAAGTAGCACTTTTTGCCATTTTTTCATTTCGAATTCCTCCAAAAAATTAGTTTACTGATACATTATGCAACCGTTTTCACTTTCTGTCAAGTGATTTGTTTAAAAAAATTAATTTTCTGCAATCGCTTGCAAAAATACTTGAAGTTCTCTGCTTAAATGCTATAATATTACCTTGATAGCAATTATATTGGGTAATTCTCACACTTCAGCAAATTAGATTATGAATAGAAACGAGAGGGATATACATGGCTACAATTAAGGATGTTGCCAAGAAGGCTGGTGTCAGCCCGTCGACAGTGAGTCGAACGTTAAAAGATAATCCGGCTATTTCAGAAGAAACCAAGATTAAAGTCAGAGCGGCTATGGATGAATTAGGGTATGTTCCTAACATAGCTGCGCAAGTATTAGCGACTGGCTTAACACACAGTTTAGGTGTTATACTCCCGCCTTTAACAAATCGTGAAAATATTAGCCAACCCTTCTATATGGAAATTCTAACAGCGATTAACGAAGAAGCTAGTTGTAATTCTCAGGTTGTCAGCATCGCTACAGGAGCAACTTTAGATGAATTGGTTAAGCAAGTTAAACTGATGCATCGTCAAAAACGTGCAGATGGATTTATCATCCTCTATTCAGAAACAAAAGATCCTGTTAAAGATTATCTCTTAAAAGAAAAAGTACCTTTTGTAGTAATTGGAGCAGCAGTAGATAATACAAATAAAGTTACTTATATCGATAATGATAACAAGGCAATAGGTCAAGAAGCAGTTTTTTATCTAAATTCAAGAGGTCACCAAACCATTGGCTTTGTCACTGATGATCTTTTTGGTCAGGTAGGCCAAGAGCGTTATCAAGGTTATAAAGATGCTGTTAGTGAGTTGCATATAGAAAGCTTACCTGAACTTGTTTTCTCATCTCAGACAATTGATTCGTTTAAAAAGCACTTGCGAACTTTTCTACCTACAGCATTGGTTGTTAAAGATGATCTTGTTGCCCTTCGGCTTATCCAATGGGTAAACAATCAAGGAATAAAGATTCCGAAAGATTATTCTATTATCTCCATTAACAATTCTTCATTTGCAGAAATCATGCATCCTTTCTTAACAACCTATGACATTAACATTCAGGAACTGGGAAAAGAAAGTGTTCGTAAATTAGTTGCTATCCTGAAAGATGAAAATACTGAGCCACAGAAAGTAACTATTCCCTTCCATCTCATTGAAAGAGAAAGTGTAACATCTATATAAAAGGATCATAAAAAAATGGATAGACAGAAAAGGATCATAAAAAAATGGATAGACAGAAGTAGTTCCGACTATTTTTTATATTCGAATTGACGTATTTTTCAGAAAACTAAGAGCCTGTGTATCTAAAAAAGCTATAATTTAGATATGAAAGCGTTTATTTCACGAACATTCATTCAAAAAAATATAAAAAAATCCCATTTTTTTGTTAAAAACTCTTGACTTATGCAAGCGTTTGCATTATAATCATAAGTGTAAAAAATAATTTGAGGTAAACTTTATGAACAAACGAGCAAGCGGTGTTTTGATGCACATCACATCACTACCAGGTGACTACGGGATCGGTTCTTTCGGTCAAGCAGCCTATGACTTTGTTGATTTCTTAAAAGAAACAAAACAAACTTACTGGCAGATTTTGCCACTTACTACAACAAGTTATGGGGACTCACCTTACCAATCATTCTCAGCGGTAGCGGGAAATACACACTTTATCGATTTGGATTTCCTTATTCGTGACAAATTTTTAACTAAAGCTGATGTTAAAGATGCTGACTTTGGGTCAGATCCTGAGTTTATTGACTATGCTAAAGTTTACGAGGCACGTCGTCCAATCCTTGAAAAAGCAGTAAAAGCTATCTTGGCAGATAAAAAAGAAGCTAAAAAATTCCAAGCTTTTAAAACTAAAAATGCTAACTGGTTAGCTGATTATGCTGAATTTATGGCTATCAAAGAACACTTTGATAACAAAGCTCTTCAAGATTGGGATGATAAAAAAGCAGTTAAACGCGATAAAGCTACTCTCGCTAAACTTCGTAAGGAACTTGCTGAAGTGATTACTTATCACGAAGTGGTTCAATACCTATTCTTCAGTCAATGGGCTGAACTTAAAGCTTATGCCAATGAGAATGGTATTCAAATCATTGGTGACATGCCAATCTACATTTCAGCTGATAGTGTTGAAGTTTGGACGCAACCACATCTCTTTAAACTAGATGCTGAATGTAAACCACGTTACATTGCCGGAGTTCCACCAGATAACTTCTCAGCTACTGGTCAACTTTGGGGAAATCCAATCTATGCTTGGGATAAACACAAAGCTGAAAACTATGCTTGGTGGGTATTCCGTATTCAAGAATCATTCAAACTTTATGATTACTTGCGTATTGACCACTTCAAAGGTTTCTCTGACTTCTGGGAAATTCCTGGTGGAGATGATACTGCTGAAAATGGTGAATGGGTTCCAGGACCTGGTTACGATCTTTTCAAAGTGGTTAAAAAAGAATTGGGTGACCTTAACATCATCGCCGAAGACCTTGGTAACATTGATGATAAGACACGTCAACTTCTTGCAGATTGTGGCTACCCTGGAATGAAGATTGTGCAGTTTGGTTTCTATGACACTACTGGAAACAGTATTGACATTCCACACGTCTATACACAACACTCAGTGGCTTACACAGGGACACATGATAACGAAGTGGTTAACGGCTGGTATGATAATTTGACGCAAGAGCAACGTGATTACACAGATGCATATATCAACCGTCGTCAAGGTGAGCCTATCACGCGTGCCCTTCTACGCACACTCTTTGCAACAGTAAGCAACACAGCCATTGCGACGATGCAAGATATTCTTGATAAACCTGAAAACAGCCGTACAAACTTCCCTAACACTGTTGGGGAAAACTGGAAATGGCGTATGCTTCCAGGTGAAATCACTGTTGATAAGAAAGAATTTTTGACTGATATTACAGAAAGATATAATCGAGGTAATAACTAAAATGTCTACATTTACAAATTATGTTGAAGCAAAAAACAAAAATCTTAAGGACCTTTCAAACGAAGAAATTTACTATCTTTTGTTGGAATTCGTAAAAGAAGCAGCTGCTCCAAAGCCTAAAAACGATAGCAAACGTAAAGTTTACTATATCTCAGCTGAATTCTTGATCGGTAAACTTTTGTCTAACAACTTGATCAACTTGGGCATCTACAAAGATGTTAAAGCTGAATTGGCTGCTGCTGGTAAATCAATCAGCGAAATTGAAGATGTTGAACCAGAACCATCTCTTGGTAACGGTGGTTTGGGACGTTTGGCTTCATGTTTTATCGACTCTATGTCAACACTTGGCATCAACGGTGAAGGTGTTGGTCTTAACTACCACTGTGGACTTTTCAAACAAGTCTTCAAAGATAACAAACAAGAAGCAGAACCAAACTACTGGATTGAAGACCAATCATGGTTGGTACCAACTGACATTTCTTATGATGTTCCATTCAAAAACTTCACTTTGAAATCTCGCTTGGACCGTTTGGATATCTTGGGTTACAAGAAAGAAACTAAGAACTACCTTAACCTCTTCGATATCAATGGTTTGGACTATGGTTTGATTGAAAAAGGAATCACTTTTGATCAAGACGAGATTCAAAAGAACTTGACACTTTTCCTTTACCCAGATGATTCAACTCGTAAAGGTGAGCTCTTGCGTATCTACCAACAATACTTCATGGTATCAAATGCTGCTCAACTTTTGATTGACGAAGCTATCGAACGTGGATCTAACCTTCACGATCTTCCAGATTACGCTTACGTACAAATCAACGATACTCACCCATCAATGGTAATCCCTGAATTGATCCGTCTTTTGACAGAAAAACATGGATTTGAATTTGATGAAGCAGTAGCAATCGTAAGCAAAATGGTTGGTTACACAAACCACACTATCTTGGCTGAAGCCCTTGAAAAATGGCCTCTTGACTACCTTGAAGAAGTTGTTCCACACCTTGTTGTTATCATCAAAAAATTGGATGCTATCATTCGTGAAAAATTCGATGATCCACGTGTTCAAATCATTGACGAACACAACCGTGTTCACATGGCACACATGGATATCCACTTCTCTACAAGCGTAAATGGTGTTGCAGCACTTCACACAGAAATCCTTAAAGCATCTGAGTTGAAACCATTCTACGACCTTTATCCAGAACGTTTCAACAATAAGACTAACGGTATTACATTCCGTCGTTGGTTGGAATTCTCAAACCAAGAACTTGCTGATTACATTAAAGAATTGATTGGTGATGATTACCTTACTGATGCCACTCAATTGGAAAAATTGGCTGCTTTTGCAGATGATCCTGCAGTACACAAACGTTTGTCTCAAATCAAATATGACAACAAATTGTCACTTAAACGTTACCTTAAAGCCAATAAAGGTATTGACCTTGATGAAAACTCAATCATTGATACTCAAATCAAACGTTTCCACGAATACAAACGTCAACAAATGAACGCTTTGTATGTCATCCACAAATACTTGGAAATCAAAAAAGGAAACCTTCCAAAACGTAAAATCACTATCATCTTTGGTGGTAAAGCAGCTCCTGCCTACGTTATTGCTCAAGACATCATCCACTTGATCTTGTCACTTTCTGAACTCATTAACAATGATCCAGAAGTAAGCAAATACCTCAACGTTCACTTGGTTGAGAACTACAACGTAACAGTTGCTGAACACCTTATCCCAGCGACAGATATTTCAGAACAAATCTCATTGGCTTCTAAAGAAGCTTCAGGTACAGGTAACATGAAATTCATGCTTAACGGTGCCCTTACACTTGGTACAATGGATGGTGCCAACGTTGAGATTGCTGAATTGGTAGGACCAGAAAACATCTTCACGTTCGGTAAAGACTCTGATACAATCATCGACCTTTACGATAAAGGTGGTTATGTATCACGTGATTACTACGAAAAAGATGCTAACATCAAAGCAGCTGTTGACTTTATCGTAAGCAAAGATCTTGTTAAACTTGGTGATAAAGAACGCTTGGAACGTCTCCACAAAGAACTTATCTCTAAAGACTGGTTCATGACATTGATTGACTTGGCTGAATACATCGACAAGAAAGAAGAAGTATATGCAGCTTACGAAGATCAAGATGCATGGAACAAGAAAGTTGTTTACAACATCGCTGAAGCAGGATTCTTCTCATCTGACCGTACAATCGAACAGTATGACAAAGACATCTGGCACACAAAATAATATTCTAGTTGCATAGAAGGAAAACGAGATCAGAAATGGTCTTGTTTTTTATGTACGTGTAAAAAAAACTAAAAAAGTGTGTAATCAATATCTATGTTTTGTTATAATAAAAGAATGAAACCTTTTACAAAGTGGACCGGTGGTAAACGTAAGTTATTACCTATTTTGACAGAGTTAATACCTGATGATTTTAATAGGTATTATGAGCCTTTTATAGGTGGTGGAGCACTATTATTTAAACTCTTACCTCGTGATGCAATTATAAATGACTTTAATGAGGAATTGATAAATTCGTATTTACAGATACGAGACAATCCGAATGAATTAATAGATCTATTAGCAGAACATAAAGATAAGAATTCAAAAGATTATTATCTTAATATTCGTTCTGCTGACAGAGATGGACGTATTGAGGATATGACTGATGTTGAAAGAGCTGCAAGAATTCTTTATATGTTACGAGTTGATTTTAATGGTCTTTATCGTGTGAATTCAAAAAATCAATTCAATGTCCCATACGGTCGATATAAGAATCCGAAAATTCTAGACGAAGATTTGATTTATGAAGTATCCAGGTATCTAAACGCCAATAATATTCAAATTTTACAAGGAGACTTTGCTAATGCTGTTGCTGATGCCGTTGATGGTGATTTAGTATATTTTGATCCACCCTATATTCCTTTGTCTGAAACCAGTTCTTTTACTTCTTATACTCATGAAGGTTTTTCTTATGAAGATCAAGTGAGGTTAAGAAATACCGTTAGGGATTTAACACGACGTGGTGTTAAGGTTATTTTATCAAATTCTTCAAGTCCATTAGTCGAAGATCTTTATCAAGAGTTTAATCTCCATTATGTGGATGCTTCGCGTACAAATGGTGCAAAGCCGACAAGTCGTGGGAAAATTAAGGAAATTATCGTTACAAACTATGAATAATTACGAATATAAGTATGGAGGTGTTGTAATGGACAAACCATACTATTATAAAGATAAAGCAATCTTGGTACATGCAGATACATTTGAGTTTTTAAAAAAGATAAAACCTGAAAGTATGGATATGATTTTTGCGGATCCACCATATTTTTTAAGTAATGGAGGTTTCTCAAATTCAGGAGGTAAAGTCGTTTCAGTAAACAAAGGAGACTGGGATAAAATTGATACTCTTGAAGAAAAGCATGATTTTAATAGAAATTGGATTAGATTAGCAAAAAAAGTTTTGAAACCCAATGGAACAATTTGGGTCTCAGGTAGTTTTCATAATATATATTCTGTTGGGATGGCCTTAGAACAAGAAGGTTTTAAAATCCTAAATAATATAACATGGCAAAAAACTAATCCCGCACCGAATCTATCTTGTCGTTATTTCACACATTCCACAGAGACTGTGTTATGGGCTCGAAAAAATGATAAAAAAGCCAAGCATTATTATAATTATGAATTGATGAAAGAACTTAATGGTGGAAAACAGATGAAAGATGTCTGGACTGGTGCCTTAACCAAGAAAGCTGAAAAGTGGGCAGGTAAGCATCCAACCCAAAAGCCAGAGTACCTTTTAGAGCGCATCATTTTAGCATCTACCAAACCTAATGATTATATTCTTGATCCTTTTGTAGGTAGTGGTACAACTGGAGTGGTGGCTAAGAGGTTAGGACGTTGTTTTATTGGAATAGATTCTGAGAAAGATTATTTGAAAATAGCACAAGCAAGATTAGAGAGAGAAAAATATGCTTCAATGACAAGTTCTGATACAATTTTTTTAAAGGAGGGAAATAATTGATAAAAGGTGGAGTCGGTGGTGCAAATACTAAAACAGGATTAGCTTTTGAGTTAAAAACGGATTTGCCAACGTTTATCGCAAAGCAAAATGGATATGAAATTTTTGAGAATGATTTTGATATAGAGCGAAAAGATGGCAAAATTACAAAAAAGAAACGAAAAAAAGTTTCTCGATGGAGTGTAACCTTTAAAGGAGAGTACGTTGCAGAAATATTTCAAAAGCATGGCTTATACCGTTATTTTGATGAAGTAGATTTAAAATACGATGAAATTCTTTCAAAAAAACTTTTGCCAGATGATTCGATTTTTGTAATGGATAATAATACAGTTTTCATAATTGAAAAAAAGACTCAAAATACTAATGGAAGTGTAGATGAAAAATTGCAGACTTGTGATTTTAAACTAAAGCAGTATAAGAAGCTTTTTTCTCCATTAAATAAGGAAGTAAAGTATTATTATCTTCTAGATGAATGGTTCTTGAAGAAGAAATATAAAGATGTTCTAGATTATGTAAATAGTGTCGGATGTTATTATCGGTTTAATTATATTCCATTAAAGGAGTTTGGATTACCTGTACCTGAAGTTTGACAATAAAGTTACTTCTAATACTATCCAATGAATATAAGAACTTTTACTGAATAAGAACATTTATTATCTTCATTTTAACTAATGAAATGACCATATAATTAATAATAGTTCAAGGAGATTACAATAATGGATTACTACAAATATATTTCATCTTTACCATCAGACCGTCTTAATATTTTTTTATCGACTCTTTCTGTCACAAATCGCACACCTGAATATTATGTGAATTGGGAAAAAGTAAATCGAGAAACTAAAAAATTTGAGATTGAATTAAATACACTAAATTATTTAATTGGTAAGAAAAATATTTATAACGTTGCTCTAGAGTTGTTTGAAAAACAACCAGAACTATTAAAGGCCATTCCCAGTTTAATTGCATGCCGTGATAAGGTTATTGATGTGTTATCACTGGATGAAACTGATAATATGAGTTTTTATCAATTAGATTTTAAAAATATTGATACACATTATATCAAAGGTTATATAGATTTTATTGAGAGATCCGGTCTTTTAAATTTTCTTCAAAATGAAGCCAATAGGTCTCTAGTTGACTATGTCTATGGGGTTGAAACAGGATTAGATAGTAATGGCCGTAAGAATCGTAGTGGTACAACGATGGAAGGTATACTTGAAAGAAATGTCTCAAAAGTATGCAAAGCATACGGTCTATCCTATAAAGCTCAAGCAACTGCAAGTTTTATTAAGAATACCTGGAATATTGATGTACCAGTTGATAAATCTCAACGTAGATTCGATGTTGCAGTCTATTCTGAAGAAAAACATAAAGTGTGGTTAATTGAAACAAATTACTATGGTGGAGGTGGAAGCAAGCTTAAAGCTGTAGCTGGGGAATTTACAGAACTAAGCCAGTTTGTAGTCACATCAGAAGATAACGTGGAATTTGTTTGGGTGACAGATGGAATAGGCTGGAAAACCGCTCATCTCCCACTAGCTGAGGCTTTCGGACACATTGTCAATGTCTTTAATTTAGAAATGTTAAAAAATGGATTTCTATTTAATTTACTAAAGTAACAAGTTAACGTGTTATCTCCCAAGCCATCTTCGTGTACTTTGTCACCGTTTTCCTTTATAATATAAGTATCACATTACAAGAGGAGACCTCATGAAATACATCGTAAACACATCAAATGATCCTGCCTATAATATTGCTTTGGAAGCCTATGCCTTTCGTGAATTGGTAAATGAAGATGAATTATTCATTCTCTGGATTAACCGTCCAGCTATCATTGTTGGGAAACACCAAAATACCATTCAAGAGATTAACAAAGAATATACAGATGCTCATAATATTAAGGTCGTTCGTCGTTTGTCTGGTGGTGGCGCTGTTTATCACGATTTGAACAACCTTAATTATACCATCATCTCTAATAAGGCAGATGAAGGCGCATTTGACTTTAAGACTTTTTCTCAACCAGTAATCGCAACACTTGCTGATTTGGGAGTTAAGGCTGAATTTACTGGCCGTAATGACCTTGAAATCGATGGTAAAAAGTTCTGTGGAAATGCTCAAGCTTACTATAAAGGTCGTATGATGCACCATGGTTGCTTGCTCTTTGACGTTGATATGTCCGTTCTTGGCCAAGCTCTCAAAGTCAGCAAAGACAAAATTGAATCTAAAGGCGTTAAGTCTGTACGTGCTCGTGTGACAAACATTGTAGATGAATTGCCAGAAAAAATTACCGTAAATGAATTCTCAGATAAAATCTTGGAAAAAATGAAAGAATTCTACCCAGAAATGACTGAATACGTCCTTTCTGAAGACGAATTGTCTAAGATTCAAGAGTCTTATGAGCAACAATTCAATACCTGGGACTGGACATACGGTCAATCACCAGAATACACAGTAGAACGTAACGTTCGTTATCCAGCTGGTAAGATTTCAACCTATGCCAATGTTGAGAATTCAATTATCAAATCTGTTAAGATTTACGGCGATTTCTTTGGTATTGGAGATGTATCTGATATTGAAGAACTTTTGGTCGGTGTACCTTACGAGTACGAAGATGTCCTGGCTAAACTTGAAACTATTGACACAACACATTATTTTTCACGCATGACAACCGAGGAGGTTGCAAAAGCTATCGTTGCTTAATTATTGTTTGAAACAATCTGGAAAACTCCAGGTTGTTTTTTCTTTTATGATTAGTCTCTATATAGGCTGGCCGGTAAATCTATAAAAACCTCTAAGTAAAAAACACCTTATAACATCTTTCCGAAAAACTGTAATTTTCTTGAAAGAAAGATATAGGTGTGATATACTTCTATTAAGTAATTATGGAGAAATAAACCAATGAAACGTGAACTTTTACTGGAAAAAATTGAAGAATACAAAGCTCTCATGCCGTGGTTCATCTTGGAATATTACCAATCGAAACTATCGGTACCGTATTCTTTTACGACCTTATATGAATATCTCAAGGAATATAAACGCTTTTTTGACTGGTTGATTGACTCAGGCATTTCAGATGCTGATGAGATTGCCTCAATTGACATCAAAACCCTAGAAAATCTTACGAAAAAAGATATGGAATCATTTGTCCTTTATCTCCGTGAACGTCCCTCTTTAAATACCTATTCTACAAAACAAGGTGTCTCTCAAACGACCATTAACCGGACACTTTCAGCTCTATCTAGTCTCTATAAGTATTTAACCGAGGAGGTCGAGGGTCCTGATGGTGAGCCATATTTCTATCGTAACGTCATGAAAAAAGTTTCTACTAAGAAAAAGAAAGAAACTTTAGCTGCTCGAGCTGAGAATATCAAACAGAAACTCTTTCTAGGCGATGAAACCATGGAGTTCCTTGATTATGTAGAAAAAGAATACGAAGTCAAACTATCAAATCGAGCAAAATCGTCGTTTTATAAGAATAAAGAGCGAGATCTAGCAATTATTGCCTTGCTGCTGGCTTCAGGTGTTCGTCTTTCTGAGGCTGTTAATCTGGACCTTAAAGACATCAATCTAAAGATGATGGTCATTGATGTCACTCGAAAAGGGGGCAAGCGAGACTCAGTTAATGTAGCAAGTTTTGCAAAACCTTATCTTGAGACTTATCTTAGTATACGTGATAAACGCTATAAGGCTGAAAAGCAAGATCTTGCCCTATTTTTAACGGAATATCGAGGTGTGCCTAACCGTATTGATGCTTCAAGTATCGAAAAAATGGTTGCTAAATATTCTCAGGATTTCAAGATACGTGTAACTCCCCACAAATTACGACACACCTTGGCAACACGTCTTTATGATGCTACCAAGTCTCAAGTTTTAGTTAGTCACCAACTTGGCCATGCTTCCACTCAGGTTACCGATCTTTACACGCATATTGTTAATGATGAGCAAAAAAACGCCCTAGACAATCTATGATAAGTTTACTACTAGTCATTTCAACTCGGAATGGTTTTGTAATTTACATAAATTTAATTATGCAATAAAGCGGTTTAGAATAACATAACTTTATTTATGTAAAATAGTTCACGCAAAAACAAGCTCTCCATTTGGAAAGCTTGTTTATTTTCACTAATAATCTTTAAGTGTAGATTCAACGGCTGCTTTTTCTTTGTCAATCAAGTTTACTCGTGCAGCAATTGTCTTAATTCCCATCAAGATATTACGTTCTAGGCCTTTATCGCTTGTTTGTGGCTCAAAGAAGGCAATATACTGATCAAGACGTTCTTGAGTTTTAAAGACCGATGCTGGGATATTAACAAAGGTATCAAAGCTCATATCTCCACCAAGGGCAGCCTTAATCCATTCCCAATTCTCTTTAGCCCAGTTCCAAATGGTTTCTTGAGCATAAGATTTATTAAGGAAGCTTAGGTACCAAAGGTACAAATCTTGAGGTTTAACAACATTTTTATCCTTCAAATGACCTAAAACGTAGTCAAGACCTTCTTGATTTTTAAGGTAAGCGACTGCTTGAGTCAATTGACGACGGAAGTTACTATCGTTGGTTGCAACGTAAGCATTCACATATTCTTCAACAAGCTCAAGACTGTTTTCTTGTTTCATTTGGTTGATAAGGACAAGACCTCGGACACTTGCTGGAATGCTTTCGAAGTTTTCTTTATGTGCTTGGAAGACACTTGCTGCTGCTAAAACGGCCGGTTGATAGTCTGCCTGAATCAAATAGCCAAGCATTGTCTGACGTACCATCTCGTCTTCATCTGACTCGCCTTCTTTGGCTTCAAAACCAAGACGCTTAAAGTCATTTTGGAATTGACGGCGTACCAAGGCGTTGTAATGCACTTCTGCTTCTGTATCTTCATCAATAAAACGCTTCAAACCGCTAAGAATTTGTGATTTAGCTTGAGCAATCAAGAAGCTTTCTTCTTTTTCAACCAAATCAAGCAAGGTGATTAGGCTTGCGTAAGAAATACGTCCACTTTCAGCTAAGAGACGACGTTCTTGCAAGATTTGAAGTTTACTTACAGTATCAAGGAGTGCAAATTCATCAAGGATATTGTCCAAGAGCTGTCCTTGGTATTCAGTGATGTAGTGAGCTGTATTTGCTGTGTTGAGACGGAGAGCCCCCTCATTTTGGGCTTCAAGTTGACTATAATTTGGAATCTCAATTCGTTCTTCTGAAAGTGTATCTGGTAGACCCTTCCAATTCGAGTTCAATGGGATTTCCCAAAGTCGTCCTTTATCCTCGTGTTCACCAATGAAGAATTGTTTTTGACTAAGAATAAGCGTGTCATCAACAATTTCTGCATTAACTACTGGGTAACCTGGTTGTTCCAACCAAGTATCCATAAAGCTAGAGACATCTTTTCCTGAAGCATCTGAAAGGGCATCCCAAAGATCACGTCCAACAGTGTTATTATATTGGTGCTTTTCAAAATAAGCTTTAAGTCCTTTGGCAAAGGCTTCATCACCTAGCCAACGACGCAACATGTGCATGAGACGGCTACCCTTAGCATAAACGATGGCACTGTCAAAGAGGGTATTAATTTCATCAGGATGATTGACTTCCATATGGACAGACTGGACACCATCTGTAGCATCACGTTGGAGGGCATGTGGAACACCAGTTGTTTGGAAATCTTCAAAGATGTTCCAACTTGGTTCAATAGCATCTACTGAAACATATTCCATCATGTTGGCAAAACTTTCGTTAAGCCAGAGGTCATCCCACCATTTCATCGTTACAAGGTTACCGAACCATTGGTGAGCTAATTCGTGGGCAACAACAAGGGCTACTTGTTGACGGCTTACAGCAGAGCTATTTTCATCTACAAGAAGGTAAACCTCACGGTAAGTAACAAGTCCCCAGTTTTCCATAGCACCTGCTGAGAAATCAGGAAGGGCAAGGTGGTAAGACAATGGAATAGGATATTTTACTTGGAAATAATCTTCGTAGAAATCAATGACACGAACGGCAATGTCAAGCGCAAAGTCAACACTGTTTGCTGCTTGTGCAACTGTAGCGAAGACGCCGACTTCTGTACCGTTTTGAGTTTTAGCGGTTTTACCTTGGAGAGCTCCAAACCCAAAGGCTAGGAGATAAGTTGACATACGTGGTGTTGTCTCAAAGGTCCAAACGCCAGTTTCTTCACGGAGATGACTATTGATTTCAGGCATATTTGACAAGGCAATATCGCCTTCTTCAGCGTCAAATTTCAATGAGAAATCAAAGGTTGCTTTAGCTTCTGGTTCATCAATAGATGGGAAAGCTTCACGCGCAAAATGAGATTCAAACTGTGTTGAAATGATTTCCTTCTTCTCACCATTGTGGGTGTAATATGATGGGTAGATCCCGGTCATATTGTCTGTAATACGACCTGAAAATTCAATGACAAGCGTTAAAACCCCAGTCTCTGGAAGTTCAATATGGAAAGCCTCATTGGCATCATCCATTTGAAAGTTTAGTGATTCATTATCCAAGAGAATAGAATGGATGGTAAGGTCTTTTTGGTGAAGGGAGATATGGTTATCAAGGGCTTCACCTGTAATGGCAACATTCCCTGTAAAGGTCTTTTCAGAACGATTAATATCCAAGAAAAGATTATAATTTTCAGGGATGAAACTTTCGATAAAACGAGCAACAGATGCTGTCATACGTATATACTCCTAACTAACTTTTCGTATCGAAACAGACTGACAAATGTTTCGATATTAGGTACTTTACTTTAAAAGAAAAGGGACTGAATTTATTCAATACAGACCCATTATAACATAGATTGCAAGCTTTGCCTACAGTTCAATGATTTTACCGGATTTGAGATAGACGACCCACTCGCATAAATTACGGGCGTAGTCACCAATGCGTTCCAAATACATGAGTACTTGGAAATATTCTTTGGCAGCGAAGGCTGCATCTGGATTTTTCCGGACACCTTCTACCGTCATGGATTGGATATCACGGAAAAAGTTGTCAATGATTTCATCTGAAGCTGCGATTTCATAAGCACGCTTTTCGTCAGCATTCAAGTAAACTTCAAGAGCTTCTTCAACCATATGGCGGACTGCTTTCCCCATTTTCTTGATCTCAGCTTCAATATCAGTCATTCGGTTTTCACCCTTAATACGGATGGTCGCCTTTGCGATGGCAACGGCATGGTCACCCATACGCTCGACGTCACTAGATGCTTTTAGTGCAGTGATAACAGTACGTAAATCACTTGATACAGGTTGCTGAAGGGCAATAATTTCAAGCGATTTTTTCTCAAGTTTGGTTTCGTAGTTATTGACAATTTCATCGTTTTCAATAACTTCTTTAGCCAATTCACGGTCATGGCTGATGAAAGCACGTACTGCTTTTTTGAGCTGAGCAGCAACTTCGGTACCCATGGCATAAAATTGATTGTGGAGTTTTGCTAATTCTTCTTCGAAGGGTGTTCGTAACATCATAATTGGTAATGAATCCGTCCTTTCTTAACCGAACTTACCGGTAATGTAATCTTCTGTTTCTTTGTGTTGTGGATTAAGGAACATATGCTTAGTCGATGAATATTCAATGAGTTGTCCATCAAGGAAAAAGCCTGTTCGTTGGGAGATACGACTAGCTTGTTGCATAGAACGAGTAACAAGCAACAAAGTGTACTGGTCTTTTAGGTTGTAGAGGGTTTCTTCGATTTTTCCTGCCGAGATAGGGTCCAAAGCTGATGTTGGCTCGTCAAGTAGGATAACCTTTGGTGATGTTGCAAGAACCCTTGCGATACAGATACGTTGTTGTTGTCCTCCCGAAAGGCCGAGAGCTGATTCATGGAGACGGTCTTTTACTTCTTCCCATATTGAAGCACCTTTTAGAGATTCTTCGACTGCTTTATCAAGGACTGCTTTGTCTTTGATACCATTGATACGAAGTCCATAAACCACGTTTTCATAGATAGACATGGGGAAGGGATTAGGTTGTTGAAAGACCATACCGATTTGCTTTCGTAACTCAACAGTGTCCGTTCGAGGACTATAGACATTATGACCATTGTAAGATACTGCTCCAGTAAGCGTCCACTCAGGGTTTAAATCTCCCATTCGGTTGATAGAACGGAGCAAGGTTGATTTTCCTGATCCTGAAGGTCCGATAAGGGCTGTGATTTCATTTGGATAGAAATCCATGGTCACGTTATTAAGGGCTTTTTTCTTATTGAAATACACCGATAAATCATTGATGGAAATGATTGGTTTAGTCATAGATGCTCCTTTCTATCCAAAGCGTCCTGAGACATAGTCACTGGTTGACTGTAGGGCAGCATCTTGGAAGATTTTCTTAGTTTTGTCGTATTCGATGAGGTCACCAAGGTAGAAGAAAGCTGTATAATCACTAGCACGCGCTGCTTGTTGCATATTGTGCGTTACGATGATAATAGAGTAGTTTTCCTTAAGTTCAAACATGGTTTCTTCTAGTTGCATCGTGGCAAGAGGGTCCAGTGAGGCGGCAGGTTCATCCATGAGAAGGATACGTGGTTTAACAGCAATGGCCCTTGCTATACAAAGCCGTTGCTGCTGACCGCCTGATAGGGTAAAGGCTGATTTATGAAGATCATCTTTCACCTGATCCCAAAGTCCAGCCTGCTTAAGTGAGGTTTCAACAATTTCATCCAAGGTTTGTTTGTCTCTCACCCCTTTACGTTCGTGGGCAAAGGTAATATTTTTATAAATAGACTTGGCAAAAGGATTAGGACGCTGAAAGACCATGCCAATATGTTTGCGCATTTCATAAACATTGATATTACTAGCATTAACATCGACGCCTTCATATAGAATTTGTCCAGTGACCTTGGCAATATCAATAGTATCATTCATACGGTTTAAACTACGAAGGAAGGTTGATTTTCCACATCCCGAAGGCCCAATCAGAGCCGTAATTTTATTTTTTTCGAACTTCATATCAATACCTTTGATGGCTTCTTTTTGGCCATAGTAGACATGTAAGTCCTTGGTTTCAAGAGCGAGCTCCTTCTCTGGGAAGGTGATAATATGACGCTCATCCCAATTGTATTTAGTCATGGTAACTCCTTTAAGCGGATGTTAATTTCTTGTGGAGGTAGGCCCCTAAACGACGTGCACCAAAGTTGAAAATCAAAATGAAAATTAAGAGTACTGCTGCTGAACCAGCTGATACAGCTGTAGCGTCAGGTGTCGTCCCTTCAGAATTGACTTTCCAGATGTGAACAGCAAGCGTCTCAGCTTGGCGGAAGATCGAAATCGGACTAGAGATAGAAAGTGGATTCCAGTCACCCCAGTTAAGGGCCGGTGCTGATTGACCAGCTGTGTAAATAAGTGCTGCTGCTTCTCCAAAAATACGGCCAGATGCAAGTACAATCCCAGTTACAATTCCTGGTAAGGCCTCTGGTACGACAACATAACAGATGGTTTCCCAGCGAGACAAGCCTAAAGCAAGACCTGCTTCACGCTGGGTATGGTGAACCGTTCTTAGACTATCTTCAACAGTACGTGTCATTTGTGGTAGGTTAAAAACGGTAAGTGCCAAGGCACCTGATAGAATTGAAAAACCATACTGAAATTGGACAACGAAAATCAAATAACCAAAAAGTCCAACTACTACTGATGGTAGTGATGAAAGAATCTCAATACAAGTCCTTACAAAGTTTGTCAGTCTTCCTTTTTTAGCGTATTCGGAAAGATAAATACCTGCTCCCATTGAAAGAGGAACAGAAATAATCAAGGTAATCACTAAAAGAAAGAATGAATTGTAGAGTTGAACACCAATTCCTCCTCCGGCTTTGTAGGACGATGATCGACTTGTCAAGAAAGACCAGCTAATGTGTGGTAACCCACGAACCAAGATATAGAGAATCAAGGCTGCTAGTATTGTTACAATAATGCCAGCAATCACATAGAGTGTGCCGATGGCAATTTTATCAATTTTTTTAGCGTTCATAATTTCTCTTTCTTTCACGGGTAATGAATTTAACCAACATATTGAAACCGAGGCTCATTAATAAGAGTACCAGAGCAAGTGACCAGAGGACATTGTTTGAAACTGTGCCCATGACGGTATTTCCGATTCCCATAGTCAATACAGATGTCAAGGTTGCTGCCGGTGTGGTTAAAGAAGTTGGAACCACAGCAGAATTTCCGACGACCATCTGGATGGCAAGAGCCTCACCGAAGGCACGGGCCATACCGAAGATAACGGCCGTGAAGATACCTGGTTTAGCCGCATTAAGCGTCACTCGCCAAATGGTTTGCCAGCGAGTAGCCCCCATGGCAAGACTGGCTTCACGATAGTGACGTGGTACCGCACGAAGCGTGTCTGTCGTCATAAAGGTTACGGTTGGTAAAATCATGACGAACAAGACAAAGGTACCTGAAAGGATACCAAATCCTGTACCACCAAAAATGAAACGAACAAATGGGACCACGACTTGGAGACCAATGAATCCATATACAACAGATGGAATCCCAACCAAAAGTTCAATAGCAGGTTGCAGGAATTTAGCCCCCTTAGGAGAAATTTCAGTCATAAAGATGGCTGCCCCAATAGCAAATGGCGTTGCTACTAAGGCTGAAAGTAGGGTAACCACGAATGAGCCCAAAATCATTGGCAGCGCCCCGAATTTCCCTTCAGATGGTGACCAATTCCCACTAAAGAGGAACTCAATCAAACTAACCTTATTGACAAAGAAAGTAGCTAGTCCTTTTTGGGCTACGAATAGTAAAATCATTGCTACAATGAAAACAATCAAAGCTAGGCAAAGAAAAGTGATTGTTTTACCAAACTTTTCGAGGCGTGAATTTTTAGAGGGTGATGTTAACTGCTTCACCAAATCTTCATTTTTCATGCTTACTCCTCACTCTTCTTTGTGACTTTACCATCAGCATCCTTTGTTACTTTCATACTATGGATGGAAATGTAACCCATTTTTGAAACGACGTTCTCTTGAACTTCATCGCTCATCATATAGTCTAGGAATTGTTTTGTATAACCATCGGGCTTACCTTTAGTATACATATGTTCGTAAGACCAGATTGGCCAATCATTAGTTGCAACATTTTCAGCCTTTGGTTCAAAGCCATTAAGCTTCAATGTTTTAACAGAGTCATCAAGGTAAGCAAATGATAAGTATGAAATCGCTCCAGGGGTTTGAGCGACAATTGACTTAACCATTCCGTTAGAATCTTGCTCTTGCGTGCGAATAGGAGATTTTCCGTCCATAATGACAGCATCAAAAGTGGCACGTGATCCTGAACTTGCTGCACGGTTGATGATGGTAATGTCCAAATCCTGTCCACCGAGTTGTTTCCAGTTTGTAATTTCGCCTGTGAAAATTTTACGAAGTTGCTCTGTTGTTAGGTTGTCAACAGCAACTTCTTTATTGGTAATAACGGCAATGCCAGCAACAGCAACTTGAAAGTCAACAAGCTTACTAGCATCTATTCCAGATTTTTCCTCAGCAAAGAGATCGCTGTTACCGATTTGGACAGCTCCAGATTGAACTTGTGAAAGCCCTGTACCGGAACCACCCCCTTGGACATTAACAATTTTTTCAGGGCTCTTTTCAGCGAAACCATCTGCTGCTGCTTCCACTAAAGGTTGAAGAGCCGTAGACCCAACTGCTGTAATGGACTGACCACGGTCAATCCAAGAGGCACAGCCAGTTAAGACTAGTGTGGCCATTGCTAGTGATAAAATCACTGCAAGGACTTTTGTTTTTTTCATTTTTGTCCTCCGAGATTTTTGTAACAAAATAGCGTAATATATAGGCTTCTAAAAGACATCTCTTTAATTATACCAAGGATAGGATGATTAAGTCACATTAAACTTTGATTACAGGCTGTCAGATATGGTATCTCAACCCCTTTGGATAGTAATTTTTTACGGTATTTCCAACGACTTTGGCAAATCCAAACCCATTGCCGTCAACCAATAATTGATACCAACCGTTAGGAAGGACTTGGTCTAAAGTAACCACATTGCCTGAAACATACTGGGCAAACTGCTCTTGATTGAGGGATAGACTTGAAACAACTTCATCAGAGGTTAGTGCCATTCCGAGTGCAAAACTTGGTTCGAAACGTTTCTTCTTGAAAATTCCTAGATGCAAACCGTTACGAGCGATTTTCACTTTGGAAAGATCTGGAAGACCATTAGGAAGTAAGAAAAGATTATCTCCAAAAACCTGAAGTAAACCATCTAGATGTGTTTTAAGGTGCTTTTTAGCAAAGGCTTCCCAAAGTTGCTTCTGCTCCTTATTGAGGTTAGATTTCCCTTCTTTGATACGCTTTTGCTCGGTTAGGCGCTGATCTTGAAATTTTGCCACAAATTGCCCTTCACCCTTAAAATGATGCGGATACATACGAGCTGTTTCTGGAAAATTGATTCCATGACACATACCATTTTGTTTCGGAATGTCTACCAATTCAAGGTCAGGGTAATTCTCTAAAATCCAAGAGACCACACCTTCATTCTCCTCAGGGGACCAGGTGCAGGTTGAGTAGATTAATTGGCCACCTGGGGCAAGCATCTTCAAACCATCTGTTAAGATGTCCTTCTGCAATTGTGCTAGCTCACTCGGATAGTCCTTGTGCCAATATTGGATTGCATCAGGGTCTTTGCGGAACATTCCTTCACCAGAACATGGTCCATCAAAGACAATCGTATTAAAGTAATTTTTGAAAACTTTAGCTAGTTTATCGGCTGACGTATTAGTCACCACGACATTTCTAGCACCAAAACGTTCAATATTTTCAACTAAAATCTTGCTACGTTTGGGATTGATTTCATTGCTAACAAGCAGTCCTGTATTGTCTAGATAGCTTAGAAGATGGGTAGATTTTCCGCCTGGAGCAGCTGCTAAATCTAAGACACGACTTCCCTTGGCTGGAGCTGCAACTTGAGCGACCATTTGAGCTGCAGGTTCCTGAGAATAGACCAAACCAGTCGCATGGTCAGAAGATTTCCCAGAAATTTTCCCGTAATGACCCCAAAGTGTTTCAGGAATAGCATCAGGATAGTTTTTCTGCTGCTTTTTAAGAGGATTTGTGCGATAGGCAGATACGGCTTCCTGGTCAAAAGATGCGAAGAAGTTATCCGCTTCTTTACCCAATAAGCCAGTGTATTTTTCTACAAAATCTAATGGAAATTCCATAGTTTCCTTTCTATTAAAAAACTGGACCAACCAAGAGGACTTATGGTCCTGATTTGTCCAGTATATTTATTCAATTAATCTTTAGAGCTCATAATGGTTTTAATGTCATTGAGCTTTGCTTTAGGAACAAGCATTACCGCCTGACGACTAGAGTAATCAAGAGCTTCTCCGTTAATGGTCTCAAGCTGATAACCTAATTTTTCGCCCATAATACTTGCTGCAGCATAGTCCCACGGGTAAATGACAGAAAAGTAGGCTAAAATTTGACCGGATAGGACTTTTGACATACTTAAACCGGCACCACCATAAACACGTACGCCCAAGGTTTTATTAATAAAGCTTTGGAGGCCATGAAAATTTTTAGCAAACATGGCTGCATTACTAGCAACTAGACATCGATTTAAAGGACGATCTTGATATACTGGAAGTAACTTGTCATTACAATAAACATCGAATTGGCCACCACCGTAGAAAAGTTCATCAGCCATGACGTTATAAATGAGGCCGAATTTTCCTTGGCCCTCTTCGTAGTAAGCAATCATGACACAAAAATTTTCTTGTTGAACAATAAAATTGACTGTTCCGTCAATAGGATCCAAGACCCAGACATTGCCATCTTTTATATCATGAACTAGGCCATTTTCTTCTGCAAAAATATGATCCGTAGGGAAAGCAGATTGAATCCTAGCAACGAGTAAATCTTGTGTTTGCTTATCAATATTAGTTACTAAATCATCAAAAGCTGTCTTTTCTTCGACTGTTATCGTTTTTGACAAACTGTCTTTAATAAAATCTCCAGCTTCTTTTATGATTTCTTTTGCGAAACTCAATTTATTTTCCAAGTGAGATTAATCCTTTATCTTGTGCTTTGGCGGCTTTGATAGCTTGGTAGGTTGAAAAACCGCTAGCTTCTTCAAAAGCCTTGTCGAGTTGCTTTTCAGGTGCCTTTCCGGGGACAACAATCTTAAATGCTTTATAGGCTTGCAAGAGTTGATCACGATCAACCTTGCTTTCGTATGCTTTTTCTACCTGACTCAAAAAATGAAGCACTGTGGTAATTTCCTCAGTGCTCCATGATGGATCGAGTGGGTAGGAATAATTTCCTTTAGTCATTGTTACCCTCAATTTCAGCACGAATGGTCGCTTGACGTAGTTCTTGCTTTCTATAGTCACGAGGCAAAAAAGCACGAATTTCATCTTCATTAAACCCAATTTGCATGCGTTTGTTATCCATAATGATAGGTCGACGAAGAAGATTTGGATATTCAGAAATCAATTGAATAAGTTCCTTGATGGTTAAATCATCTACATCGATGTTTAATTTTTGAAAGACTTTTGAACGGGTTGAAATGATATCCTCTGTACCATTTTCTGTATAAGACAAAATCCTCATCAACTCATCGTGTGTTAATGGGCTTGTGATAATATTGTGTTCGTTAAAAGCAACTTCATGATTGGTCAACCAGGCTCTTGCTTTCCTACAGCTGGTGCAGCTAGGTGATAAAAATAAAGTTACCATGCAAACGCCCCTTTCACTTTAACATTCCTAATTATTATACAATATTTGTATAGTTTTGGCTACGCTTTCTTAAAATTTTCTGCGATTTTTTTGTCTGTATTCAATTGTTCACAAAGTTCATCTATGCTATTAAACTTAACCATATCACGGATATATTCTAGCCAGAAGACTTCAATCGTTTTCCCATAGATGTCGCCTTCAAAATCAAAGATGTTGGCTTCAAGACGCAGTTCTGTCCCTCCAAAGGTGACATTTTTACCCAAGCTGGTCATAGAACGATAGCGTTTTCCATCAATGACGACGTCAGCAACGTAAACCCCATCAGCTGGTAGAAAGGTTCTATCAATTGGTGCTAGATTGGCCGTTGGAAAACCAATAGTGCGTCCACGCGCATCTCCGTGGACCACAATACCTCGTGTAGAGAATTCATGTCCCAAGAGGTCATTAGCCTCTTTAACCTTACCTTCTCTAATCAACTGGCGAACACGAGTCGATGAAATTTTTTCACCATCACTTTGTTGCTCTTCAATGACATGTACCCTTCCGGAAAAATTTCGAGCTAAATAGTCTGCATCCGTTCGATGGTGTCCAAACTTGTAATCAAATCCCACAACAATCTCTTGAGCCTTCAAACGCTTAATATAACGGGCAATGAAGTCATCAGAACTGGTTCGGGCAAAATCACTATTGAAATCTGTTAAATAAAGTTGATCTGTTCCGTAAGCTTCAAAAAGATCACAACGTCTTTGAGGTGCAGTGATATGAAGAAGGAGGTCATCTGTATAGCGTTGGAATGTCAGTTGCGGACTCTCGTTAAAGGTAAGGACAGCTACTTCAAGCTGTTTCTCATCAGCAATCTGACGTGCCTTATCAAACAGGACTTTATGACCACGGTGAAGCGCATCGAAATAGCCTAAGACAAGGACTGTTCCCTTCTCCTGATGGATATCTTTATAATCGTTAATGGACGTTACTTTCATTGGATTAATACTTTTCTAGGTTTATAGACGTGATGTCGCTTTTCCATGATGGCTAGAACCTTGTCACCCAAAAAGGCAGCTACCAGAGGTTCTTGGCTCTCTAAGGAAATAAAGCGACCAAATGAGATTTCTTTGGCATCTTCTTCAGTGACTTGCGCAGCCGGTAGGTCCTGAACACCAAATTCGATAGGGAGTAAGAAAGATTCATCCCCTGCTTCTACCATTTCTGAAATTTGTGAGAGGGTTAGGGCTAAATCTAACGTTAACCCTGCTGAAGCTGTTCGACGCAGAGCAGACATGTGGCTAGCATAACCAAGTTTAGCACCTAAGTCGACAGATAAGGTACGGACATAAGTTCCTTTGCTACAAGCAACACGGAAGGTAAATCTTGCAGTGCCGTTTTCAAGCTTAATAGGTGAGGTACGAACAAACTCTGTAATTGTCACTTGGCGTTGTGAACGTTCGACTTCTTGGCCGGTGCGTGCATATTCGTAAAGTTTTTTCCCGTTGACTTTAACTGCTGAGTACATCGGTGGGATTTGTGTGATTTGGCCCTCAAAACTAGACATGGCTTTATCAACAGATTCTTCATCCAGCTCTGTTAAAGGTGTTGTTTGGACGACGTCACCGCTGGCATCTTCGGTCGTTGTCGAAAAGCCAATGGTAATTTCTCCCTCATAGACCTTGCCAGCTTCAGTCATGTATTCAATGACACGAGTAGCCTTTCCAACTGCTATGGGTAAAACACCAGTAACATCAGGATCTAGGGTTCCACCGTGTCCGATTTTCTTTTCATGTAAAATTTTGCGCAGTTTAAATACTGCATCGTGACTGGTCATTCCAGCTTCTTTTTTTAGATTAATAATTCCCGAAATCATACTTTTAATTATATCAAAAGCAAGCATAAAGAGCTAGGTAGAAACATAAAGAGGCCAAGAGTAAATTCTCTAGCCTCTTCAGATGTTTATAACGTCACATTTACTTCTTCTTTTTAATCAATATCCCTTTTGAGGTCGCTATCTAGCTCAAAGAAAGGCTGGATATCTTGGACATACTCTAGGACGCCCTGAAAGTCTCCTTTATCGTCTCGTACAGCAGCATAGGTGACGTAGACGAATTTTCCTAGACGTTCAGATTTGAACCACATTGGTACTTGGTCACGCTCACCACTTCTGAGTAAGTCAAAGATTTTCTTGACCTTGTCAAGGACTTTTGGCGGATGACAAAGTTCAACATTCCGTCCAATTTGACTAGGTGTTCGTTTAAAGACCATTTCATTGGCTGGAACATTGTCGTTATAGTATTGGAAAATATCATCTTTATTAACGAAAGTGATTTCCAAAGGGAGATGATTGAGGATGAGATTGGCCTGTTCAACAGATAAATAACCATTGCCAAAAGGCTGTGTGGTTTCTCTATCTACGATAGTTTCAGCCTTTGGTTTCGGTGTGAAGCTGATGGTGAATTGCCCTTCAGGGGTATCTATGACACGTGTATTGCCGATATTCTCCTCAGCTTTTGGACTAGACTTTTCTTCTAGTACAGTATCATCAAAACGCTCTCGCTTAGGCTTCCAGATAGCTGTAGGCTTTATAATAGCATAGCCATAGGCATCGCTCTCCTCAGCAATGGAAAGCCAATCATCCTGCGTGAAGGTTTCTAGCAGAATCATAAGTAGGATGGCTTCTTCCTTGAAAATCATAGCTTCAAACTCTTCCGAAAAGGCTTCAAATGCTTTTGAAAACTCTTCTAAAGCACCTTCTGGAAGTGCTTTGAGTTTAGCTTCTGCTACTCTAAAAAGTTTTCGGATGTCATCGTCTACACCCCACATCACTTTTGGCGGGGAGTCATGACCGTAACGCTCCATAATTGGAAAGAAGAGCTTTTCTTTACGTGTGTAATGATTATGGAATTGACCAAGTAATGACATCTGATGCTTAAGCCCATTTACTAGGTCAGATTTAAACTCTTCATTTTCAGGCTTACTGATATTTTCTATGATACGTCGAATACGGAGAATAGCTGAACGTAGGGCTAAATTCTCTTGTTTAAACACATAAACTGGGTGGCCTTCTTGATCAGCGTCTGCTACCTCCACATCTGCAATGGCTCCTTTAAAGAGGTTAGCATGTACATTACAGAGGCTCATGACATCTTCAAAAGTAACTCCTTCTTCAGATGCCATCAGTTCATGTTCCATCATAGAGATTTCAAGGGCAGAAACTCCCTTGAAATGTTGATTGAAGCGCTCTTGAACACTCTCAGGACTGGCTCCATGGTGCAAATCTAGTAGAATTTCTTTGAGTATTTGAATACGATTGTTTTCCATATCAGTCTCCGATGACATCATATCCATTGAATAGTAAGGTTTGCTTAATTTTATCTAGGGGAATATTAGCTAACTTAGAGCCAGCTTTTAGACTGGTTACCTTACCGACAGTATTTAGCATAGCAGGGTTGGACAAGGGCTTGAAACCGAGATCAATCAGTAAATCCTTAACCTCTGGATGCTCTTTAATGATGGTTGCGACTGGTTGTGATAAATCTATAGTGTTGGTTGTCATTGTGACCTCCTAATAACATATTTACTACTACCATTATACACGAGAATAATGAAAAAAGGCCAACAAACCTGAGTCTGTGCCTTTAATTAGTTTCCAAATAGAGCTTCCGTAACATTATGTTGGATATTCTCCCACTCTTGCTCTGCACGAACCATCTTACGATGGAAATCAGCACGGCCACGTAAATAAGCGGCAATCTGATAATCTTGCTTAACAATTGGTATCTCAGGGATTTTAATATCCAAGAGGTCAGCAGTCGATAAGTTGAGGACGGCCTTACCCTTATCAGCATAATCTAAATAAGTACGTCCAATATCAGTCTCAAGGAAAAATTTGATGTAGAACCCACGAAGTTTTTCTTTAGGACGAAGAACTGTAATATTTGATGAGGCAACCACTTCACGTTTACCTTGATCCTCAAAAACAGCTACTTTTTGCACTGTCCCTTTTGAAGCGATGAGGACATCACCATCCTCTAGCAAAAACCGTAAGAGCTTACGACGTTCTTCAGAAAAAGTTTTAAGGTCTTTATATGAAATACCGCTTGGTGTCATATCCGATAGATTAATGACAGCAAATTCGCCAGGTTCTGCCTTAGCAGGGACAGCTTTGCCTTTGAACTGGTCAACAACATCACCTAAACGAATAAGCTTATCAGTATTAGCTTCATAATTGACAATCAATTGAGGTCTTTCTTTTTCAGTCATTGAATCTCCTTTCTTATATTCGAGTATCCTTAATGAGTATTGCTATACAATAATAGCAAGAAGCTAATACTTTTGCAAGTAAAAACTGCAATAAATATAAAATAAAAAAAGAGACTAGGTCTCTTAATTACAAGCTCTTAACGGCTGCTACTGCTGCTTCATAGTTTGGATCTGTATTAATATTTTCCAGATATTCCACGTAAGTAATCTTGTTATCAGCATCAGCTACTAAAACAGCACGCGCTAATAGGTGCCATTCTTCAATAAGAACACCATACGCTCTTCCGAAGCGGTTATCGTAGTAGTCAGAAAGCATAATAGCATTTTCAAGTCCCTCAGCACCGCACCAACGAGCTTGTGCAAATGGTAGGTCTACAGAGATAGTAATTACCACAGTATCATCTAGTTCTGATAACTCTTTGTTAAAAGTACGTGTTTGCGTTGAGCAGATACCTGTATCAATAGATGGAACTATAGAGATAACTTTTTTCTTTCCATCGAAATCTGATAGTGATTTTTGACTTAAATCTGTTGTAGTCAATGTAAAATCACGCAAAGTATCTCCTACTTGAAGTTGTTTGTCTTCAGCTACTGTAACTGGTTTTCCGATAAATGTTGGCATAATATTCCTCCAATAGTTTTTCTTTATTGTACTTTAAATACTAGAACATGACTAACCATTTGCTTATAAATTTTTAACAAAGAGCATTTCATAATCACAGAAGATATATCTATCTGCGAACTTCCTTTCGTAATAAGCATGTATTTAATTACTTTTGAGGAGCTTTATCATAGAAACGTTGTATTATAATACCACCATTTATCGATAGTTTGATTTTAAAAATGTTGAGATGTTTGCTGCTTAAATCTCTTTAAGAATGTGATGTTATAGCTTATTTTAATATGTGATTCAAGCTATCCGAAAAAGACCCAACTAGATGCTGAGTCCATTCGTATTATAATACTTTTAGATTTTTTCCAAGGCAAGTTTCAAATCTTCAATCAAATCATCTGCATTTTCCAAACCGACAGAGATTCGAATTTGATTTGGAGTGACACCGCAGGCAAGCAAATCTTCTTCTGCCAATTGTTGATGGGTTGTTGTTGCAGGGTGAACAACCAATGATTTTGCATCGGCAACGTTGGCAAGGTCTGAGAAGATTTCAAGGTTATCAATGACTGTACGAGCTTCATCTTGTCCGCCCTTAACATGGAAAGTGAAAATAGAACCTGGTCCTTTAGGGAAGTATTTTTGTGCCAAGTCATAGTAAGGACTTGATGGCAATCCAGGATAGTTTACTTTCTCAACTTTTGGATGGTTTTCCAAGAAATCTACGATTTTTTTCGTATTTTCGACGTGGCGTTCTACACGAAGTGAGAGGGTTTCAAGGCCTTGCAAGAGCAAGAAGGCATTGAAAGGTGCCAAGGCTGCACCTGTATCACGCAAAAGTTGTGTACGGAGGGCAGTAATAAACGCTGCTGCACCGACATCACGTGTATAACTGATATTGTGGTAAGAAGGATCTTCATCCACCAATTGTGGGAATTTACCTGAAGCTTCCCAATCGAATTTACCAGAATCGACGATAAGGCCTCCGATAGTTGTCCCATGTCCACCGATAAATTTAGTCGCAGAGTGAACCACGATATCTACACCATGAGAAATAACGTTAATAAGATAAGGTGTACCGAATGTATTGTCAGCCACCAATGGAATCTTATGACTGTGAGCGATGTCAGCAATCTTTTCAAAATCTGGAATGTTGATAAGTGGGTTACCCAAAGACTCAATCAAGACAAGTTTTGTATTTTCTTTGATTGCAGCTTCTACTTCTTCAGGATTGTTGACGTCAACAAAAGTTGTTGTGACCCCATAACGTGGGAGTGTTTCTTTCAAGAGGTTAAAAGTTCCACCATAAAGCGTTGTTGCAGCAACAACATGATCTCCAGCGTGTGCCAAACCAAGTACTACATAAGTGATAGCAGCCATACCTGAAGCAGTTGCCAAGGCACCAACACCACCTTCTAGTGCAGCAATACGGTCTTCAAGGACTGCTACAGTAGGGTTGGTAATACGAGTGTAAATGTTACCAGGTTTTCTAAGGGCAAAGAGGTCTTCACCTTCTTGAGCATTATCAAAAACGTATGAAGTTGTTTGGTAAATAGGAACCGCACGTGATTTAGCTTCCTTATCAGGGGCTTGTCCAGCATGCAATTGTAGGGTTTCAAATGAAAATTCTCGTGTCATATGTGTTTCCTCCAAAACAAAAGTTGCCTTCATTCTACACCTAGCAAGTCAAGCTGTCTAATAGAAATTTCTTATCATAGTGATAGATAGGGTTTATAAAAAGAACCTTTCGGTCCTTTTATTTCTTTTCAATGGGTGCAACACTTGCTAGAACTTTTTTAAGTCCCACCTCTGGGAATTTAATTTTAAGTTCTTGGGTTTTACCACTACCAGTCACTTCTAGGACAGTTCCGTCTCCCCACTTCTTGTGATGGGCGATGTCGCCAATTTCCCAGTCTGTTGCTGTCTTGCTTGAGTCAGATGTTTTTCCGAATGGTAGCCCTCCGGTAGCTTTTGAAAATGGCTGAGCGCCAGTATGTCTTTGCGGTTGTGCATTGGCTTTTCTGATCTGAAGCGCTTGTTGTAAGCTCATCCCCTGACCAAATTGTGTTGGTTCATCCTTTGTAAAACGAACACCAAAAGATGAATTAGCAGGACGTGCAAGTCCTTGATATTGCAATAAATCATCTGAGATTTCTCGCAAGAAACGACTTGGACGGTTGTAATTAGTCTTACCAAAAAGCGTACGAGTATTGGCATTGGTTAGGAAAAGAATTTCTTCAGCACGGGTAATTCCTACGTAAGCCAAGCGACGTTCTTCTTCAAGCTCATCTGGCTCTTCTGAAGCACGCGACAAGGGAAAGACGCCTTCTTCCATACCAATCAGAAAGACAACTGGAAATTCAAGCCCTTTAGCAGCGTGGAGGGTCATTAAGGTTACTTCTGCTGCTTCGACATCACCATCGTCCGTGTCAGCAATCAAAGCCAGATCGTTCAAGAAACGTCCTAAACGGTCAATACCCGTCTCGTCTTCGGTCTCATCTGTATTGGTTTCGTCGAAATTCTTGGTTACAGACATGAACTCTTCGATATTTTCAATACGTGCCTGACTTTCAAGCGTTTGTTGCATTGAAAGCGCGTCTAGATAACCAGATTGGTCCAAGACAGCTTCAACAACTTCGGTAATACTTAAGTCATTTAGCTTGTTGCGTAGATTCAGAATAACATTAGCAAAGTCATAAACGCCTTGAGCTGCTTTCCCTTTAATCGGTGACAACATAATATTAGCGGAAGCATCTAGAAGACTCATATCCTGCTCGTAGGCAAAGGTACGAATCTTTTCAAGAGTACCAGGACCGACCCCACGTTTCGGTTCATTCACGACACGTTCAAAGCTAATATTATCCGCAGGGTTGGCAATCAAGTTCAGATAAGAAATGACGTCACGAATTTCTTTACGACTGTAGAACTTGGTACCTCCAACCATGGTATAAGGAATATTAGACTTGAGCAAGGCTTCTTCAATGGTACGAGATTGGGCGTTGGTACGGTAGAGGACTGCAAAGTCTTTAAAGTTCTTACCTTCTTCACGAACGACGTTATTAATCGTTGAAGCTACGAAAACAGCTTCATCCCGCTCGTCATTAGCACGGTAATAAACGATTTGTTCTCCGTCATCATTTTGAGTCCAAAGTTTTTTAGGACGGCGGTTGCGGTTGTTCTTAATCACCTCGTTGGCCGCTTGGAGAATTTTCTTAGTCGAACGGTAATTTTCTTCCAGGAGAACTACCTTGGCTTCGGGATAGTCTTTCTCAAAATCAAGAATATTTTGCATATCAGCCCCACGCCAACCGTAGATTGATTGGTCTGCATCACCCACGACACAGATATTCTTAAAGCGAGAAGCCAAGAGTTTCACTAACTGATATTGAGCATGGTTAGTATCTTGGTACTCATCCACATGAATGTACTGATAACGTTGCTGATAATAAGCGAGCACATCTGGATTTTTATCAAAGAGACGCAAAGTCATCATAATCAAATCGTCGAAATCCATGGCCTCACTACGACGAAGCTCTTCTTGATAGGCTTTGTAACATTTAGCAACGATTTGGGTGTACATGTCGCCAGCCTGATGTTCATATGCCACTTCATCTAAAAGGTCGTTTTTAGCATTGGAAATCGTCCCTAAAATAGCACGCTCATTCCATTTTTTAGGATCAAGATTAAGATTCTTGAGAATACGCTTCATCAGAGTGCGTTGTTCTCCAGGATCCACGATAGTGAAGTTTCGGTTATAGCCAATATGGTCCGCTTCACGACGAAGAATTCGCACGCACATACTATGGAAGGTCGCAATCAAAGTTTCTGAAGTTGCTGGATTTAAAGCCATAGCACGTTCACGCATCTCACGAGCTGCTTTATTGGTAAAGGTGATGGCCAAAATATTCCAAGGATTGACCATTTTTTCGTCAATTAGGTAGGCAATGCGGTGGGTAAGTACTCGTGTCTTACCGGAACCTGCACCGGCCATAATCAAAAGAGGTCCTTCAGTCGTTTGAACTGCTTCTGATTGTTTATCATTCATACCGTTTAATAATGGGTTCATCATGTTCTCCATTCTCAAAAATAAGCTCTACTATTTTATCATTTTTCCGATGAAAATGCAGACTGTAGTCATGATTGTCATCAAATTCTCTAAACTTGAGTTGCTTGTTTCAAACTAGGATATTTGCTAGACATTCTTGATATGATAGCTAAGCTATGTGAGATTTACTTGTTCTTGTGCAATAATGAAAACGTAATATTCGGATTTTTTAGGCTAATTAAGAAAATAGGTATTGACAGTGTTCGGTTTTTTCGGTAAGATATAGTCACAATAAAATATTAACCGAATGACATCATCAGGATGACTGGTGATTGACGGACTTCTGGAGAGAGCTTGAAGCAGCTACTGCTGTTTACAAGACACCGAAGGGGCAAGGGATAACACCCGAAACTCTCAGGTAAAAGGACAGAAAGCATTGCAAGTTTTTAACTTGTATGAATAGCTTTGTATTTTCAGAGGTCTGGTTAAGCCAAACCTCTTTTTTGGCGTCTCGGTTTAAGGAGATTCTAAACTTATGTTAGACTTTTTCACTTCCATTGATGACTTTGTATGGGGACCTCCCCTTCTTGTCCTTCTTGTAGGAACTGGTATCTACCTTACAATCCGTCTAGGACTTTTGCAAATCATTCGTCTGCCTAAAGCCTTTAAACTTATCTTTGCTGAAGATAAAGGGGAAGGTGATATTTCTAGTTTTGCAGCCCTTGCGACAGCTCTTGCTGCAACTGTCGGTACTGGTAATATTGTCGGGGTTGCAACAGCCATTAAGACTGGTGGACCTGGTGCCCTTTTCTGGATGTGGATTGCTGCCTTCTTCGGTATGGCAACTAAATATGCCGAAGGACTTTTAGCTATCAAATTCCGTACACTTGACGATCAGGGGAATGTCTCTGGAGGTCCAATGTACTATATTACCAATGGCTTTAAAGGGAAATGGCAAACAATCGCTAAGCCTTTGGCCTACTTCTTTGCCTTTGCCGGTGTGCTTGTCGCATGGTTGGGTATTGGTACCTTCTCACAGGTTAACTCAATCACAGCATCTCTTCAAAACAGCTTTGATTGGTCACCAAAAATTGTCAGTGTGATCTTAGCCCTTATCACTGCTGCTATCATTTTCGGTGGTATTCAATCTATTTCAAAAGTATCTGAAAAAGTTGTGCCATTTATGGCTGGTCTTTACATCATTGCTGCACTTATTGTCATCTTTGCTAACTTCAATCAGCTGTTCCCTGTGCTTGAAATGGTTTTCCAATCAGCCTTTACTGGTAAAGCTGCTGTCGGAGGTTTTGCTGGAGCAACTGTCATGGTCGCAATGCGACTTGGTATTGCGCGTGGGGTATTTTCTAATGAATCAGGTCTTGGTTCTGCCCCTATCGCCGCTGCTGCAGCCAAGACTGAAGAACCTGTTGAACAAGGTTTGATTTCTATGACAGGTACCTTCATCGATACTATCATCATTTGTACCCTTACCGGACTTGCTATTCTCGTAACTGGACAATGGTCTGGTAGCTTAGAAGGGGCACCAATGACACAAGCGGCCTTCTCTTCTGTTTTCGGAACTTTTGGAGAAATTGCCCTAACACTTTCTTTAGTCTTGTTTGCCTTTACGACAGTTCTAGGTTGGTCGTACTATGGGGAACGTTGTTTCGAATTTATCTTCAAATCTACCAAATTCCTCTCATTCTATCGTCTTGTCTTTGTAATCATGGTTGCTCTTGGTGGCTACCTAACACTCGATGTTGTTTGGAAAATTGCGGATATCGTAAACGGCTTGATGGCATTACCTAACTTGATTGCCCTTCTGGTCCTCTCACCAATTATTATCAAAGAGACCAAATCATATTTTGAACGTCACAAATAGTGAAAAGAGCTCAGGCTCTTTTTTCTTGTCTTTATCAGCGCCAATTCTTGCGACTACTGCTTATTTGCGTTACAATGAAATAAATTCGTTTTAACACAAATAAAGAAACATTCAAAGGATAAAACATGTCAATTACCAAAGAATTTGATACTATTACAGCTATTTCAACCCCTTTAGGCGAAGGGGCTATCGGTATTGTTCGCTTATCAGGAACAGATGCTATTGCCATTGCTAATAAGATTTTCAAAGGGAAGAATCTTGAAACCGTTGATTCTCATACCATCAACTATGGTCATATCGTGGAAAATGATGACATCATTGATGAAGTCATGGTCAGTGTCATGCGTGCTCCCAAAACCTTTACCCGTGAGGATGTGGTAGAAATCAACACACACGGCGGAGTTGCGGTAACTAATGAAATTCTGCAACTCCTTATCCGTTCTGGAGCTCGTATGGCTGAACCTGGTGAATTTACCAAGCGTGCCTTCCTAAATGGCCGTGTGGACTTAACTCAGGCTGAAGCTGTAATGGATTTGATTCGCGCCAAGACTGATAAGGCTATGGCAGTTGCTGTCTCGCAACTTGATGGCTCACTCAAGAATCTCATTAACAATACCCGCCAAGAAATCCTTAATACTTTAGCTCAGGTGGAAGTTAATATTGACTATCCTGAGTATGATGATGTTGAAGAGGTTACCACAAATCTTGTCCGTGAAAAAACGAAAGAGTTCCAAGCACTTTTAGAAAATCTTCTTGCCACTGCCAAACGAGGAAAAATCCTACGAGAAGGTCTTTCAACGGCAATTATTGGTCGTCCAAATGTCGGAAAATCAAGTCTTCTCAACAACCTCCTACGTGAGGAAAAAGCTATCGTTACAGACATTGAAGGGACCACTCGTGATGTTATTGAAGAATACGTTAATATCAAGGGTGTTCCACTTAAGTTAATCGATACGGCTGGTATTCGAGATACTGACGATGTTGTCGAAAAAATAGGTGTAGAGCGTTCTAAAAAGGCCCTAGAAGAAGCTGATTTGGTCCTTCTTGTCCTTAATAGCTCCGAGCCATTAACTGAGCAAGACCGTACCCTCCTTGACATCAGCCAAAATAGCAATCGCATCATTCTCCTAAATAAGACTGACCTTCCTCAAGCTATCCAACTTGAAGAACTTCCCGAAGATATCATCCCAATTTCAGTCTTAAAAAATGAAAACATTGATAAGATTGAAGAACGTATCAATCAACTCTTCTTTGATAATGCTGGTTTGGTTGAGAAAGATGCTACCTATCTTTCAAATGCCCGTCACATTTCTCTTATTGAACAAGCTCTTGAGAGCCTTGAAGCCGTTAATCAAGGTCTTGAATTAGGCATGCCGGTTGACCTACTACAGGTTGATATGACACGTACCTGGGAAATTTTGGGAGAAATTACTGGTGATGCTGCTCCAGATGAACTCATTACGCAACTCTTTAGTCAATTCTGTCTAGGAAAATAGACATAACTAAATTTATGTAAAAAGATACTCCGTTATCTTTTTTCTTTTTATGGTGAAGTTTTACATAATTTTAGTTACGTAAATATAAAACCAAACTATTCCATTTATAATAGGGTGTTATGATTATTGGAATAGTTTTAGACCATATAAAAAACACCTGAAACACTTGGTTTCAGGTGTTTGACAGTGTTAAGAAAGACAAGTTTACAACTGTAATTAGCCCATTACTTTTCTTGTCATGTATACTGGCTTAGTTTTTCGCTTTACCTCTGTGTTTACCACTTAGTCCAAAGATAGTAAGTAACATACCAAGGCCAAGGAGACCAGCATGTGAGCTCTTGTCACCTGTTGTAGGAAGAACTTCGCCTTGAGCTGAAGCTTCTGTTACTTTTTCTGTTTCTTTAAGGGCTTCATTT
Organism: Streptococcus raffinosi; assembly: GCF_030284685.1. Taxonomy (NCBI): domain Bacteria; kingdom Bacillati; phylum Bacillota; class Bacilli; order Lactobacillales; family Streptococcaceae; genus Streptococcus; species Streptococcus raffinosi. Next base: position 148,029 of record NZ_JASUZV010000003.1, read on the forward strand.
GTTGTTGACACAAAGAAGACTTTACCGTTTGGTGTCGTTACTACTTTAGAAACCACAGGTTTAGTTGTTGTTAGTTCTTTAGCAACATCCGATGGAGTAACTGAACTTAATGGATTAAGCGTAGGTTGTTCTGCTTCATCTTTCTTAGTCAATGCAGCATAATTAGCGCTTGAAATTGAAATGGTACGTGAATTTGGATTAATGACAGCATATTTAGAAAGGTCTGCTGATGCCAAATAATCAGCAAAGATAGAATCCATTGAAGGCCCTTCTTCACGTGGTCCACCCAGCATTGTGTAGCCATCACCACCAGCAGCCAAGAAATCATTGGTTACAAGATAGTAGGTTTCAGTTTTGTCGAGAGGCTTGTAGGCTTTAGTTTCTGGATCTAAAATGTCAATAGAAAGGATACGTTTTTCTGTAGGAAGGGTGGTGTCATAATAGACACGAGCTCCTGCTTCTTGAAGGAAACCACCTGAAGGTTCAAGTAAAGGTTGACCATTTTCATCAAGAACATTTTTACCACTTTCATCAACTTGAAGAATAGAACCAAGAGACTTGACGAACATATCATAGATGTTTTGACCAGTAACCTGAATTTGAGCAACAGAGTTACCAAATGGCAGAACAGCAATAATATCTCCCTTTGTCACAGGTTTATCTTTGGCAATCGTTTCACGAAGACCACCGCCGTTAGTCACTGCAAGATTAGATTTGTGGCTAAAACCAGATTGACCGTAATCCAAGAGAGCATCTGCGACAACATTACCAAGATTGGTTTCACGAACACGGACATCCATTCGGTCACCACTCAGTTTGACAGGGCTGTTTTCAATAACAACTTTTGACGAATCAGCCTTGTATTTAGCTTGGATATCATCAAGCATTGCTTTAAGCGTAGGGTTAACTTGGTAATTCTTCTTGGCTTCGTCATGTGTAATCACTCCATGTGACAAAATACGATCAGAATTATAGACAATACGGCCGACATTATTAAGGTAGCTACCTGTTTGATTGTAAGTGACGTTATCGCCGTAAGTTGCTGTATGAAGAGTATGTGAGTGCCCATCTAGAACAAGTACACGTTTACCCTTAAGTGGTGCATAATTTGAAAGTGCTTCCGCCAAAGTTGAACCACGCCACTCAACAGGAGTTGTTGTATCAATACCTAAGTGAGCAAGAACAATGTAAGTTTTGTAATCCTTACCTTCGGCACGAGCATTTGATTCGACTTGATCAATAACAGCTTCGACTTCTGAAATAGGATCTTTAAAAGTCACACCAACAATGTTTCGAGGGTGTGTTTTAGTGGCTGTTTCAGGGGTAGTGACACCGATAACAACGACTTCATCACCATCAACACCAGGTGTTTTATCAACGATTGTAGATGGTTGGAAAAGACGAACACCATTGACATAGACGTTAGATGTGATGATTGGGAAATTAATCTGTTTGCTCAAACGGCGCAATTGGTCAAGTCCAAAGTCAAATTCATGGTTACCAACGGTCATAGCGTCATAGCCGACCGCATTCATGACTGTAGCCATATCCTCACCCTTAGAACTATTTGAAATAGGAAGACCTTGGAAAGAGTCTCCAGAATCAAAGACAAGGGTTGTTCCTTTTGAGCGATAATCATTGACGATGCCAGACAAGAGCGCATCACCAATAACACCATTTCGGTCATCCTCCACCATACGACCATGGACATCGTTGGTGTGAAGGACTGTGACCGTATCATTATTAGTACTTGTGCTAGCATTTGTCACTGTTTCTGTTGCTGGTGTAGCAGCTGCAGTTGATGTCGCTGTTTCACTTGCACTAGGAACTGCAGATACACTAGGTTCACTTGTTGGAGTTGCAAGTGTCGATGTTGCGCTAACAAGTGGAGCGGCAGACTCACTTGATGCAGTTGAGTCTGCTGTCGATGCTGCATTTGTAGTGGCTGGTGTAGCTACTACTTCTGTGCTTGGAGTTGTAGCATTTGCATTCGTTTCTACCTCGTCAGCTTGGACAGCATTTGCCAAGATTGCAGTTGAGACGAGTAAGGTTGAGAGAGTCGTTGCAACGACAGTTTTCTTCTTCATTCCAAAATACCTTTCTGATGTTAAATCGTTTTTATTATACCACATATTATAAGATTAGAATTAAATATTTTTCACTATTTGATTAGAAATTCAATCGTTATGTCTCAATAATTAGTAAGTTGCCAAGCGTTTTTCAAGATGATTTTGAAGCAATTCCAATGTGAAGCTCAAGGTCCAATAAATGAAGGCAATCAGGATATACATAGACATGTAGTCATACTCACGACCCCCGATAATCTTAGCATTTTGGAAAATGTCTGGTACTGTAATCATAGCAGCCAATGAAGAACTTTTAACCATATCTATGATGACATTTCCAAGTGGTGCTACTGCAATACGCATGGCCTGAGGTAAGATGATGTGACGAATAATAGACTTCTTTGGCAGTCCCAAGGAGCGAGCAGCTTCCCATTGTCCCTTATCTACAGCAGAAATAGATGAACGGAGAATCTCAGCCATATAGGCAGCACTTACACTGGAGAAACCGATAAAGGCACAAAGAAGAGCGGGCAACTGGACACCAACATAAGGCAGGCCAAAGTAAAGAATGAAGAGCACAACCAACATGGGGACACCACGCATGATGGAAATGTAAATCCGGGCAGGGTATCTTAACCATGACTTTTGCGACATCCGCATAAAGGCAAGGAGAATCGCAAATAAGTTCCCAACGATAAAACTCAAAATGGAAATTCCTAAAGTGTAGGGCAATCCTGATAGAACGTAGGGAATACTTTTAAAAATCAGCTGAAAATCAATAATCATAAGTCTATCTTTCTAAACATTTCTTTAGCAAATAAGCGACCCTAATGGATCGCTTATATTATTCGACATCAGAGATATCAATATTAGTATAGTTAACTTTAGTTTTCTTTGTAACGTCTTGACCAGCAAAGAATTTCTTTGAAATCTTGGTAAGAGTACCGTCTTTTTTCATGTCTTTAATGGCTTTATTAACTTTTTCTTGAAGGACTTTATTCTTCAAAGAGAAAGTAAAGCTAGTTGAATAAGGGTTACTGTAAATGCCATCGTTGATTTTTACAGGGTATTTATCTTTAACCGCAGCTACGGCCATCTTTTGCAAGTAGTAATCGTTGACAATAACGTCTGTACGACCATTTACCAAGTCTTGCATGTAAACATCGTTGGTAACATTGTCATAAACAACGAGTTCAGCCCCCATCTTCTTAGCAATCTTCATGTATTTGGTACTTGCGGCACCAGCTGCTTTTTTACCTTTGAGGTCTTTCCATGAAGAGATGCCTGAGTTATCAGAGTCACGGACTACCATTGAAGTAAAGGAATACTTGTATGGCTCAGAACGCAAGAATTTTTTAACGTTCTTATTGTCATCTTCAAGTGAGTAGTTGGCAATGTCTACTTGACCACTATTTACAGCTGTAAGCATTCCGTCTACACCCATTTCAGTGAAATCAATCTTCAACTTGAGGCGTTTTCCAACTTCCTTAAGAATCTCAACATCGTAACCAGTCAGATTATTCTTGTCATCGTGGTAAGTTTGTGGGTAGAGGGTTCCTGCAGTCGCAACCTTGATAGTCCCACGTTTTTCAATCTTTTCCCAATTCTTCTCGCCTGAACTTTGTGACGAACAAGCGACCAAAAAGACCGCAGCCAATGCTAGGCTAATAACGGCGAAAAATTTCTTTTTCATCTATATCTTTCTCCTTAAAAATAAAAATTGAGGTAAGTTAAAAACTTATAATACAAGCCTACACTATTTGAAAGGGTTTTACAAAAAATTGAACTGAGAAAAAATTTTCTAACTAAAAATCGAAGCTTCTTCCATTTCTTGAGCAATTTGTAACAAAAGGTCTTCACGTCCCTTGGCAGCCGTCAGTTGAACGCCAAGCGCAAGTCCTTGCTCATCACGATAAACAGGCAAAGAAATTGAAGGTTGCCCGGTCAGGTTAGCCTGTTGCGTGAAAGGTGTCCAATCTAGACTATCCGCAAACATGTCCCAGATAAGCTCCTGTTGCTTTTCCCACTTGTAATCAGCTATGTGCTTAAGTTTCGTCTTCAAGCTTTCTGAAAGAGCAAATTATCCTTGTTTAGGTGCCACATCTGCAACTGTAGGTGCCAGTAAAATATCATAAGTTTCATGAAACTCTGCCATCTGATGGCTATACTGATCCCACTGAGCGAGGACCTGGGAGTAAACTTTAGCTGGAATCTTTTGACCAGATTGAAAAATAGCCCAAGTCATCAATTCCATATCATCAAGCGTCATCTGACGGCCCAGACCAGCTTCAATGCCATCGAACATGGCAGCCGTCTCAACACTATTCATAAGGTAATAAGACTGTATGGCCTCAATACCATTTAAGGGCTGTTCCGTCAATTCGTGGACTTGGTGTCCTAGGTTTTCCAGTGCTCTAACGGCCTTTTTAGTTGCCCTTATAGCAGATTCTGAAACCTTACCACCAATTGGAGAGGCAGTCGAAAATGCAATTTTCAAGGGCTTAATTGGCTGGTCTAAAACTTGCTTGCTTAGCTTAGGTAAGATAAATGGACTTTCCATCTGACAAGTCTGCATGTGGTAAAGCAAGCGTTTTGTATCTCGAACAGTCTTTGTCAAAGCAAATTGGACAGAAGCTCCCTGCCATCCACGGAAAGAGCCAGGACCTACAGGAATTCGTCCTCTAGTTGGTTTAAGACCGATGAGGCCATTAAAAGAGGCTGGAATACGGATAGAACCTCCACCGTCACTAGCTGGAGCCAAAGGCGAAATGCCTGAACTTACAAGTGCAGCTGCACCACCACTCGACCCCCCAGCATTGCGTGTTACATCATCAGGAAGATTGACAGAACCATGAATCTTGGCATCACTAATATTTTTGAAACCAAACTCAGGCGTATTGGTACGCCCCAAGATAAGAAAGCCAAGGTCCTCCAGTTTCTTAACATAGTTATCCGTTTCCTTAGGTCGAAAGTCTGTAAATAAGCGAGAACCTGCAGTCGAAGGTTCACCAGCCTGATCTTGACCTAGATCCTTGAGAAAAATTGGAACCCCAGCAAAAGGCTTATCTAAAAAATTTTTTGTATCCGCTTCTACCAAAGCTTTCTCATAGCGTTGACTGACGATAGCATTAATTTTGGGATTCGTCATCTCTGCTTCACGGATAGTGGTCTCTACTAATTCACGAGGACTGACTGTCTTATTTCGTACTGCTTCAGCCATTGCTGTCGCATCCGACCATTCATTTATTAACATCGCATACTCTCCCTACAGGTAATCTGTAATCAATTATACTAAAAAAAGCGAAACGCCTGAAACGTTCCGCCTGAAATCTGGGAATTAGTCTTGCCAAGTTTCTTGATTTTCTTTAAATTTTCTCAAAAGATTGAGTCCGTCTGCAGTGATGTATCCTTGAACCTTAGCAACTTTAATCAACTCACTGTAGTTTGAAAGAGTAACTAATTTAACACCGGCATCCGCAAAGTTTTTCTCAGCTTTTGGCAATTCGTAAGTAAAGATAGCCACAACACCGATAACATCAGCCCCTTCACGCTCTGCAGCTGCTACAGCATCAAGGACAGAGCCACCAGTTGAAATCAAATCTTCAACAACAACCATCTTTTCGCCCTTAACCACACGACCTTCGATTTGGTTACCAGCACCGTGATCTTTTGGTTTGCTACGAATATAGGCAAATGGAAGGTTCATCTTGTCAGCGATGATAGCACCGTGAGGAATACCAGCAGTTGCAGTACCAGCAATCACTTCTACTTCTGGAAATTCTTCCTTAATCTTTTCCACAAAACCATTTTCAATCAAGGTACGTGTTTCAGGATAAGACAAGGTAATACGGTTATCCGTATAGATTGGTGATTTAATACCAGACGCCCATGTAAATGGCTCTTCAGGTTTAAGGTAAACCGCTTTGATATCTAGCAAGTCTGAAGCGATTTGTGATGCTAATGTCATAATTATTTTCCTCCGTAAAGCGTTTTCTACTCTTTATTATAACCTAATTCAATCTATTTTCCTATGAAATAAGGTCTTTTTGAAAATTTATTGACCGTTCCATTGGGCCTTGATGTCGTGATAAGCTGCTACTGGATCATCAGCTTGCGTAATTGGACGACCAACAACAATGTAATCTGAACCAATTTGACGAGCATCGGCAGGCGTCATGACACGTTTTTGGTCACCAACTGCTGCTCCTGCAGGACGAATACCAGGTGTCAAACAAACGAAGTCTTCATTTGTTGCGTCTTTGATTTTGGCGACTTCGTGTGCTGAGCAAACAACACCATCAAGACCTGCTTCAGCCGTCTTCTTAGCATAATGAACCACTGATTCTTGAAGTGTCGTTTGGATATTTTGGAAATCATGCATTTGTTCCTCAGAGGTAGAGGTCAACTGTGTCACTGCAATCAAGATTGGACCATCACCCAAGCCTTCACGCGCAGCCTTCATCATTTCTACACCACCAGCCGCATGCACATTAGTCATATCAACGCCAAGATTAGACAAAACACGCATTGCAGATTTGACAGTATTTGGAATATCGTGAAGCTTAAGGTCAAGGAAAACACTATGGCCAAGATCTTTAACATAGCGAACAATCTCTGGACCAGCCGCATAGTAAAGTTCCATACCAATCTTTACATAGAGCTTTTCATCAGCAGGAAACTTAGCAAGGAATGCCTTCACATCCTCAAAAGTAGGGAAATCAAGGGCAATAACAGGACGATTTTCTCTCATTTCTTATATCCTTTCACACAAAAAACCTCCGCCAGTCAGCGAAGGTTGCACGAAAACAGGGCAGTCCCTACCCTTTAGTGATGCCGTAGCATCTCAGTACACCTTTCTCGCCTCTCTGGACTCGATTAAAGGTTCAGTTCAATTTGTTCCATTATAGCGCTTTTATAAGGGAATGTCAAAGGGGGATGAAAGTAATTATTCCTTTGTTAAATTCCTTAAAAATGCTATTTATCTTTTATTTCCCCAACAAGTCTGTTCGAACTTCCTTACGCAAGTCTTCAAGTGTTGTGATACCGTATTTGTCCATAACTTCAGGGAGTCGGTCAATGATTTTAGGGCAAGCATATGGATCTGCGAAGTTGGCTGTTCCAACACCGATGGCTGAGGCACCAGCGATAAACATTTCGATAGCCGCTTCGGCACTGTCGACGCCACCCATACCGATGATTGGGAGGTCTGATGCTAGAGCAACTTGACGGATAAGTTTAAGGGCTACTGGGAAGACGGCTGGACCCGACATACCACCTTGACCGTTGGCAATGATAGGTTTGCGAGTTGCCAAGTCATAGCGTGTACCAACCAAGGTGTTAATCATTGTGAAGCCTGTCGCACCGGCATCTTCGACTGCTTTGGCGACACTCGTGATGTCAGCCACACTCGGTGTCAGTTTGACATAGACGGGCACATCAGAGTGAGAGACACTGGCTTTTACTGCCGCATAGGCAAGCTCTGGGACTTGTCCGATGAGAAGACCATTATTGCCATGGTCCACGTTTGGACAGGAGATATTGAGCTCGATAGCCTTGACGTTACTGGCTTTGGAAATCTTGTGAGAGACTTCCGCATATTCTTCGTTAGAAAATCCAGCCACATTGGCAATGATTGGAAGCTTTGGATAATGCTCCTGCAACCAAGGAAGTTTTTCAGACAAGACAGCGTCAACACCAGGATTTTGAAGTCCAATGGCATTAAGCATGCCTGATGGTGTCTCGGCCACACGGGGTGTTGGATTACCGAAGCGAGGATTAGCAGTCGTTGCCTTAATCATGATGGACCCAAGTTTGTCCAAATCATAATACTTGGCATACTCTTGACCAAAACCAAAGCAACCTGAGGCTGGGATAATAGGATTTTTCAAGTCGAGCCCTGGAAGGCTAATAGCTAAACGATTTTCTGAATTCATCTCTGACATGGTAACCTCCTAGACGATGACTTTTCCGGTTGGGAAGACTGGTCCTTCCTCGCAAACACGAAGATTTTTGGCATCTGATTCTCCTTTTACGTGGACCACACAGGCATAGCAAGCCCCCATACCACAAGCCATACGAGCTTCCATAGAAACATAGGCATGAGGATGATTTTCAAACTTGCTGTCGACATATTTAAGCATGCCTGGCGCTCCGCAACTGTAAACGGCATCTGGAGTCCAGTCGAAACCATCAATAACCGTCGAAACGTAACCCTTGATACCGTATGAACCGTCATCAGTGGTCACATAAACATCACCACAAGCCTTGAGCTTGTCCTCCAAAATAACGGCATCCTTATTGGCAAAACCAATCACAGACACGACTTCCACTCCCTTAGCCTTCAACTGTTTAGCCGTTTCAACCAAAGGTGGCACACCGATACCACCACCAACGAGGAGAGCCTTCTGCCCAGTCTCAATAACGGAAATATCAAAACCATTTCCCTGAGGGCCCATGGTATCAATAGTTTGACCGGCTACCATCTTTGAAAGGATTGCTGTCCCCTCACGCTCCACACGATAGACAATGGTTGCCTCTTTCTTGTCGTAGTCAATCTCTGAAATGGAAATCGGACGACGGAGGAGCTTGCTTGGATCTGGCACTTTGAGGTGGACGAACTGACCAACCTGCATATCCGCAACCATCTCTCCCTTAAGCACCATCTCGAAAATACGTGGTGCAATCTCACGCTGACTTACAATGGTTAAATCTTCAACTAAAATCATGACAACCCTTTCTATACTGCAAAATGTTATCAAAAAACCTCGCCACATGGCAAGGTCGCACAAAAAATCACAGGAGAACCCTGCTGTTTCAAACTGTCCGACCTTTTAAGCCTCTCTGGACTCATTTAAAGGTTATTTTGTGATTATTATAACCGTTTTCATGAGAGATGTCAAAGCAGAAAAGAAAAAACCAAAGCTCTTAAAATTAAGCTAAGGTCTCTCTCATCTATGCTTAGGGCATTTGTTTGATAAGTGTTCTATCATCTTGCAAGCTAACATATCTTGTTTATTTATCTAGCATCATATGTTAGGTCTTCTTGATAAAAGGCTCAAATAAACATTATTTAAACAATCTATCGTAAACCATGGTATGAGCCAATTGCTGACCATCGCCACCCAGTAAATCAACCAAGGCATAGGCAAATGCCAATGCTGTTCCGGCACCACGGCTAGTGATGATATTGCCATCAACAACCACCAAGTCCGTTTGATGCTCACCAGCTGTAATTTGTTCCTCTACACCTGGAAAACAAGTGAATTTACGACCTTCAAGCAAGCCTGCACGGTTCAAAACAATTGGTGCGGCGCAGATAGCAGCAATATATTTTCCTGCTTTATTTCTTGCTTGGAGAGCAGAAATCAAGCCTTCGTGATCACGCAAATTAGTGGAACCAGGCATGCCTCCAGGGAGAACCACCAAATCATACGCATCAAGATTACCGTCAAATACGCCATCCATGACTACTTGAATTCCATGTGAACCCGTTACTGACGCACTTTCAAGTCCAAGCATGCTACAGTCAAATCCTGCTCGACGGAAGACATCCACTGGGCTCAAGGCTTCAATTTCTTCAAAGCCTTCTGCAAATACTACTGCTACTTTTGTCATGATATACCTCCAATTTAGTTATCACTAGCTTATATTTCACCTTAAATTATAGCAGTTTTAAAAGCAGGAAACAAACCATAACAATGCGCTTAAATAAGGAAAAAAGACAGCACAAGGACTGTCTTTGTCATTTTATCTAAACAAACTTGCTAGGATCCACAAGAGATAAATATGGGTTGGGTAGAAAATATAGAAAAAATTCTTGTTACCACTACCACGCTCACCATTGTAGAAATACATAGGAATTGTCGCAAAAACCATCATCCACTGAACGCCTGTCGGGTCAAAAAGATGGGCAATCACTGAAATAACAGCCAAGACAATGATTTGAGCCATGCGATTGGTACGGAAAATATAGAAGAGCAAACCAAGGATAACCATAACAAAGCCACCCTCAACCATGATAACGCTTGGAACCAGTGACAAGAGAAAAGCCACACTATGGGCCACAAATGGATTTCCATTAGGTGTTTCAAAAATCCCTCCTAGTACAGCAACTGGAATCGCTGAAAGGATTGGCAAGAGAAAGACACCCATTCCCTGAATCAATTCCCTATAAGACTTGTCACGAAGGCCCTTAAACAATAAATCCCAAGAGTAAATAAAAATCCCAGTAATAAAGAAAGTTGAGAAGGCATTATTGGTTAAACCGAAACTACCGTTATGGAAAATACTACCAATGATGGCGTTGCCAATAATCATAAACCAACTCATGTAGAGCAACCGCCGGAGAAAAGCCATACGATCGTGTGTATAATGAAAACTATCAGCAGCAAGAAAGAGGAAAATCGGGAATGCCAGGCGTCCCAACATCGTCAACCATATAGGTGCCCCCATACTCCCGAACATCTGATAGATTTGGTCCAAAAACATAAGTGCAACGGCTAGGTATTTTAAATTAGTCGCATTGCTAATCTTTTTTATATCGTTCATTTAATGCTCCCTTAATTTTCAGCATATTAAATGATACCATAAGTTAGAAGTAAATTCAAAAGAATATTTGAAGAAATTTGATGTAAATTTTTGCTGTTTCAGTCCTACAATTTTTCATGATAGTTTATACGACATTAAAATAAATAGTTTTAATACGTCATTCCTCCCCAAGCATTTCTACTCCCTTTATGCTATAATGGTTAGGCAATATTTACGTTCATAACGTATTCAAATTGTTTAAAAATATCTAACTAAGCTAATAAGCTCTGCAAATTTTCGAAATAACTTTTTTGGAGAGCAGAGCGAGCAATTAACCGAGACTTTTCGCCGTGTTAAAAGCGCCTGAAACTAAAAGGTTTCAGGCGCTCGGAATTTTTGAGAGTAAAACAGTTTGGGAAACTGTTTTAGCCTGAGCCTAAAAATGAAAAAGCGAAGGGGCCCAAAACCAATTGAACACGGACTGCGAATTGTGTCAAAAAGACAAGTTTTCCTAGAATCTAAAGATTCTGCGTCAAACTTTCTATTTTGACTTTATTCGCAGACGCCCTTTGTATCTTAATTAGTCATGGAACTTTGTAAAAGTTCGCTGACGTCCGCCAACACCTAAGGAAAGTCTCACAAAGTATTTTATTTTTAAAATAAAACAATTATTATCACTAAAAAGAAAGGAAGTACATCATGTCTTTTGACGGCTTTTTTCTTCATCATATGACAGCTGAGCTACGTGAGCAGGTGCTTTACGGGCGTATCCAGAAAGTTAATCAGCCTTTTGAGCGTGAGTTGGTCCTAACCATTCGTAACAATCGTCAGAATTACAAGCTTCTGCTTTCGGCTCACCCTGTCTTTGGACGCATTCAGACCACCAAGGCCGAGCTACCAAATCCACAGAATCCAAATACCTATACCATGATTATGAGGAAATACCTTCAGGGAGCAGTTATCGAGGATATTCAACAGCTGGAAAATGACCGTGTTCTTGAGATTTCCGTGTCGAACAAAAACGAAATCGGTGACAGCGTCAAGGTTACTCTGGTTATGGAAATCATGGGGAAACACTCCAACATTATCCTGATTGACAAAAACGAGAGCAAAATCATCGAGTCTATCAAGCACGTTGGTTTCTCACAAAATAGTTACCGTACTATTCTGCCTGGGTCTACCTATATTGCTCCGCCTAAGACGGACGCCAAGAATCCTTTCGACCTTCCAGATGAAAAGCTCTTTGAAATCTTACAGACAGAGGATTTGTCAGCTAGAAACCTCCAAAAACTTTTCCAAGGCTTGGGACGTGACACGGCTAATGAATTGTCAGCCTTACTTGAGACTGATAAGCTCAAGAATTTCCGTGCCTTCTTCAATCGTGAAGTAGAGCCAAACTTAACGGCAAAAGCATTTTCAGCTGTAAAATTTGCTGATAGCCAGGACCAACCTGAGTTCGAAACCTTGTCAGCGCTTTTGGACTACTACTATTTGGACAAGGCGGCGCGTGACCGTGTGGCTCAACAAGCTAGTGATTTGATCCACCGTGTGCAAAATGAACTGGAAAAAAACAAGAAGAAACTTGTTAAACAGGAAAAAGAGCTTGCGGCGACTGAAAATGCTGAGGAGTTCCGTCAAAAAGGGGAACTCTTGACCACCTACCTCAGCATGGTGCCAAATGACAAGGATAGTGTCGAGCTAGACAACTACTACACTGGTGAAAAGATTACCATTCCTCTAAATGTGGCTCTGACTCCTAATCAAAATGCGCAACGTTACTTCAAGAAATACCAGAAACTCAAGGAAGCTGTTAAGCACTTGACTGGATTGATTGAGGAAACCAAGCATACCATTGATTATTTGGAAAGTGTCGAATTCAGCCTTTCTCAAGCCAATATGGATGAAATCGGAGATATTCGTGAAGAGCTTATTCAAGCTGGCTTTATGAAGCGTCGTTCAACTGACAAGCGCCAGAAACGCAAGAAACCTGAACAATATCTGGCTTCTGATGGCAAGACCATTATCATGGTTGGTCGTAACAACCTGCAAAATGAAGAGTTGACCTTCAAGATGGCTAAAAAGGGTGAGCTCTGGTTCCACGCCAAGGATATTCCTGGTAGTCACGTGGTCATCAAGGATAATCTTAATCCAAGTGACGAGGTCAAAACGGATGCGGCTGAATTGGCTGCCTACTACTCTAAGGCTCGTCTGTCAAACTTGGTTCAAGTGGATATGATTGACGTGAAGAAGCTTAATAAACCAACGGCCGGTAAACCTGGATTTGTAACTTATACTGGACAAAAGACCTTACGTGTCACACCGACTGAAGAAAAAATTGATAGCATGCGGATGAAGTAAATTGTTCGTCTCACTACCACCAGTTCAACTATCTGGTGTTTTTTTATTATTCTTGTCTCAAGAGCAAGAAGTTGTTTAAACATTACATCATAAAAAGGAGTGAGACAGAATCAATCATTCTATCTCACTCCTATAGGTTTGCAGTCACACATTAAGTACATTTTTGTGCTTTATGAGTGACAAAAATTTATTTCAGGGCATTGACTAAAGTGACAGACTTAAGCCCTTGTTTTATTTATCTGAAGAAGGTGTGGTTTCTTTAAGAGGAGCCTCTATCAATTGGAAGTCTGCTTTTTCAGCAGGTTCTGTGTCTCCATCGGACTCTTGAATCACATATGGTTTGAAAGCTTTATACTTAGACCAAAATTCATCTTCGTCATAACTATGACCGTCAACACTATATGTTACCTCAGAAACTTTCGTTGATTCGCTTGGGGAATAAACAGTATAATCAAGAAGCTTATCTAGTCCCGTTCGTGAATAATTGATACGGTAAGTCATTTCAGATGAAATATAGGCGCTGGAACCCCAGTGAACTTGCAAGGTTCCGTCTTTAAAAATCGTAAGACCAGGTCGGAGACCGAACGGAATTTTATTATTAAAGAGATTGACAGCCTTCTTACCGTCAAATGTGTAGACAACGTAGACGTAGTTATCTTGACTACCAATCAGTAATTCATCAACGCCATCATCATTCAGGTCGGTTACCAAATAGTTAACCTTGTTATTATTGTAATTTTTTAGTACCATTACAGGATCGTAATCGACACCTGAGCCTTGTTGGTAATTGGGATCACTGACTTTCAAGACATAATCCTTCACGATTTCCTTGTAAGCTGAATGAGCCGTTTCGTTTATGTTAGTTCCTTTAAAGATATTTGAATCCTTTTGAGAAAGTTTAAAGTCTTCAAGGTCATCCACTAGGGGCTGGTGTTTATCTTCAAGATCAACACCATAAGCCTTTTTAAAATCATAAAGTTTCGTTCTAGTTGAATCTTTTCCATCTTTCAAGAGACAGACACCTGTTTTGAGGTTATAAACCACATAGAGTTGGCAATCATTTTTCAAACAAGGACAAACAATTGTTAGTTTAATGACATGCCCTTCTTGTCTTATATCCTTGTAGAGAAAGGCTTCATAAGAATAGCCCGTCGCAATAGCGATACGAATGAGCAATTCTTGAAGACTGGGATTTTGACCGATATTCTGATAACGTTTTAGACTTGCTAAGAGATTATCTTTGGTGTTATCAGAGACCAACCAAGCTGGTTTATCATCCGATTGTAGGGCATCTCCGAGTTTACTATCTTCCACCGATGCGATGAAATAATAGCAAAGCATCCGAATATAGTTTAAAGCTTCCTTTTCTTTAGTTGATGGCGAACCTAAGAGATGTTCAACCGCAAAACTATTAGTATAGATAAGCTTAACCTGCTTCAAGTCCTTATCTTGGATAGCTTTTAAAAGTTTGTTATATAGGGCAGCTATAATCTCATGATACCCATTTTTCTCACTATAGTCCTGTTTGTCTAAAGCAAGGATCTCATCCCTACTTAAGACTTTGTCCAACTTAGACAAGACTTCTGACCAATCAGAGGTCAGCAAACTTTGATCTAATTGATTCACACTTTGTTTAGACTTTGCGGTATCTGTATAAGAAAATTCTTTCAACCAGGTAATGATATCTGATTTTAAGCCATCACTTAGTGTTATGCCGTAGCCGTCACAGGCCTTCTTTAATATATCTTGTAACCAACTATCGTCAATCTTTTCTTTGTCAGTTACCTTTTTAATAATCTGCTTCTTGAGTTCGGCTAAAAATTTATTGGCATCATCGTCTGAAAGATGCGATTCTTCCTTGATTTTATCAATAAGACCAATTTCGTCTTGACTGGTTTTGATAGTTTTTTTGTCTACCGAAAAGCCAACCTTGTCAAGCAGAGCATAGACACCAGCTAAGGCTCCCTCCCCACTTACTTCATTGACTGAAGCAATGCGGATAAGAACATCAGATACGCCAGATGTAATGGCTGCATTTTGATATGTTGTTGAGGAAACTTTGGTAATTTTTGTTGGTGTCACAATCTCAACCTGAACACCAGAACCTTCGGACAATGGTTTAATATAAGCACTTGAATAAACCTTGGAATTGGTATCAACATCGTCCAAGTATTTGGCAATGGTCTTACCATCAACGGCTATCACCTGGTCTTCAGCGATATTCGTGTCACCCAACAGTCGCTTGGTATCCGCTTTTTCCGATGAGGATAGGGAAGAACCTAATGACATCAAAGGCTGTGTCAGAACTTTTTTAAGATTTTTTTCTTTCTTACTATCTATTTGCGTATTCTTATTGGATAAGGCAGTTAGATTAGGTGATTTTTGGGAAGAGGAGGTCTCTGATTTTGTGATGTTATTAGCAAAAACAAGACCATTTGGGGATATAAAAGGGGAAGCAAGTGGTTGAACTGTTAAAAGAAGAATAAGACTTGCTACTAACCCATTAAACAATTTCTTTTTCATAGGATTTCCTGATATGTTCTCGTATTAAAGGTTATCAAAGCTAATGATATAGAATGACGAACCGTGCTTTTTACAAACATAATGACGGGTTTTTGATGAGGTTGCCGGAGCCTTACCGTCTGTAAAGTAAGTCGTCGTCGTAAAATCTATGGTAAAGGTTACCTGATCACCATTTTCTTTAATGTCATAGATATTATCAGTCTTTGATTCAAAGTGATCATAGTGGTCAGGATTTTGTAAGTAGATATCAATAATACTCTTATAAGTAGAGTTATCTTTAGACTCAAAGTATGGATAAACATAATCTGATGATTCTTTAATGGTACGATTGATGTCACTTCTAAAGTTAGTCATAAAGGTCTCGATATTCTTCTTGGTATCTTGCTCACTAGAAGTATTTTGTGATGAAGAGTTGCTTGAAGAATTATTTGATGAGGATTTCGAAGATGCCTTACCATCAGAGCCTAAATTTGAGACAACGAAATAATGATAGGAAGTCCCTGTAACAGTTAAGCCCAATTCGCTGGCCTTGTCTTCATCTAAAGTTATCTCAACATCAACAGTGTCCCCATCTGAGAGTCCAGTTTCCTTAGAAACGGTAATTTGGGGATTTTCTAAAAATTTCTTTATCTCACTGCTACTACTTGATACACTTGGGGTCGCATCGATATGTACACTGGCAACCCCCGAGCCATTTTCACCATCAACGTTCAAACTAACTTCGTATTGTGACAAATCAACTGTTTGGCCATCATAGTAAGAGCTGCCATGAGAATAGTCATTGTTGTTATTGAAATTATTGACATTAAGTACCAAAATGAGAGGCATAACAATCCCTAAAAAGATTAAACAACCTCCAAAAAAGCCTCCCAATGATTTTCTTTGAGGGAATTCTAAATTAGGCAGTGCTGGTGACTCAGCACGATTTCTATAGAAGAATGACTCACCATTTTGAAGGAAATGATCTGACTTCTGACAAAGCGCATAGAGTGAAAAAATTGAACTAATAATATTTACAAAAGGAACCAAAGTAAAGAGATAAAGTACAAAAATTCCTCGTCCACGTAACCCTGCATCCCTCAATCTTCTCGTTTTAAGCGTCAATCCTGGCAATATTAGAACCAAATAGGGTAACCAAAGAATACTATAAATTGAAAGACCTAATAAGGGATTAAAAAACAAATAATCAAGCAAGTAGATATTGGTCTTATTAATGAGTAAAAAGCTGAGAATAGCGTAAAAACTTCCCCAAGCCACTAAATTAAAGAATACGACTGACCAATAACCTTTTCGAGACGTAAAGCCATTAAAAGACCAGTAACCTCTGAAATAATCAGCAAAGGCTCTTCCAAAGGTAATCTCTTGTCCACGTTGATCGATGAGAAAAGGGGAAGCATATTGATCTTGCGAAGTATTGTAATAATTGGAAATTGCTTCTCCTTGATAATCTTGTTTAGGACTAGGATCTTCTCCTCCCATGTTTATCTGCGTATTATAATAGTTTGGAGTTGCTGCTTCCTGATAATCCTGTTTAGGACCTTCTCCTACTATGTTTGTTTGCTCCTGCAAGTGTTCTGATGCAAACCGATCGTTAAAATCAGATGTCTCTGCTACATCATACTGCTCTACGCTTGGAGCCTCTTGAGGAGAACTTTGCTCTTGAACGCTTTGAACTGTATTATCTGGACTACTATCAAATTTACCAGCATTTTTTGCTTCAAGATACTCATCAGCATTTGGCTTTCGCCCATGAAGGAGTTCAAAATAATCAATCCAATCATCTCTTTTACTCATAACACTAAAATAACCTTTCTAAATTTTCAATTATACCCATGTCTATTCTAATCGTTTATTTACCTTCGTCGGCTGTCAACAAGCCTACCCTATCTTCATGACGAGGTCACTCCTTATAATCAACTACCTTAAAGTTTTTCACGTCTGTCGGTGTGCTGCTCCTCTTGTTTACGATGTGCAGTGGCATTCATCATACTGTCTTCAATACTATCCTTAACTTTGAAAACACCAACCTCTATCAAGTGTATTACAAAATAAATACCTACTACCATAGCTACAAAAATTAAAAAAAATGAAATTTCCATGTTATCCTACTTTCTTGAAGATGTATAGTCGATTACCTTACGTTCGACCTCAACATTATCATCTAATTGCTTTAAAATAGTTTCGATACGAGTCAATATGAAATTGTAAACAAACTCTGTCTCTTTAAAGCTTTGTTTCTTTAACGTTTCCAACGAAAATTGATAGACGTATTCACCATTATACTCACCTAAACTTTTAAACGAGAAAATAGCTTTTTTACTCATGTATTTAGCGGTGATAATAATAAGATCAGAATAAAATTCTTGCTCAACCTTTTTAGCGTTTTGAAAGGGACCTCCAGGTGTTTTGGGCAGAACAAAGGGCTTCTCAACCAATTTCTCAGAAATAGCATTTAAAGATGTGATTTTTTTTGAATAAAAAGAATGGGTTTGTTGCATGAATAATTGTGAATCACGTTGTTTAATGACTCCCTTCTCAATCAAAGCATTCTTAAATAGTGTATCTGCAGGTCTGACCGCATAAAAATAGAAAATAGGAAAAAGTACCAAAGACACTACCATTCCAATCCAAGTTTCGTAGTACATTTATTTTTCCCCTTTCTTGAGATAGGTCACATAAACTCTGGTTTGAAAGTCTTGATCCTCATGCAACACAAAAGCAGCAACTCCCATAACAAGAACAGAAATCCCCATTGGCAATAGATTTTTATAGCGCTCATTAGCAACATTTTTATTGATCTGTTTATAGAATTCTCTAGTCGTGTCGAAGTTGCTGGAGCCATAATAATCAGTACTATATTTTGTAGGTAGAAAAACACTTCCCGATTCGTAGATATAACCGTTAGCATTTGTACCCTCTGCTGGTTTCAAACCGAAAAAGACAAAGAAGAGATTGGCAATCAGCATAAGAGCCAACAAAGACTTATGTTTGGTGGTGATATTAGACCAGAATGAGTCCGTCATCGCATAAGTATTTAGAGGTACTGTTTGTCCAGTATTAGTATAGTTAGGTTGAGAATAAGGACTTGATGGCCTTGTAAAATAAGGATTTGACTGGCTTGTTCCAGACCATTGAGGTGTATCTTGTGAAGGTGATATTGGTCCACTGCTGAATGGATTCGTTTGTGGATTCGAATTGACATCACTTTGGGATTGGTTATTGGCAATGGACTGATCAACTTGATGACCAAAACCAAAGTTTTGCTGATTAAGGCCTGTATTGATAGGTTGAGTACTTACAGTCTGATGTACAGGATTTGTAGTTGGCTCCGAAGCTGGCTGTTTGAGTGCTTCAACTCCTTCAAAAAACTCTTCAAAGCTAGGCTTACGTCCATGATTTAATTCAAAATTCTTCACCCAGTTTTCTCTTACTTGTTTTGGAGATTGAGGCATCTCTTGTTGAGGACTCGTTATGTTTTCCTCTTTTTCTGATTCTTTCTTTTTTTCAAAAAATCCTGATGCTTTGGCTTTACTGAATTCTTCTAGAGTGGGCTTTCTACCATTGACTGCTTCGAAGTACACAAACCATTCTTGCTTTTCCATAATGATTTCTCCTAATAACCAGATTGAGGTGAAGACAGATTATCTTATTGCTTTTTCACCTCATTGTTCAGCAACATGAAGCTATGATATATCGTGTGACAATAGCTTTCGTTAGAGTATACTGATATTATCAAATAATTCATAGCATATACTTTTAAACTTTTAGAATTATTATAACTAATTCCTCAGAATCAAACGTAAAAAAGCAAAAATATTTTCATATTGCTGAATTCTAAGAATATAGATATTTTTTTGAAAATATTTTTTCCTTATTAATAATTGCAGATTTTTGGTATATAATAGAGTTAGAAGATTTAAAAGGAAATTTAAGTTATGGAAAATCGTTCTTGCTATGGTCAAGCCTTCAGGCAATTGCGTTTAGATCGGGGATACAGTTTAAAAGAAGCTGCTGGGAATATTATTTCTCCTCAAATGCTTGGGGTTTTTGAGCATGGAAAATCTGGTATTAGTCTTAATAACTTTGGCCGTCTCCTCATTCGTATAGGGGCCACTTGGAATGACTTCTTCCGTTACTACAATGGGGAGTCTATCTTAAAAGAACTGTCTTTATCGGACGAAATTTTAGTCAAGATTAACAATGGTCATTATTATGATGGCTTTAAATTAGTCGAATCTTCTTTTGAAGGTGATTATTCAGATAATCCCATTCTCGAAACTGTCTATAAACTATCCTACCAAAGTTATTTTCAAACACTGAGCCTAACCTCCAAACTTACGGATGACGAATTAGAAATTGTTTTAAACTATTTAAATCGTATTGATACATGGGGGATTTTTGAGTATTCAGTACTTAGCTATATATTAGCTGATTGCCCTTATGAAATGGTCAAGTATCGTTCTGGCAAGATTTTAGATGCTATGGCTAACAATAAAAAAAGTTTTCTATCCTCAAAAAAAGAAGATATAGCTATTTTGGTTCATATGATTGGCTATTTTTCGAGAAAGGCCTATTTCAAGGATGCCAATAAATTAATCGCTGAATTAGAAAACATCCTTAAATCCCCTTCTTACAACCATCTCTATACTGAAAAATTTAATTTTAAGTTTTATCAAGCCATGAACTTCTTACGACAAAACAATCCCAAGGGACTTGAAATCGCAAGAGATTGTATTCATTTTTTAGAAGCTTTCGAGGCTTTAGACAACTCTAATGCTTCAGCCATAGACAAGAATAAAATTTTAAGTGCTGTTTCTGTATTGAATAAGACTGGCATCCCTTTTAAAGAAAGCTAAGTTTAGATCAATTAGAAGCACTAGAAGGTATTTGGAGCCAGCATTTATCGAAGTTTTTCCTTCAAAATCAAGACCGGTTTTCGGTCTTTTTCATTTTTAAAGCGCTGACTATTACTAATCTTAAGCAAAAACTGTTATATTTCTTGTAAGCACCCCCTATTTTTTCTTGATTTCATGACATTTTTCTAAGGACTATGTTAAACTATATAGGTAATTACCTATATAAAGGAGACTTTCAGTATGAAGGCTCTTATGTCATATACGAGTTCTGTTTTAGAATGGTTAGGTCGCTACGTGGGGCTCTTAGTCTTCGGCATATTATTTGTGACTGCTTTACTCATTCGCACGACCATGATGACTGGATACTTTGAGTGGGCAGAGATTAGTAGCGTCCCTTGGTATGTTTATGTTTCGGGTGGGATTATTCTACTTTTGACGCTTCTCTGGCCCAAGCTTTTAAAGAACTATACAACCAAGCAAATCTTCACGTTTTTTACAATATGCTTTGTGAGTTTTGGGCTCGTTCTGATTTTTCTGACGAGTTTTGCTGGGCGAGACGATGCAGGTACTGTTTTCCGAGGGGCAGTTCAGTTCAACGCTGGCAACTTTTCCTTGATAAAACCTGGGGCTTACTTCTACCGTTATCCCCACCAGTTAGGTATGCTTAGTTTTGAAAGACTTATTCTTTACCTGATTCCTCTACCTGTTATCTCGGTTTTCTATGTGCTCAATTTGGCTATGGTCATTGGGATGAACTATGCTACTTGGAAAATCACAGAGGTACTTTTTAACAGAGCTCATATCAGTCGTTTGGCTGTCATCATGAGTTTTGGTTTTTTACCTCTAGTTTTCAACATTATGTTTGCTTACGGGCTAATGTATGGCTTGTTCTTTTCAAGTTTCGCTATTCTATTTTTCTTACGCTATTTGAGGCATGGTAAGGCTAGAAATGCTATAGTTTCGGTAATCATGCTAACCTTGGCTTACTGGGTGCGAAGTAATAATATTATTCTCATACTTGCATTGACTGGTATTCTAATACTGTTGATACTTAGAGAAAAACGATACACTTATTTACTGTTGATACTAGCCTTCTTCGCTTTTCCAATGACTATGCATAAGGCGACAACTAGCTATTATGAAATAACTACCCATCAAAAAATTTCTGGAACACCTCAAATCGCTTGGTTAGCCATGGGCTTGCAGGATGAGCCAGACTCAAAACGTATGCCAGGCTGGTACACCGGCTATGTTAGAAAAATCTATACCAAGAAAAAGGGAAATATTGATAAGATTGAGAAAAGTGCAAATCACCTCTTTGATAAACGGGTGCAATATTTCTTAGAACATCCAGATGAAGCGAGTTGGTTCTTCAGCACTAAATTTATCAGCTCCTGGACTGAAGGGAGTTTTCAATCCATCTGGAATGGGCCTAGTAAAGACAAGTATCAACCCTTGTGGAATCGCTTTGCGACTTCTATTTATCATGATGGAACCCTACATCTCTTTTTCGTAACCTATATGCAAGGTTACCTTTTAGTGCTCTACTTGGGCGGTGTGTTCTATTATGCCTTTGCCTATAAACGAATGGGAGATGGGGCAACACTAGGACTTTATGCCTTCCTTTATCTCTTTGGAGGCATCCTCTTTCATCTGATTTCAGAGACCAAGAGTCAGTACACCCTGCCTTATATTTACTTACAACTTCCGATGATTGCGGCGGGTTATAGTCATATGTCACAAAAGCTCAGTCGCTTCCTAAAGGCTATGAAAAAGTCATCCTAAGATGGCTTTTTTAGATTGTCTCACACTTGCTATCTTGTTATAATAGGTCTATGAAAAATTCGTCTGTTGACTTGTTGCGAGGCCCTATTTTGAGGTCTCTTTTAATCTTTGTCTTGCCTATCTTAGTGTCCAATATTTTCCAACAACTCTACAATACAGCCGATGTCATGATTGTGGGTCGTTTTCTAGGTCCAGATGCCTTGGCTGCTGTAGGAGCTTCTTCTGCTATTTTTGATTTGGTTATCGGCTTTGCTCTTGGCGTTGGAAATGGTATGGGTGTTGTAATTGCCCGTTACTATGGGGCACAAAATGATAACAAACTTCGTCAGTCTGTTGCGGCTACATTTGTTATTGCTCTTGGATTGAGTATCTCAGTTATGCTACTAGGACATTTTGGTCTCTACCCCTTATTGAGCTTTTTAGGAACTCCTAAATCGATTATCAATCAATCCCATCAATACATTTCCATGATTGTTTCCGGTGTGGGCGTTACCATGGGCTATAATCTTTGCGCTGGGCTTTTAAGAGCTGTTGGTGATAGTCTAGCTGCCCTTTATTTTCTGATTTTTTCAGCCTTTGTCAATATTCTCTTAGACCTCTTCTTTATCATCCAGCTCCATCTTGGTGTTCAGTCTGCTGGTTTGGCAACGATTATCTCACAAGGGCTTTCAGCTATCCTCTGTCTATTCTACATCAAGAAACGGGTGGGCTTTCTACTTCCTAGCAAGTCTGATTTTGTTTTTGATTCAAGTCTTTATCTAGACCTTTTTGGTCAGGGTATGGCAATGGGACTCATGAATTCCATTGTATCAATTGGGACGGTCACCTTGCAATATGCCATTAACGGCTTTGGTACTCTTATCATTAGTGCTCAGGTGGCAGCAAGACGCATCATGTCTTTCGCTGTTCTTCCTTTGACCTCTCTTGCTGCTGGGGTCACGACTTTTATCTCGCAAAACTTCGGGGCCAAACAGTTTGAACGTATTCTAGCAGGGCTGAAACAATCTTGTCTCGTCTCCATAACTTGGTCCCTAATAGCTTGTGCAATCCTCTATATGGCTAGTCCATTTCTGGCAGAACTTATCTCTGGCTCAAACGAGGCTATTATTAATGAAAATGCCAGTCGCTATCTGCGTATCAGCTCTCTCTTTTATCCCATTTTAGGGATGCTCTTCATTTTTAGGAATTGCCTGCAGGGTCTAGGAAAAAAATTAACGCCTTTGACATCTAGTTTCATTGAGCTTTTTGGTAAAATTCTCTTTGTCATCTTAGTTATTCCATATTTGGGTTACCTTGGCGTTATCTTATGTGAGCCCTTAATTTGGATTCCCATGACCATTCAACTCTATTTTGCTTTACAAAAACATATTCGACGCTTATTCGTTAGCTAGACGACTTTTTAAACAGAGAAAAACGACCATTGAGGTCGTTTTTACGTTACTTTAGTCCCCATTCGTCTGAAATCTGATTCATAATAGCTTCCTGAGAGACGATTCCAAAGCCCAGCATGTAGGTTGAATAATCTGCATAGATAACATTGTTATTTTGAACAGCTTTTAGATTGCTCCAAACAGATGTATTCTTCAGTTTGTTATCAAGAAGTTCCTGAGAATCCGCTTGAACAATCAAGAGGTCTGGATTAAGATCTTTAAGTTTATCGATATCAATAACTTGGTACATATCCTCTGGATTAAAGGTTTGAGCACGATTGAACTTGTAAGTGTCATAGAGATAACCAAAATGTCCATAAGCATAATAGCGAATGTCATTGCCCGTCACGCGCAGATACATGAGCTTTTGGTCACCAAACTTAGCCTTAACATTTTCAGCAAAAACGGCTTCTTTGGCATCCATTCTATCAAGAGCATCTTTCATCTCATCACGCTTGTCAAAAATTTCGGCAACCTTTAGCGAAGTTTCGTGGTAATCCCAATTTTCATCTGTGTTTATGCGATAACCAACGGTTGGGGCAATCTCTGAAAGCTTGTCATAGAGACCTTCTTGATCTACTGTCATAAGGATAAGATCTGGCTTGAGCTCCTTGATTTTTTCAAGGTCAGGAGATTTTTGCCAGCCGACAGAGACCACATCTGCATCCTTGTAGTGTTTCTTAAAGAGAGTGGAAAACTCTTGACTCCCTTCCTGCCCTGTTGTAGCACCCACTGGTGTGAGGTCAAGCGGTTCTAAGATTTCACCGTATAGGTTGTCAAGAATAACAATACGTTTTGGCGCTTTTTTCAACTCCGTTGTTCCAAAATCATGAACAATAGTCTTAGCTTTAAAGGTATGACTAGTATTACTATCATGAGCACTTTTGACAAGGTTCATACTCGGCAAATAGTATAAAAAAAGGCCTGAAATAATAGCAAGAATGGCTACTAAATAAAGAAAATTTGTTTTTTTCATTTAAACTCCTTAAATGTAATCAGGACTATCAGTTACCTTTAACGTTATCTTAAAATTTCTTTAATGTCAATGGCTAATAGCTTGTTTTAGAAGCGAATTTAAATCGGTCCTATTAAATAATCCAACAGTAAGAGTTTTAGGACCTTGCAAGTATTAACAGGGGCAGGTTAGGTCATGGAACTATGTTATAATGATAAGTAACACTGGAGGGAAATTATGTTACATGAACTTTCATTTAAGGGACAATGGCGACAATATCAAAAGCGCATTCTTGACAAGAGTGATACTTACATGTCGGATGGCAAGATTCACTTAGTAGCTGCACCCGGATCAGGTAAGACGACCTTGGGAATTGAATTTATAAGGCGTTTTGGAAATCCTAGCTTAATTCTTGTTCCGACCGTCACCATCAGGCAGCAATGGGTTGATCGTATTAAAGAGGCATTTTTAAATGATTCTAGTCAAGCAGACCAACTCATATCGCAGGACTTGAAACAGCCCAAAATTATAACCGTTGCAACCTACCAAGCACTTCATAGTGCTATGAATCAGCTTGAGGGAGACGCCCTTTCTGAAGACACGGATGATACTGCTGACCAAGAACATTATGAATTTAAAGGCTTTGACCTTAAAAAGATCTTTAAGGCGTTAGCTTTAGGGACACTCTGTTTAGATGAGTGTCACCATCTGCGAAATGAGTGGTGGAAGAGTTTAGAGATCTTTCGTAAGTCATTTCCAAACCTCAATATGGTCTCCCTGACTGCGACACCTCCCTACGAAGGGGAGCCAGCCCTTTGGGAGCGTTACATCAGCATGTGCGGTGTTATTGACGAAGAAATCACCGTCCCTGAACTGGTTAAGGAAGGAACACTCTGCCCTCATCAAGACTATGTTTACTTTGCCTTTCCGACTAAGAAGGAACAAAAACACCTAGATCAGTTTGAAAAGCAGAAACACGACTGTTTAAATAGACTCTCGGCGGATGAAAATTTCTCTAGTACCATTCAATCTAGCTTGGCACTGACAGGTCAGATTACTGACGACGACTTATTGACTAATCCCAAATACCTTTCTGCTATATTGATTTTCTTACGTTCCAAGGGTCTACCTTTCCCGCAATATTTTCAAGAGCTACTTGGTGCAAAAGCCTTACCTGCTTTTTCTCTTGGGTGGTTTGAAACCTTGCTCAATGGTATTATTTTTCAAGTACCAAATTGGTTCACTTTTACTGAAGAAGCCTCGAACCAAATCAAAAGTGATTTAAAAGCCAACGGCCTTATTGAAAGAAATCAAGTTAAACTCATTCGCAATAAAAAGCAAGATGTTTTACTTAATCAATCTCTAGGTAAACTAAAGGCTACTAGAGACATCTTTAAAGCGGAATACCAAGCTTTGGGAAATGATCTTCGACAGTTGGTGCTGACAGACTTTATTCGAAAAGATTTTCAAAGCCATTTAGGTGATGATAAGGCAGAGTTCACACAACTTGGTGTCCTTTCCTACTTCGAATCCATTCGTAGAGAAATGCTTGAGCAGTCTTGGTCGGTACCCATGGCTGTATTGACAGGAAGTTTGGTGATTATCCCGACTGCTGCCAAAGAACCTTTAGAAAAACTTATTCCTAGTTCTCGTTTGTCGTATGAGGTTGTTGGACAGTTAAGACAAGATCAATACCTAAAGGTCAGTGTTTCTGGTTCTCACCATGACCTAGTGACTGCCCTTACCCAACTTTTCCAAGAGGGAGATATTCAGGTGATTATTGGAACCAAATCTCTCCTAGGTGAGGGCTGGGATGCTCCTTGTGTGAATTCCCTCATATTAGCTAGTTTTGTTGGTAGTTTCATGCTAAGCAATCAGATGCGTGGACGTGCCATCCGAATCTGGCCTGACAATCCTGAAAAAACCAGTAATATCTGGCATTTGATTTCCATTAATTTTTCATCAAGACACTGGTATGAAACTCAAAATATTGAGGAAAAATACGCTGAGATTAACGAGCTTCAATTATATGAGCTAAGTCCCGACTTAGACTTGTTAAATCGTCGCATGAAGCAATTTCTAGGCCTTCATTATCATGAGCAGACGATTGAGTCTGGCATGGAGCGACTGGAGCTTAATAATCTCAAATTCAACCAGAAAAGCTTGGATAAACACAATCAAAACACCGTACCGCAATCTCAGAATCGACAGGAACTAAAAGACCGTTGGCAACAAGCCCTGCCCCTTTATGAGGACATTGAGGTGACTAATAAGGTTGACGTTGACAAACACTTTTTACCAATGGCGTACCTTAACGATTGGAAGAAAGCTATCCTGCTTTTTTCAAGCATTCGTGGTCACCTATGCTATCTTTGACTTTGGCAAATATCTGATTGGTGGGACACTGTCAAATTTTAATCTTACGATTCTTTTGCTCTCCATTATTGCACTAGCTATCGTTTGGGGAAGATATGCCATTTATAAAAGCCCCTATAAACGTTTGGAAATATTTGGAAAAGCTATTCATCAAGCCCTGCTAGATGCAGGTCAGATTGAAACTAAAGAATCTGCTCCTAGAGTAGTCAGAGATAGTAAACAAGCCTTATATAACGCCATTTATCTCAAGGGTGCTTCTATGAAAGAAAAAGAAATCTTCGCTCAAGCCATAACTGAATTTTTCGCCCCGATTGAAAATCAACGTTATATCTTAAAAGCTAGTCACAAGGTATTAGACCAGACCGAATATTTTGCTGTACCTAGCATGTTTGAAAAACGTAAAAGTGATGCGACTAGCTTTCTCGAACACGTGCAAAAAAGCCTCGGCAAATATGACTTGATTTATACACGAAATCCTCAAGAACGCCATATTTTACTTGAGGCCCGTATCAAGGCACTTGGCAACAAGCAAGAACGCACCATTACACGCAAAAAAGTCATGTCAACATTAGAATGACAAAAACCAAAACGACTATTCCTGTCTTATCGCTATACAATAAACCAAAAGATACTGTATTGGAGAATCTTATGACAATTACCCATATTTTTTTCGACCTTGATGGGACCCTCGTTGATAGTTCTGAGGGCATCCACAATGGTTTTGTTCAAACCTTTGAAAGACTAGGCCTTCCTGTTCCTAGTGATAAAAAAATTCGCACCTTTATGGGACCACCTCTAGAAGTGACGTTTAAAGAAGAAATTAGTGAAGAAGATGCTGCCCAAGCTGTCAAAATTTATCGAGAGTATTATGAGACCAAAGGGCAATTTGAAGCCCATCTCTACGATGGCATTAAGGAGGTTCTTCAGGAACTGAAGCAGAATCCTAATAAGAAAATTTACATCACTACTTCAAAAAATGAGCCTGTTGCCCAAAAGATGTGCCAACATCTGGGCCTTACTGCCTATTTTGATGGCATTTATGGGTCTACGCCTGCTGCTTTACACAAGGCTGATGTCTTACAACGGGCGATTACTGAAAATCAGTCACCTAAGGACAGTTCTGTCATTGTTGGTGACACCAAGTATGACATGATTGGCGGAAAAACAGTTGGTATCAAGACCTTGGCTGTTACTTGGGGATTCGGGACAAACGATACCCTCTTGGCAGAAAATCCTGATTTAGTTGCTCATAATACCCAAGAACTCTGGGATATTTTGAAATAAAAATTGATAATGAAAAGAGCATGACTATACAATCATGCTTTTTTTATCGCTAATAATAACATGTAGAATAAATTTTTCATTAAGTTCTTTCGGCTTAACCCTATTTCCACAAGCCACCTATTCTTTGATATTTTCATTTCTAATTAAAAACAAGTCCTGAAGGTGTACTAGACTAGTTCTATGAAAGATAAGAAAACCGATGCTCGTGTCGTCAAAACCAAGCAACGAATTGAGACAACTTTTTTAAAACTACTAGAAACAATGCCTTTTGAAAAGCTAACCACTACACTAGCCTCATTATCAAAGAATGTCTCATCAGCAAGGGAACCTTTTACGCTCATTATTTAGACAAGTACGACCTAGCCGAGCAAGTTCTTGATTGTGAGGATAAAGAATATTATATGATACATTTCACGATAATTAGAGGGATTATGAGATACAAAAACATCTAACTCCTGCATCTCCTTTAAACCACTGGCGTCGAATAAATAATACAGATATCCTTAAATTGAATATAAAATAGTGATAGTATTACTTATCTGTTTAATAAAGCACTTGAACGATGTTTAATATCTGGATAAATAAATCCTTCATCTATTCCAATTAAAGATAATTCTTTCTGAATATCCTTCTTCTTTTCATTTGGAATTATAATATGTGTATATTCTTCTCCATTAATTTCTAAAGTAGTAGCTTTACTAACAATTGAATTATGAATAATTTTCTTAATTCTTTCAAATTCAATATCTTTATTTGCTTGACTAAAACACGGATATATAAATGCTCCTTGTTGTTGTCTTAATCTATCTGTTCTTTTAGATGAAAGTATAATATGCGAATTTATTAAATCCAAATATATCTTGATAGGGTATCTTAATTTTTCGCTTAATTTCGCCCTTTGATTAACTAGCTCTAAAAATTCTTCAAGAATTTGTTTAAGTGTATTTCTCAAAACTGTCGTTGGCTCCTTATATTCAATTTCACAACAAAATGCTGTATAATCTTCTTCTTGTAAAATTGAAGTAAGTGGTGTGTTAAAAAAGAACAACTCTTCTCTGTTATCATATTCTACCAAAAAGTCTTCACAGTCTTCTGCATCATCTAATATTTCATCAATACTTTCATACAAATAAAAGTTACTTCTACCGTTTTTATATAAAGTAGAGTAGTCTCTGTCACCTATTTGTGAAACTAACTCGTTCATAATAATTAAAAAAGCATCAATTTTATCTTGAGAAATAAAATTTAAGGCACTTTTAATTGCCACAGTATGTCCAGTATCAAATTTTTCCTGATTTGTTTTCTCAAAGAAGATATAAACCTGGCCATTCATTAATTTATTATCTCCTCTATTTTGCCAATTCTTATTTTCCTCGGTAGCAAAATACAAAGCGACTAATGGATTCGAAGAGATATCTAGCATTCTAGTTTTAGCTTCATAGTGTTGCAATTCAGACATTAACTGAAAAAGTGAGAAGCTATCACCATAGTCAACTCTCCCCAGTTCATTAATTAAGGATCTATAATAAAATTCTGAGCCTTCTCTTGTTAATTTTTCACTATTCTCATGGGTAAAAAAATTTGGTAAGCGAAGAGGGAAAAATTGATTTTCACCTCTATAATAGAAATTACACTTATTTCGATTTTTCTCTATTCCTTTAATAATATAATCTAAAAATTGAGTGACCGATTCAACCTTTAAAGGATTCTCATAACATTTAACCATTTTAATTTAACTCCTCGATAGATAAAATAATTTTATACACATTGACTATAACATAATTACCTTAATTAAAGAACTATTCTAAAAATTCAGAGTAACTTCTAATTCCTCAACATAGTTATTTCTTCAACCCCTCATTTTTGAACTTCATCTTCTATTACTAGATTCTCATCCTCATAAAAAACGACTTTCCCATCCTTTACTTTAAAATTGTAATCGACTGAATTATTTGGTCCATCTTCAAAATTAGATTGATAAAAACTATATTCACCATTTGGAAGATCACTGGCATCCAACTTTTTGGCAGCTTCTTTCATATCTTGTGTTTTGACCGTTGTCTTTTCATCGATATAAATGACCATCTCAATCAACTCTTTATCAATCAAGGTTTGGTAGGGAATTTGATAGTAACCTGCAAAGTCTTTCTTACCTTCCTTGAGATTGTCTGACGCTAAGGTATACAGATTTTTCTCCTTTTCATCATGACTGAAGTTAGATAGAAAACTAAATGAACTAATAGGAAGACCGAGTTTTTGTTTCTTCAATTGTTTTTCAATTTTCTTCTCAACCTTTTGGATAGATTTCTGCTTCAAAAACGATTCTTTATATTCTGGAACATTGCCATAAGAGTCACTTGACCCTTCTTCATGAATAGCCGTATTCTGCTCTAATACTACTTTCTGGTCATCGTAAGTTTTCTCAGAATAGGTATAAGTCACGTGGTAAGTTGGTATTTCTAAGGCTGTCCAGTACAATTTAGTAATAGTAACCTTACCATGCAGACCTACTTTATTACAGTTTTCGACAATAACCCCTCTGACCTTGTTGTAATCACTAGTCTTCATTTTTCTGAATCCAGTCAAAAACAAGGCTAAAATTAGTATGAGAAACGAAAGTAAACAATGATTGATTTTCTTTTTCATAGCTCTACCTCCTATAATCTAAAGCAAATAAACGAAAGACTAGCAATTGGTAAAATCTATTTTCTGAAAATATGAAGAACATTACTAAGTTGATGTAAACGATTACATTATCCTATCTTTATTTTAACATTCTTTGAAAGAAATGTCAGATGAAATTGGATTGGTTCTCTCCCTACTTTTCTCAGTCCAACCAACCTTAGTCATCACCTAAGGAAAGTTCAAAGAAGATTTTGTCTTTAATCAAAAAGACCGGATTACTCCGATCTTTTCACTTTTCTCTCTAAGAAAATCAAAGAATAAACAAGGCGGAACCAAGTTTGATGGCAAATCCTTGCTCATCAAACTACGAAGAATCCTTTGGGACTTTTTCTAGGCTCCGCACTTGATTCCATCATTGAAAATTAAGGTTTCAATGATGAAATCGTCGGCAGTAACCTAATAAAGAAGTCTACAAATTTATCTTTGATTTTCGACGAGAGGAATTATTTGATTGCGCGTGATTGCAACCCTTCTTCTTCCAAGAAGAGGCGGAATGGTACGAGTTCTTCCGCTTCGTATTTTTCCTTGAAGGCTTTGATGGCTTCTTCTGAGTGTTGTTTTGGATCCAACTCAAGCACTTCTACTGGAAGTGGACGGTGTTGAGTGATGCGGGCATCGATCACAACTGTCTTACCTTCTTTGTTCAATTTAACAGCTTCAGCAACAACAGCATCGATATCTTCGATACGGTCTACTGTAAATCCAACTGCACCTTGAGCTTCAGCGATTTTTGCATAGTCAGCATTTGTGAAGTCACAACCAAACAAGTGTTTGTTTGTGTCTTCGTATTTGTCCTTGATGAAGGCATATTTACCATTTGAGAAGACAACGTTGATAACTGGAAGGTCGTATTGAACGTTTGTAATCACGTCTGGGTAGCACATGTTGAAGGCTCCATCACCCATGATGTTCCATACTTGGCGATCTGGATTGTCTTTCTTAGCAGCGATACCACCAGGAAGGGCAATACCCATTGTCGCAAAGAGTGGAGATGTACGCCACATGTTCTTAGGAGTCATGTGAAGGTGACGAGTAGATGTTTGAGTAGTGTCACCGACGTCAATTGAGTAGATTGCATTTTCGTCAGCGTATTTATTGATTGCATTGTAAACTTGATACAATTGCAATTCACCCTCAGTTTTACCTTCGAGTTTGTTCATGTAATCACGCCAGTTTTGGTTGTTCTTCACGTTAGCACGCCACCATGGAGTAGATTCAACTGGGTTCACTTTGTCAAGGATTGCTTTAGCTGCTTGACCTGCGTCACCAAGGATAGAAGCGTCAAGAGCGTGACGTTTACCAAGTTTGTAAGGGTCAATATCCACTTGGATGAATTTTTCAGTATTCTTGAAGGCTTCGTAAACTTCAGCAAATGGGAAGTTTGAACCAAGGAAAAGAACTGTGTCTGCTTCAAAGACCACTTCGTTAGCTGGTTTCCAACCAACACGGTATGCAGAACCTGTCAACCCTTCGTAGTTCCATTCGAAAGCTTCAAAGTTTTTACCAGTTGTGACGATTGGTGCTTTGATTTTACGAGACAATTCAATGATGACATCACCAGCACCAACTCCACCGAAACCAGCATAGATCACTGGGCGTTCCGCATTGTTCAAGATTTCAACAGCTTTGTTGATTTCCACTTCGTTCAAAGCAGGAGCGATGAAGCGGCGTTCGTAAGAACCTGATCCATAGTATGAGTTTTCGTCGATTTCTTGGAAACCAAAGTTTACTGGAATTTCAACAACGGCTGGACCTTTTTTAGAAACAGCAGCACGGCAAGCTTCGTCAATCACTTTTGGCAATTGTTCTGCGTAAGCTACACGTTTGTTGTATACAGCGATACCGTTGTACATTGGGTTTTGGTTGAGCTCTTGGAAGGCATCCAAGTTCAGCTCGTTATTTGGACGTGATCCAAGAATCGCAAGGAATGGAGTGTTGTCCATCGCTGCATCATAAACACCATTGATCAAGTGAGTCGCACCAGGTACACCTGAACCAACTGCAACCCCGATAGAGCCACCAAATTTAGCTTGCATAACTGCTGCAAGAGCACCAGTTTCTTCGTGGCGAACTTGCAAGAAACGGATATCTTTGTCTTCAGCCAAAGCGTCCATCAATGAGCTAAGTGTTCCAGATGGGATTCCGTAGATGGTATCTACACCCCATGTTTTCAATACGTTCAACATTGCTGCAGATGCAGTAATTTTCCCTTGAGTCATTCTAACTCTCCTTTATTTCTAATTTGATCCTGAAAAATGAAGCACAGCGCTTCTACTTCATCTTTGCGATTAAAGCTCGTCTTGAAAATGAATTTATTCTGACCATTCTCATGAAAACGTTTTACAAAACGATTACAGTACTAATTTAACACAAAGAGATTCACATGTATAAGGATCTGCTCAGAGATGCTCAATCCCTATTACATTACAGATGCTGAATTTGAGAAATTTTCACAAACTATCTTATAATAGGATATTTTATTATAAAATCTATGAACCCGTCTTCTCTTGTGGCTGTAAGAAAATATAAAAAGTGGTACAGAATCTTAAATGAATTCTGTACCATTTTTTTTATTGAGTCTAATCAATTTTCGAAACATTGAGAAGCAGCGAGCTAGTCAAAACAGACAAAGAACTAAGGGCCATAGCAAGACCTGCTAGTTCTGGATTGAGGGTCAATCCCAGTCCTACAAAGACTCCAGCAGCAATTGGAAGCCCAATGATATTGTAGATAGAGGCCCAGAAGAGATTGAGTAAGATCCTGCGGAATGTCTTTTGACTCATGTCAAAGGCGCGCACAACGCCAAGCAAATCATTTTGCGTGAGCACAATGCCACCGGACTCGATTGCAATATCCGTTCCAGATCCCATAGCGATTCCCACATCTGCGATCGAAAGAGCAGGAGCATCATTGATGCCATCTCCAACAAAGGCGACCTTGCTAGCTTCTTGCAGTTTTTGGATGGCGCTAGCTTTTTCTTGAGGAAGGACATCAGCAATGACGGTGTCAATTCCCACTTGCTTAGCAATAGCTTGGGCCACCCGTTCATTATCCCCCGTTAACATGACCGTTTTCAAGCCCCGTTCTTTGAGCTTTTTGATCGCTTCTTTTGAGCTGGCCTTTGGAGCATCTTGAATGGCAATCAAGCCAATCACTTGCCCATCCACAGACAAACTGATCACTGTTTTGGCCTGCTCTTGCAAGTCTACCATCCGTTTTTCAAGCTCCGGATCCATCGCTGTCCCGTCATGAAGTTTGCCATTTCCCAAGGTCACCAACTGCTGGTCGATCTGACCTTGGACCCCTTTTCCTTCAATCGCTTGGAAGTTTTCCACAGGGGATAACACCAAACCTTTTTCTTCTGCTTGGGATAATACCGCTTGGGCTAGTGGATGTTCTGAAAAAGTTTCAAGACTAGCAGCCAGTGTCAAGACACGCGCTTCATCTCCTACCACATCCGTTACAAGTGGTTGGCCGACGGTAATAGTCCCTGTCTTATCAAACACAACGGTTTGAATCTTTTGAACTTCTTGAAGAACTGTTCCATTTTTAATCAGAACTCCCATCTTGGCACTACGGCCGGTTCCGACCATCAGGGCTGTTGGAGTTGCCAAACCAAGGGCACAAGGACAGGCAATAATGAGGACAGAGACTGCATAGAGCATGGCCTCTTGAAGCGACGCGCCCAGAAGCACGGACCAAACCCAGAAAGTCGCAATGGCCAAAATCGTCACCACTGGAACAAAGATACCTGAAATCTTATCCGTCAAATCTTGAATAGGAGCACGACTGGATTGGGCCATTTTGACAAAGTCCACAATTTGAGATAAGAGGGTCTCACTACCAACTTTTTCAGCCTTAAAGAGAATGGTCCCATTGCTGTTGATAGTGGAGCCGATAACTGCATCACCAACTGATTTTTCCACAGGCAAGCTTTCACCTGTCACCATGGACTCATCAATGGTCGTACTTCCTTCTACAATCGTCCCATCAACCGCAATCTTTTCCCCAGGACGGACCCGAATCAAGTCACCAATTTGGATATCTTCCGCCGCCACCTCGACATAGTTCCCATCACGGAGAACTTGAGCCGTTTTTGCCTGCAAATCCAACAACTTTTCCACAGCCTCGGAGGCATTGTTACGCATCCGTTCTTCAAAGATTTGCCCTAAGAGGATAAAGAAGATGATAAAACCTGCAGCCTCAAAGTATACTGGCAGACCAGTAAAAAGGGCAAATACACTATAGACATAGGCTACCAGGGTTCCAAGAGCTACCAAGGTATCCATATTGGAATGGTGTTTCTTAAATGAGGCCCAGGCACTCTTGATAAAAGGTACTCCTGCTACCAACATGATCGGTGTTGTCGCTATAAAGTTTCCCCAGCGATTGACTGGATGAGATACAAGTCCTGCCCACATCCCGATCATCAAGATCAATAAAGGAAGGGTAAAGATACTAGTAATCCAAAAGCGACCCAGTAAACTTAAGACACGACGGCGTTTTTCCACAACCGTGTAGGAACCCTTTTGCATCTTCATTCCACATGAAAACTCAAAGTCCCCTGTTTCTGTCGGGGTAAAGGATATCACCTTATCCACACCGACTTCCAAAGGCTCTAAAATCCCCTGATCTTCAAACAAAATTTCCTTGTAACAGCCGGAAGGATTGACCCGATGGAAGGTGATTTCAGCAGGGATCCCTTTTTGAAGTTGAAATTCTTTGGGACTATAGCCCTTTTCTGCTGTAATACGGATCTTTTGCACTCCGTTTTCCACAACTGCTTTTTGTTTTTCTACCATACCTACTCCTTTATTCCACAATCATTTGACCATGCATCATGTTCATTCCACATGAAAACCCATATTCGCCCGCTTTTTCTGGCGTAATTTCAATGACATGTTTTTCACCTAAAGGCAAATCTTCATGAACGCCAAAATCTGGAAAGATCACTTGAGCCAGACATGAAGATGGATCCTTGCGATTAAAGATGATCCGGGCTGGAACATTCTTTTTCAGGACAATGGTTTCAGGCGAATAGCCCCCCATGACTTCGACTTCAATTTCTTGATAACCTGATTTCTGACGAGCTTGGCCGCTTACCTTTTCATGCTCTGCAAAGAACCACCAAGCAATAAAAGCAACCCCAAGTAAACAAACAATACTAATTAACAATCCAAACATGGAATTTCCTTCTTTCTATTACATACAATTGCAAGGGACTGTTTCGACAGCCTCTGCTTTCTTTTCTTCCAGGACCTGCTGCAGCTGATTAAGATCTGCAAGCGTAAAGTCACTCGCCTGAATCAAGTTATCAAGCACCTGGACAATTCTTTTTGAGCAAACCTTGTCTTTCACCTCCTCAACCACCAAGTCTAAACTCTGGTCCTGCTTCAACAAAGCCGAGTAGACAAAGACTTTGCCTGATTTTTCTCTGGTCAGACAGCCTTTCTCCACCAAGCGGGTCAAGAGGGTCTTGATGGTTGACTTCGACCAGTCAAAGCGCTCGGACAAGGCGGCGATCAAATCCGTGCTGGTCTGCTTGCCTTCCATCCAGATAATCTTCATGATGCGCCACTCTGCATTGGAAATTTGCATGACCTCTCCTTTCTAAATCTACATTTGTAAATCTTATGATGTTATTTTACACCTAAGATTTACATTTGTCAACCAAAAGTTTTAAAAAAAAAAAAATCTTCCTTTGAAGATTTGTCTGGTTGGGCTTTTCACTCCCTATTTTTATCTCCCTAAATTGTCAAATTAAGTTAGACTTTTTATGTAACTCAGAAAAACTTGGTATGGTGTTTGATAATTCAAAGACTTCCTAGGAATTCTATTGCTTTTATCAGCTATAGCTGATAAATAATTTTGAGAAATATTCGTAAAATCCATTTGTTTAGGTAGTCCATTTCGTCTTAATAAGCCATTAGAATGTTCATTGAGACCTCGTTGCCCAGGACATCCTGGGTCCGCAAAGAAAATATCAATGTCATGCGCATTCGAAATAGATTTCCAATTAGAAAATTCTTTCCTGCAATCAAAAGTGGTCGACTTAAAGAGGTGGCTGGGGACTTGAGACAACCATTGATTAATGGAAGCCTCAATATCACTTTCTTTCCGTCCATTGGTTTTCAGTGTGATGATGGCTTTTGAGCAGCGTTCTACTAAGGTAATGACTGCACTTTTGTTCTTTTCTCCCACAATTGTATCTCCTTCTTGATGACCGAATTCCGTCTTAAAATCGGGATAACTGTCTGCTCTCTCACGCAAATCGCTACGAAACGCTTGTTTTCCTCGTTTTTCGCTATGACCATTTGGTTTTCTTTAGCCTTTCCAAGGGAAATCCTCTTTCTTTATAATACCACGGTCTGCTAGTCGTTAGAGAGTTCTCATAGAACAAGAAACCCTATCTGGATAAGTTCCTTTAATAACATCAAGACTCCAATTTTGTTCTAAATGAGTTTGGATAAAATCTTTTTCTGATTGCGTAAGACTTGTTTTATTCCGACCACAACGTTTCTTATTGACTTTATAACGGTTATAGTAATCATATGCAGAGTGCCCCTCTTTCAGATAGTTGATGACATTGTAGATTGTCTGTTTTGATCTGCCAAGTGAAGTCACAATATCTGAAACTTTTGTGTTTTCTTGATAGTAAGCCTCCATCATTACGAGCTCGTTTGTGGTAAGATGAGTATAGGTCATTTATGTTAGTTTTTTTCAGACAAATATGGTGTTTATCTGAGCCTAACATAGATGGCTTTTTCTGTCTAGCCTAATTTACAAATTGGGGATTTTAAAAAATTTTATGTACACCAAGTTAAAAGTCTAGTAGAAACAATTCTACTAGACTTTTCGTTACTCTATCACAATCATAGCCTTGATGGTCTTGCGTTCATCCATATCTTTATAGGCCTGATTAATATTTTCCAATTTATAACTTGTCGTAAAGACTCGGCCTGGATTGATGTCTCCATCCAATACAGCCTTGAGTAAGAGCTGTTTGTCGTAGGTAGTAACAGAGGCAGCTCCACCTGCAACTGAGATATTTTGTCCAAAGGTTGACCCAATGGCACGGTTTTCATAGTGCGGAACACCAACAAATCCCATGCGACCACCATTGTGAAGGACTCCAAGGGCTTGATCTACCGCTGCTTCTGTACCGACACACTCAAGAGCTGCATCTGCTCCTCCCCCGAGGATTTCACGGACTTTGGCAATGCCTTTTTCGCCACGTTCAGCAACAACTGCAGTCGCACCTGACTCCAAAGCCATTATTTGACGATCTTCGTGACGACTCATAAGGACAATTTGTGAAGCACCACGCATCTTAGCTGCGATGACAGCACATTGACCAACAGCCCCATCTCCGATAACAACCACCTTGTCACCCTTTTGCACATTAGCCACACGTGCCGCATGGTAACCTGTCGGCATAACATCTGCCAGCGTCAAGAAGGATTTAAGCATGGCTTCGGTATAATCAGATGGTTGCCCAGGAATTTTGACAAGGGCCCAGTTAGCAAAGTGGAAACGGATATACTCAGCCTGAACGCCACCAGACCAGTTATTGCTCGGGTGGTTATCACAAGAACCGTCAAAACCAGCACGACAAGCATCACACTGACCACAACCGTGTGTGAAAGGGGCAATGACAAAGTCACCTGGTTTTAC
Organism: Streptococcus raffinosi; assembly: GCF_030284685.1. Taxonomy (NCBI): domain Bacteria; kingdom Bacillati; phylum Bacillota; class Bacilli; order Lactobacillales; family Streptococcaceae; genus Streptococcus; species Streptococcus raffinosi. The sequence continues at coordinate 186,547 of NZ_JASUZV010000003.1, forward strand.
TGTAGTAACTTCCTCGCCCACTTCTTGGACAATTCCGATAGCCTCATGACCGCTATTTCTATGTCCCTCTTCGATTTCTGGATTGCGGTAACTCCAAAGATCAGAGCCACAAACACAAGTACGTACTATCTTGATAATGGCATCATCTGCCTCTTGAATGCTTGGACGTTTGATTTCCTCAATGCCAACCTGCCCAGCTTTTGTATAAACTGCTGATTTCATTTAATAACCTCTATTCTTTCGTTTCTGATAGTATATACTTTTTAACAAGAAATCGCTCACATCAAACACTCCCTATTACGGTCATATTTAGTTACTTAATCATATTTTTTTCCATACTTCTTTTCAAGCATTTTCTTAACTAGATATGGCATCTTGACATTCTCTCGACCTTTTTTAGCAATCAATTTTTTGACGAAATCAGGCATCTGAATATCTTCTTCCTCTTCTAAAATCTCTCCTGTGTTTGAAGGGGCTTCCAACTCATCAAAAGTCTCTAGTTGAGGTTGATAGTAACGATAGTCACCGTCTATATGAGACTGAATAGTTGAAAGAAGTGCTTTAATCAAACGAGAATCGCTATTTGGCATAGGAGGACGGTGATAGACCACACCAAGCTCTTGACAAAGCTCCTTACACTCCACATCATTATCAAAAAGAACCTCAATATGCTCACTAATAAAAGCTATCGGGACAAAAATATAGTGGGCAGGGTGTTTCTTCTCATCACGAAGGTATTCTAAGACATCAGGCTTAATCCAAGGAATACCAATATCACTTTCACTCTGCCATGTATTGGTATACTGGTCTTCTTCAAAGCCTAAAATTTCCACAATCAAGCGAGTATTGTCATAAATCTGATCGATATAAGGATCGCCAAAATCAAGGGCCAAAACTGGTACACTGTGAGCTGAAAAAATCACCTTATAGCTGTCATCTCCAATTTGATTTAAAATATTTCGAATCTCATCTGCCCAATAGTGGAGAAGTGACGGTTCTTGGTACCAATCCTTGATAATTTGGAACCTAATCTGCTCACTTTCTAAAAATTTTTCATATCCCATGACAGAATAGTAAGAATAATGAGGCTCTAAAATCAAGCACAAACATTCTTCAATTCCGTCATTCTCCATCTCTTTGATTACATCAGTGATAAAAGGGCGGGAAAATTTATTAGCAAAGTAGACCGACGCTCGTTCTCCAAGAGCAGAAGCAACCAAATCCACTTCTTGTCTAGTTATCCTTTGAAGTGGAGTTCCACCAATTCGGACGTAATTGTCATATAAAGTCTGAATTTCATGTGGTTTAGGACGAACACCACGCCGGATATTCGTGAAAAACTCCGCTACTCCTTCATAGGTAATCTCTTCTGGTGACCCAAAGGTCATCATCAACACAGCTCTCTTACTCATAATTACTCCTTGTTCCACGTTTGTTCTATTTTAGCATGAAAAGGCATAATTTAGAGAGTTTAGTGTCAAAAAAACTCCTAGAGAAGCCTCTAAGAGTTTAAAAACAAACCTTAATGATGGTGTTCGTGCTCACTTTCTGCCTCCAGCTCTTCGATATTTCGCTTGTGAGCACGGTGAGTTGCTAGGTCTTCATCCACTTCAATAGTGACATTTTGAAAGCCCCTCTCTTTGAGCAAGGTGCGGATAGACTCTTTACAGACCTCCATATGCTTGACATGCTCCAGACATACATGGACGATGGCATTTTTCTCCAAACCGTCCATGGTCCAAAGATTAAGCTGGTTAATACTAGCGACATGGTCCAACTCTGCCAGATCCGTCTTGATCTTCTGGATGTTCACTCCTTCCGGCACAGCATCCAGGAAAATCCTGAGCGTAGACCAAAAACGTGGAATGGCTTTTGATAGAATAAAGAAGGAAATAGCAAGGGACAGGAGCGGATCCAGGATATACCAGTCAGTATATCGGAGAACAATGGCCATCAGGATGACGGCGACCCAACCTAGGATGTCTTCCAAAAAGTGCAGGCTGAGAATGGATTCATTCTTGGTTTGTCCCTTACGAATGACCAGACTTGCTAAGACATTTACACTGACGGCAATGATTCCAAGCCAGAGAAGCCCTTCTTCATTGACAGGTTGTGGGTGAAAGAGTTTGACCATATTTTCCAAAATCACCATACCAGACCCTGTCATCAGGATCACAGCGGTCACCATAGCCCCTAAAAGGCTAAAACGCTTGTAGCCCAAGGTGTAATGGCTGTCTTCTTTCCGATTGGAAATGCTCTCTAGGAAAGCCGAGATACCAATAGCAACCGCATCCCCAAAGTCATGAACCGAATCAGCGAGAACTGCACTGGAACCAAAAATCCCTCCTGCTATAAACTCAACAATGGCAAAGCTTAGATTTAAGAAAAAAGCCAGCCAAACTGCATATTTTGTCTTCATAATCTTGTTTCCTTTGTTATAATGGGAGTGGAACAGAATAAATTTTTATAAAAATTTATTCGTATTCCCACCCCGCAAGGCTGATTAGGCGCTCTTCTGAGCCAAATAGTGAAAGAAGAGTCCAATCAGCTATTGCGTCATTCATTTACTCCAATTGATATTCAGAAGAATGAGACCATAATCTCTTCTCCTTTTTATCTATTATCCAATACTATCAACAGAAAGGATAGAAGCAAACCGTTCTCTGTGTACGTTATTGAACAGTTTGTTCAAATTGTCCATATGCCAGCTCAAGATCGTCGCATTACTAAGACTCGAAAAGCTATCTATAGTGCTTTTTTACAGTTACTCAACCAGAAAGACTACGAAGCCATCACCGTTCAGGAGATTATTGACCTTGCTGATGTCGGGCGATCGACCTTCTATAGTCATTACGAGAGTAAGGAATTATTATTGGATGAACTCTGTCAAAAACTCTTTCACCATTTATTTGAGCGTGCTCAACACCTCTCTCCTCAAGACTACCTGGCCCATATCTTTCAGCATTTCAAGAAAAATCAAGACCATGTAACCAGTCTCCTGCTATCTAAAAACGATTATTTCATACGTCAGCTGCGAAAAGAACTGGAGCATGATGTCTACCCGATGGTCTCTGAGCAACTAATCCAATCCTACCCCAACATTCCTCACTCCTATCTCAAGCACCTGGTCGTCAGCCACTTTATCGAAACCCTCAGTTGGTGGCTGAAAAAAGGTAAGTCCTATAGCGAGCAGGAAGTTGTCCAGTTTTATTTGGAGATACTGAAAGTTGGTTCAAACTAGAAAGAAGTTTTTTAATGACCCTCACTCAATTTTATTTTCTCTTTCCAGCCTTATTCATGCTTCACGAACTTGAGGAAATCATATGGATGCCATCCTTTGTCAAAAAACTATCAGCACAGTTTCCAGATATTCGATTCCTTTCTTATTACACTCCTTTAACTTTCAATTCCATAGTCATGGAGCAACTTCTACTTCTACTGATAACACTTTATCTTAGTTACCAATTTAACAACTATACCATTTACACAACCATTGTAATTGCTTATATCTACCATATTTTCGGACATCTGATTCAGACAATTTTCCTTCGAAAATATGTGCCTGGATTGTTAACGGGCATTTTTACGAGTTTATTTTCTCTATTCTGTCTCAAAAATAACGTACCCATCAATCTTTATTGGTACTCTTTCATTACCTTATCACTTATCCTTGTAAATCTTATAGTTTCATTTATGGTTCTTCATAAGAAGAATCTCAAACTAAGGTAAGTAAAGATCTTAACACTATCACGGGCATTTACTTTATTTATCCTAGAAAGAAAACAAATATGCAGCTTTATTTCATTTTTAACATTATTACAGTCTTCTTAGCGCTTGCTTTTGTCCTTATTCATCTTATTGCAGCGGTATCAGCTATTTTAAATGGCAAAAAAAGCTTAGGAACTGGATTTATTATAGCTGGGGCCATAGTTGGTATCTTAGCCCTACTCATTGTAATGATTAGTCACACCTGGGCAATTTACACCTGGATATTGGGTAGCTCTATGATTTGCTTCGGCGCTGTCATGAATGGTAAAAATAAAAAAAAATTCAACAAATCACACCACCTAATTCGTTTTGTCATTGCCATGCTTATTACTATTTTGTTATATGTTAGGCTATTTCTATTCCAATAACATGTGATGCTCACTTCTATAAATACAATACAAAAAGGCCTAGAGTTCCAATATAGGTCTCTTTAAGGATTTAGGTAAATGTACACTAAATGTGATAATCATTGTCATTAGCTTCTACATAAGAGAAGTAAACCTAAAAAGAGGACCCTACTGGATCCTCTTATTAATTGATAAAATCAAACCGAGCGATCTGAGGAAGCACCCGATTATCATGAAACGTTATTAAACACAAAAGTCACCCATGTGAGTTCTTGCCAGAAGCTGAAGTTAATCCTTCAACCTGGAAAACCCGCAGAGGTGACTTTTTCTATACATCTCGATTTTTCTGGCAATAATCATTAACCGATAAATATGTCTGTGAATCACCCAGCGACTCCGCTATGTCCATAATCCGCGGTGGTAGTAATCCCACTCGCTGGACAAGTTCGTGATCGCTGAACAATTCCCGTGGACTGCCGGCGAAGCCAAACTTCCCGTGTTCCATAACATACACCGACTCAAACTCGGCGGCGACCCAATCCATGTCATGGGTGATGGTCACAACTTGGTGGCCCGAATCAGCCAACTGATGGAAAATTGCGGTCAACTTGCGCCGGCTTTCCCAATCAAGCGACATCATCGGCTCATCAAATAAATAAATCGCCGGATCCACTGCCAAAACTGTGGCAACGCTCAACAGCTTGCGTTCCGACAATGACAGGTCATATGGACTTTCAGCTGTTTTATCATCCAAGCCAACTCTTTTTAGAGCCGCTAAAGCCCGCCTCGTAATCGTGTCGTGGTCATCCATGACCTGCGCGACACTCCACTCCACCTCTCGTTGAACGGTCGGGTTGAAAAGCTGATCGTCAGGATTCTGAAAAGTAATCCCAACCTTCAGTAACTTTTCGACTGGTTTAAGATCATTAAAATTTTCTCCATCGATCTTAATCACACCGGTTTGTAGTGTCAGCAAGCCCGTCAACAATTTGAAGAGCGTTGATTTGCCGGCACCATTTTGGCCGACAATCGCCACCATCGGATCGGCGAAGTGTTTGTCTTCAACATCCAAGCTAAAGGACCGTTCCGGATAAGTGAACGTCAGGTCGTTCAGTTCAATTGTGGACATAACGAACCTCCTTCAGATCAGCGTCATTCACCGGATACCGGCCATCAGCCAAGTGCCAATCCATTTTTTGAGCAAGTTGCTGGATTGTCGGGGCTGGAATCTGCCAGTCAGCTGCCAAATGATTAAACACCTCACCCGGCCTGCCCTGGGCTACCATTTGACCCTCGTGCAGCACCCACACAAGGTCGGCGACTTCGCACAAATCGTCAATTTCACTGGTGACAATGAAGACAGTCGTCTCTTTGACTTGGGCCAGCCATTGGAAAAATTGTCGGCGGCCAAGGGGATCCATCTGACTGGTCGGATCATCCATAATCAAAACAGCCGGGTTAGCCACAATCGCCGTGGCAATTGCCAACCGCTGGATCTGACCACCGGAAAGGCTCTCGGGACGCAAATTCAGCTGTTCAATCAGCCCCATTTGCGTGGCAACTTCTTCAACCCGTTTTTGAATCAGTCCTTCAGCCATTCCCTGATTAATCAAGTCAAAGGCGATTTCATCGGCAACCGTGTCTGCCAACCCGCTTAGTTGGCCAGCTGGATTTTGCAATACAACTCCATTCATGGCATTATAAACGGGCCAATTGTCGGACACTCGCTGGCCAAACATGTGCCAGTCGCCCTCAATCTCAGCAGACACCATTTTGGGAATGACCCCTGCCAGCACGCGGCACAAAGTCGATTTGCCGGAGTGGCTATTCCCGATAATCCCAACCACCTGGCCGGTATGAACCTCCGCGTTAATCTGACGCAGTTGTGGTTGCTCAGTACCCGGATAACGGGTGGTCAAATTTTCAATTACAATCCGTTTATCTTCGTCCATATCTTCCACCCAATCAATAAAATTGCCAATCCAGTCAGACCAATGTGCAGCGTCCGCGACAGGCGATACACGCGCTGGGAGGTTCTGACAGTCCGGTTGAGATTATCAAAACCTCTCAGCTGGAGAGAAATCGACCGCGTCATCGATTGATCCAAGGTCTTAATCACCAATGGAATTAGAACCGGCAGGACTGACTTTGATTTCTGAATCAACGTTTTTTGCGGATTGGTTCCGCGAACTTTTTGTACCTGCTGGATTTTCCGCATATTGCGCATCATTTCCGGCAAAATATAACACACCGACATCAGAACGTAGACGGTTTTATAAGACAATCCGGACAGTTCCAAATAGGCCGCGTTTTCTGAAATACTCGTGGTCACCATAAAAAAGCCACTGGTCAAAATAATCACCAATACTCGACAACCCAGAGTGGTGGCGTAAATCAGTCCTTCTTTGTAGAACGACACCCCAAGCACAGAAAACAGCACAGTTTGATTCCGACTGTAAAATACCCCTTGGATGATCAGCATGGTGCAAATCATAAACAGGCTGAATCCCAGCGCCTTAAAGATGGTAGAACTCAATTTGGAAAATAACAATAGCAGTGTTGCGACAAGAATTAATCCGGCCTGAAGAAATAAATTCATACTGGCAAAGCTCAACAACGTCATGTCCAAGATGAACAAGAGCTTAGTAATCGGATCGATCACCTGGTACCACTTGAACTTGACCCGTGGCGCTCCAGAAATCAATGTTTGATCAGTCATCATTTATCACCGCTAAAGAAGTGCACCAGACGCTTCGGCAGCTGACGATAGATGAAGAATGCCAGGTAGGCCACGCAGACTTTATCCAAAATATCCAAGACAAACTCATCGGTAAATGAGGCCAGCCACCTTGGTACATGATTGGCTAACATTACCACAAACAATGAGTCACCCCAAACGACACCGGTCTGACCCTTCCAAAAGATGAGGTTGAGTGGCGTTGAAATGGCAGCTGAAACGATGGCAATAATAATCGCAGAAACAAATACTCGTCGCGCTGACGAGAACCACCCATTGGCGTGCAAAACTCCAACAGCAATCCCAATTCCGATGCTGGTAATCGCATACACGGTTGAAATTGGCGATAAGGTCAGCCCATAGACCACGTTGTTGATGAAACCACTGATGGCACCGGCAACCGGCCCAGCCAACATGCTGGCAAGAAAGGTTCCCAAAGACCCCAGCCAAACGGGCAACTTTAATCCCTCCGCCAAAGCTTTGGCAACATAGTTAATCCCCACGGCAGCGGGAATCAAAGTCATGGTGGCAGCACTTAACTTAAACTTCCACATACTGGTACGATGAATAGGTTCTGTTTTCATAATCTTCTCCTTTTGTTTTTAAAGAGCCGTGTCTGTTTAGACTTTCGGACGCAACGCTCTATAGTATAGTCAACTGAACTCTTAGGTCTTATCACTTTACTAACCGTAGTCGACATAAGTTAATATAGTAAAAATACTATTTTCGAGTTCTTACTCATATCATACGCTTATTCTCGAAATTGTCAAGTTTTTTCTGAAAATTCTGCGAAAAAGTTCGGTAATTGAAAATGCCTAGCTTCTGCTAGACATCTTTTGTTTTTATAATGACTTTAATCGTTATTGCTTATACTTCTTTTTTTAACAAGACAACATCTAGTCTGTTACATAAATCTCGCCACGACTATAGAGGGCAGCTTTTCCTGCAAGGTAAATCCGATTTCCTTCTATATGACAACTAAGGTTCCCACTTCGCTCAGAGGCTTGATAAGCTCTAAATTCTACTTGTCCTAACTTATTAGCCCATAGAGGAATGACATGACAATGACCTGACCCACAAACTGGATCCTCCTCAATGGATAATTTTGGAGCAAAACTTCGTGTAACAGTATCGTATTTTTCCCCTCTAGCAGTGATATTTAAAAGTAGTCCATCTAAAGCTTTAACTTTATCGAAATCTGGAGTCGCAGCAATGACATCATTTTCATGAGGGAGGATACAAACTAGGTCCCTTCCAAGCCACGCTTCAAGCGGACGCACTCCGATTGCTTCTTCCATCTCACTTGTGACTGGAACTTGCTGCATAGAATATACTGGGAAATTAAGCTCATAATACTCAGCTTTCTTAGTAACCACAAGTTCGCCACTTTGTGTTGCAAAGGTAAGATTTTCAGCTTCTTTTTCTTTAAATTGAAAGAGAACAAAGGCCGTTGCCAAAGTAGCATGACCACACAAATCGATTTCTCCACCCGGAGTAAACCAACGTAATTCATAGTAATCATCATTTTTAACCGTAAAAGCTGTCTCAGAGAGATTATTTTCTCTGGCGATATTCTGCAAGGTATTATCCGATAACCATTCATCCAAAAGACAAACAGCAGCCGGGTTGCCTTTAAAAACGGTATCTGTGAAAGCATCAACGATAAATTGTGGGATGGTATATTGACTAATTGGCATGGACGACTCCTTAACTTTTTATCTTTATTATATCTGAAAATAGGATAGAAAACAGACAAATGATATCTAAAAAAAGCAACTTTAAAAAGTTACTTTTTGTACAAAGTTTTCTTTATTTCTTGATAACTCCTTCTTTTACCAAAAAGTCATGCGCTACTTGGGCAGCTGGTTTACCTTCTACTCCCACTTGGTAGTTCATCTGGCTCATTTGCTTCTCTGTGATTTTACCAGCTAACTTGTTTAGAATGCCTTCCAATTCTGGATGTTTCTTAAGAAGAGCTTCTTTCATAAGGGGCGCCCCTTGATAAGGTGGGAAGAGTTGTTTGTCATCCTCTAGAACCACAAGGTCATAGCGAGCAAGCTCCGCATCCGTTGAGTAAGCATCTGTTATCTGGATCTCACCGGACTGGATAGCCTGATAACGAAGGGCTGGCTCCATGGTGGAGACTTGTAGATCAAGACCATAGACTTTCTGCAAGCCCTTGTTCCCATCCTGTCGGTCATTAAACTCTAGGGTGAAGCCTGCCTTAAGCTGCCCTTCCACCTTTTTCAAGTCAGAAATGGTCTTGAGTCCATACTCTTGAGCAATTTTCTTAGGCACTGCAACAGCATAGGTATTTTCATATGCCATAGGTTTGAGCAAGGCCAGGTCGTCTTGTTGCTTAATACCATCTCGGGCAGCTTGATAGACTGCTTCTGGATCATGATTGACTTGTGGCGCCGGCTTGAGGAGACTTTCCGTCACGGTGCCTGTAAATTCTGGATAGATATCAATATCCCCTTTTTTCAGAGCTTCATAGAGGAAAGTGGTCTTGCCAAAGTTCGGTTTAACAGTCACTGTCATGTCCGTGTTTTCTTCGATCAAGATCTTATACATATTAGCTAGAATTTCCGGTTCAGGCCCTAACTTCCCAGCAATGACCAGGTTTTCTTTTTCTGGTTTGGGGATAAGACTCGGCACATAGGAAGCTCCCAATCCCAGAATCATGACCGCAAAGACTGTAAAGATGGTCCGTAATTTGGCCTTTTCCATCCATTTGAGCAGAAGGTTAAAGGTGATGGCTAAGAGTGCCGAAGATAGGGCACCAATCAAAATCAAACTGGCATTATTGCGGTCAATCCCTAAAAGGATAAAGGAACCAAGTCCTCCAGCCCCGATAAGTGCTGCCAAGGTTGCTGTCCCGATAATCATTACTGCAGAAGTTCGCACACCTGACATCACCACAGGCATGGCAAGAGGTATTTCAAACTTCTTGAGGCGCTCCCATTTGGTCATCCCAAAGGCAATCCCTGCTTCTTCTAAACTGGGGTCAATCCCACGCAATCCTGTAATAGTATTTTGAAGGATGGGGAAAATGGCATAAATAACGAGTGCCGTCAAAGCAGGCAAGGTCCCAATCCCCATAATAGGGATAAAGAGTCCCAGAAGGGCCATAGAAGGGATGGTTTGAAAGATCCCAGCAATCTGCAAGACCCAGTTACTCGCACGATCGCGCGTACTAAGATAAATAGCCAAAGGAATTGAGATGAAAATAGCAATAATTAAGGTCAAAAGAGACAATTGTAAGTGTTGTCCGAGGGCTGTAAGCCAGTCCCCAAAGCGTTCTTGAAAGGTTGAAATTAAATTAGACATGAGGGCTACCTCCAAACAAGTTTGCTACAAAGTCTGTCGCAGGTGCTTGTAAAATTGTTTCAGGTTCTGCGACCTGACGAATTTCTCCATCTTGCAAAACTGCAATCCGGTCGGCTAATTTCAAGGCCTCGTCTGTATCGTGGGTAACGAAGATTGTCGTCATGCCGAATTCTTTATGCAAGTCTTTTATGAGACTCTGCAACTGCTTGCGAGAAATAGCATCCAAGGCTGAAAACGGTTCGTCCATCAATAGAATCTTTGGTTTCCCAATGATGGCACGCACAATCCCAATCCGTTGTTGCTCCCCACCAGATAACTCACTTGGCTTGCGCTTTGCATACTCTGCAGCAGGCAGACCAACCTTGTCCAAGAGTTCATCGGTTTTAGAGGCAATTTGCTCCTTAGTCCAGCCCTTCATTTCAGGAATGAGGGCAATATTTTCCGCAACTGTCAAATTAGGAAAGAGGGCAATGGCTTGAAGCACATAGCCGGTACTGAGACGTAACTCCCGTTCATCATAGTCCTTGATGCGTTTTTCATCCATGTAGATATTGCCGTCAGTCGGCTCAAGTAGCCGATTGATCATCTTGATCATGGTGGTTTTTCCAGATCCTGAGGGTCCTACGAGCACCATAAATTCACCATCTTCAATATGGAGATTGACATCTTTTAAAATATTTTTATCTGTGTAGCGCAAGGCTACGTGTTTGTATTCAATCATAAATCATCCTCATTTTTCACGATCACTTTGCCGAAAGAATGGCTTCCTTCCAGATAAGCATGCGCTTCCTGAATTTGGTCAATCCGATAAACCTTTTCAGGCCGTACATCCACATGATACTGCTCGACAAAATCTACCAAAGCCTGAAGCTTGTCTGGAGACACATTGCCAGAAGCAAAAGTCGTCAAGTAGAGATTGCAAGAGAGCATCTCAATCGGATCAAAGTCTGGAACAGTCCACTGACCACCCAGAAGACCACAAGAACAGATCATCCCGCCTTCTGCTGTCCGTGCAAAAGTATCGAGAATAGCGCTGGAACCAACAAGATCTAAAACCTTATCGAACTGTTCTTGTGTTTGCAAGACACCATCCTTCTCCAAAATTACCTGATCAAATCCTACCGCCTTCAATTGGTCTTCCTTAGCTAAATTTCGGCTAGTTCCCGCCAGGTGAACCTTAGGAAATTTGCCTTTTAGCAGTCTAGCAAAGGCAATTCCTACACCACTGGTTGCTCCGCGAACTAACACGCTGTCTTTCTCCTCAATCTTGAGGTTAAGAAAAGAGCCAAAAGCCGTGTAATAGGTCTCAGGAAGGGCAATCAAGCTTTCCAAATCAAGCTTTGTCTTGATCGGATAAATTTGTTCATTGGGGAGAAGTGTATACTCTGCATAGCCTCCATCAAAGGCACGTCCCATCTCCCCCATAATGGAAATGATTTGCTGACCAATCCTCAAATCTGGTCGTGTCGTTTCTTCCACAAGACCAACACACTCAATCCCTAACACACGAGGAAATTTTACAGATGGTGATTGTCCCTTGCGAGTAAAAATTTCACTATGATTAATACCAAAACCTTGGATTTTCACCAGGGTCCAACCTGGCTTCAGGACTGGTTTTTGTCGTTCGACAACTTCCAATACCTCTGGTCCACCTGGACTGCTCACAACAACTGCTTTCATAAGGTACTCCTCTTTTTCTACAGTTCATTTTCTTTAGCTTTTAGATTTGAGATAATCCGCTCTTGATAGGCTTCAAATTCTCGGATTTCTTGGTCAGAAAAACCTTGGTAGAAAATCTCTCCCAATTCCTTGCTGACACGATCCCCAATTTCTTTTTGCGCCCAACCGAGGTCTGTCAAAGAAATATATTTTTTCCTTTTATCCTGCGTGCAAGGTTGAATTGTAACCAAGCCTTGTTCTGCCAATTTTTTAACCATGCTGGTCAATGTATTATTGGCTAGACCAGTCGCAAGAGCGATATCGGTCGCAGTAGCGCACCCCAATTCTTGCTTCCACAAAATCGTTAAAATTTTCCCCTGTTCACTTCGGTATTGGGCATCTGGTTCCTTGCTCAGCAACTTTTGAAACAGTCTCCCGTTCAACAAACGAATCTGTAGAGCTTGGTAGCCTCCTAACATCTTGTCCATTTTGTCTCCTTTTTCTTCTATATAGAACTTTCTACATCTATTGTAAATCTACTCATTACATCTGTCAACTATTTCGATATAGAAATAATTATAAAAACAAAAAAACTTTCCTAATCATCTAGGAAAGTTCTAACTATAATCGAATAATATCTTTAAACGAGCTTACTCAGCCTTAGTAATATCTTCACGCATTTCATCGACATTGAATTTAGCGAAGAGATACTGACGATCTTGAACTGGGAAACGTTGATCGAGTTGGTCAACTGGACCAACTTCAACAATACCATTATCAATAATGAAGTCCATAACGTGCCCACCGAAAGACAAATCATCCGAAATAAAGTGTAAATGATAGCCAGCTACACTAACTCCATGGAACATCTCAGGAGTCCAAATACCAACAATGGTACCTGAAATATTATCAGCTTCATACTCCGGCTGATGTGTTGCCACCTCTGCAAACTTAGTATCCGGGGCAGATTTAGGAATCATACGAACATGCATGTGCTTAAAGTGACCCTTAATTTTGATGGAACGGAAGAGATTAACCCCATCATAGTAAGATTCAATACGTTCTTCAAGTTCCTTATCAGTCATTTCAAAGCGTTGTCGGAAGATAACTTCGGCTTGGTGTGGAACTACAGCTGCATAAGGTACTTTTTCATTAGCAGCAACCTCAACAACCTCAACCTTACCTTCTGACCCCTTGGCCTGATAAGCTTTACCATCAAGGACAATTAGCTCCCCATCAATGGAATCAAGGGTTCCAAGCCCCAAGTCCCCATGTTCTAAAAGTTCACCAACTGTTAACGTACCCCCGTAAAGCCCAGCCATTAAGGCTCCCAAGGTATTATATTGAAATAATTTTATGGCTTCAGACATGTGTACACCTTCTTCTTAATAAAATTCATCAGGCAAGATAGTTTCGCCGAGTTTAATATTGTCTCTGTAGTCTATTGGCACATCAATGAGGACAGGTCCATTATCAGAGTCTTGAAGTGCTTGTTGAAGTAATTGCGCAAAGGCTTCTTTGCTTGTCGCACGATAGCCCTTGGCACCAAAGCTCTCAGCATATTTTACAAAATCAACAGGGCCAAAGTCAACCCCTGACGAGCGACCATACTTCATTTCTTCCTGAAATTCCACCATATTATAGTGCCCATCATTCCAGATGATATGAACAATTGGCAGTTTCAAACGAACCGCTGTTTCCAACTCTTGTCCAGAGAAGAGGAAACCACCATCACCAGAAATTGAGATAACCTTTTCCTTTGGACGAACCAAGGCTGCAGAAATCGCCCAAGGAAGAGCAACACCCAAGGTCTGCATCCCGTTTGAGAATAGCAAATGACGAGGTTCGTAAGATTTGAAATAACGTGCCATCCAAATATAGTGACTACCAACGTCAACTGTAACCGTCATATCATCCTCAGTTTGATCTTGCAAGACTTCAATCAAATCAAGTGGATGGACCGTACCTTCTTCAGGCTGACGGTCAAATTTGACATCATCAACGACAGTATCTTTCAAACCTTTAAGATATTCAACTGAGCCTTCAGGTAATTGATATCCTTGGATTGCTGGCAAAAGCAAATCCAAAGTTGCTTCAACATTACCAATCAACTCACGTTCTGGTTGGAAATAAGTATCAACGTCAGCAGGTTCTACATCGATAACAATGATACGAGCTGAAATCTCAGCATTCCAGTTGCGTGCCTCATACTCGATTGGGTCATAACCGATTGCAATAATCAAGTCTGACTTTTTAAGTAACATGTCACCAGGTTGATTACGGAAAAGCCCAACACGGCCAAAGAAAGTGTCCTCTTCGAGGTCTCTAGAAACAATACCTGCTCCTTGGAAAGTTTCAACCACTGGCAATTTAACATGCTCCAAAATCTGACGAATAGACTGAGTTACTGCCTCTGATGAAGCACCATTCCCCAAAAGGAAAACAGGCAAAACAGCATTTTTAATGGCTTGTGCCAAATAATTAATATCAGAGACAGAAGCTGACCCCAGTTTTGGATCAGTCAATGGCTTAATAGCCTTGACACTGACTGGAGCGTCTGTAACGTCTTGAGGAATAGAAATGAAACTTGCACCAGGCTTACCTGCTTTAGCATGACGATAAGCATTGGCTACAATCTCAGAAAGGGTATTGGCATCATGGACTTCAGCTGCATACTTCGTGATTGGCTCTAACATAGCAACGTTATTCATTGATTGGTGGGCACGTTTCAAGAGGTCTGCACGCTTAACCTGACCACCAATAGCAAGAACAGGGTCCCCTTCATCAGTTGCCGTAACCAAACCAGTCGCCAAGTTAGAAACACCGGGACCAGATGTCACCAAGACAACACCGGGTTTTCCGGTAATTCGACCAACTCCTTGAGCCATAAAAGCTGCATTTTGCTCATGACGAGCAACAATCAATTCCGGCCCCTTATCTTCAAGCGTATCAAAAACCCTATCAATTTTCGCTCCAGGTATCCCGAAAACATACTTAACATCGTGGTTAATCAAGCTATCAACCACTAAATCAGCACCATACAATTGCTTTCCTTCTGACATTAACCAAGTCCTTTTGGCTCATCAACTACAGAGCCTACTTTCCTTTCAAATATAAGTCATAAAGGGTCAAAGCCTGATCGATTTTTCACAAACTTTAATCACTTCACAATTCTGTTATCATTATAGCACAGTTTTTAAGCATTCTTGTGAAAAAAAGATTGTGAATTTTTGCACTTCTAAATCAAAATAAACACCTGAATGCTATCAGATGTTTATGTGTTTTTGACTTTAGAAAATTGGCTCTATAATTTCTGTAGTGGGTAAAACCACCATAGGAATTATGGAGCCGATTTTGTTGTAGAAAAAAAGCCCC
>NZ_JASUZV010000004.1:0-170542 GCF_030284685.1 Streptococcus raffinosi
TCATAAATTCCTTTTATACTCTATCAGAAATAATGTTGAGTCAGAAACCGTATTATACTTGACAAATGGTAGAAAAAGAAGCCTGAAAAAATTTTGGCTTCTCTTTTGTGATAACATTCATTGCTTAAACTCGCCCTCGGGCTAGATTAATCATATCATAGGTCAAGGTATTGCTGGTCTCTTTGAGAGAATAATCCTCCAAAGTATTGACCTCCTTACGAAGCTGTTTGGCGTAGCGGCTAGAGATTAACTCATCTTGTTCATATTCGTTGATTACTTTACGTTCCAAATAGTAGCCTCGCAACATCTCGTCGATATTGTCAGGACTAAGGTGGGTGATAACCCGCTCAACAAAGGCTCCTGACTGGATAATCTCAGCCTCTTGTAAACGGCCACGCTTTAGATAAGACAAGAGGTCGGAGTGATAGACACCTTCCAGATTACTCAGGGCTTCCAATACTTGCTCAGTATTTGTCAAATAAAGCTCCGCCATGTGATCACGATTTTCCTCTGTTAAACGAGGAGCTCGTAACGTCTCCTCCTTGCCAAGATGAAATTTAAAGGTAAAGGCAAGGTGCAGGAGCCTACGTAGGCCTCGCACAAAGACAACGAAGGCATAGGAAAGGCTGGAGACGAAGCCACGGTTAATACGACGCTCCAAGCCCTTGATATAACGCTGATAGAGGTTGTATTCGAGTTCTGAAAGTTGCCCCTTCTTGTAGGCATACTCTAACCCTTCACTCTCAATTTCCATAATCATGACACGGATATTGGCCAGCTCTTCTTTGACATCATTGGACTCTTGTTCCAAGATGAGGTTTTCCAGACGTTGATTATAATTGTCAATAGTGGCGTAAACAGCACCCTGATGCTTAGACTGCTTCAGGTCCTTCCCAAGCTCTCCAACGACATCATTCAAAATAGCAATCTGCATATAGTGGTTGGTTGTATGGGCTGACTCCGTTGCCAATTTTGGTAGGACTAAAATGCCTGTTAAAAAACTTAAGAGGGTGACACCCGCTACTGTAAAGAGTAGAAGGCTATGTTCTAATGTCGTCATATCGGCGAGAGGAAGCAAGAGAATCGTCGCAATGGACACTGTTCCCTTAACCCCAGAGAAGGTCAGAAGAGTAGCACTCTTCCAAATTCTTTTTAGGGGTCTTTTGTTTTTCCAGGCTCTTTGGGCAAATACCGCACTAATCATGACAAATCGAATGGCAAACATAGTCGCTGTCAAAAGCACGATTGCTAGCAGCAACCAGAGATTATCGTAGGTGCTACTTTGCAGAACGGGCATGGCCAAGGTTGGTAATTCCGTCCCCAAAAGGAAGAAGACCATACCATTTAGCATAAAGGTAATGGTTCCCCAAATGGTATGCGAAATACTATCCAATTTGGCATCAAAAACCGTAATTTTTTTGAAACGGCTGGCTAGAGAAATACCAGCCACTACTACGGCAATAATGCCCGAGACATGAATCTCCTCCGCAACAAAGTAAGAGGCAATAGGGAGCACAAGTTCTAGTAGGAGTGCCCCAGTGACATCTGCTGCATCCATATTGTCCAGGATAGTCAAGAAAAGCCGATTAAGGAGGGCGGTGATTAAGCCGACCAGAAAGCCCCCCATAACGGAAAGGAACAAATTCCAACTAGCATCAAGGAGCGAAAAGGCTCCCGTTGTTAAGGCAGTCACCGCTACTTGAAAAGCGACCAGACCTGAAGCATCGTTCAAAAGCCCTTCACCCTGCAAAATATAACCAATCCACTTTGGAAAACTGAAGCGTTTGGCAATAGCTGAATAGGCCACAAAATCAGTCGGTCCAAGGGCCGCCCCGATAGCTAGACAGGCAGATAGAGGCACTGATACAGGCAGGATGGACTTAGCCAGATAACCGATTCCCAATGTCGATACGAAGATGACTGGAAAAATCAGAAATAGAATCAATTTCCAGTTACGTAGTATGCTGGTAATATCACTCTCTTCCCCCTCTCGGAAAAGCAAGGGAGCGATGATAAAAGCTAGAAAGAGTTCTGTTTCAAGCTCAAAAACACGACCTTTGAAAAGTAAACCAATGCCCACTCCAAAAATAATTTGAATCAAGGGCAGAGAAAGTCGTGGAAAGATACGGTTGATAACGTTCGATAAGATCAAGCTAAAAAGAAGAACCAGTAAAGCCGATGATAGATGCATAGCTCCTCCTAATCTTCTTTATGGCAACAGTTTGAAAATAATTCTTTTTGCTTACTGATTTTTTTATCAATAGACGTCACATCTTCCTTGGCCAAAAGTTTATGGCAACGTTCGACCTCAAGACTAGCCAGCTTTTTCTTAATTTTTGCCGTTTTACGGTTTTCGACTTTTTTCAAGGTGTCCTCAGCACCTTGCTTATCGATATATTTGGCCTGCATCTCCGCCAATTTTTCTTTAATGTCTGTAATCATTGTAATTTCTCCAGCATCACCAAAAATGGTGGGGTGTTAATTTGATTGAGGGGTTGGTAAAGCATGGCTGTGAAAACACGTTGGTCCAAACCAATGACATACTCAAGAACAGCATCTTTCTCCATATCACCACCATCATGACCGTAGTAAATCATAATCGCCAAGCGACCACCAACCTCTAAGCGGTCAAGAATTTTCTCGATAGCCTCAAGAGTCGTGTGGGGCTTGGTGATGACAGTCTTGTCTGCAGATGGCAGATAGCCCAGATTGAAAATAGCAGCTCGAATAGGTTCCGTGACATATCGGTCCAGATTTTCATGCCCATCTAAAATGAGTTCTGCATTGTCAATTTTCAAATCTGACAAGCGTTGACTGGTCTTTTCAAGCGCCTGCTCCTGCACGTCAAAGGCATAGACCTTCTTGGCAAGACCAGCTAAAAAGGCTGTGTCATTGCCATTTCCCATAGTCGCATCGACAGCGATACTCCCATCATCCAGCACTTGAGCTAGAAAGTCATGGGACATCTGAATCGGACGTTTCATCATGCTTCTTTCTCCTTTTCCTTAGCTACTTTACAGCCTTGCCATGAGCCACGACGTTCCATCTCCTTGTCAATGGCATTAAGAACTTCCCACTTGTTGAGACTCCACATAGGACCAATCAGCATGTCTCGGGGCGCATCACCAGTGATGCGGTGAATGACGATGTCCTTAGGGATGATTTCCAACTGGTCACAAATGATGGACACATATTCTTCCTGACTCAACAATTTTAGACGCCCCTCGTGGTAGTCTCTTTGCATACGGGTATTGGTCATCAGGTGGAGGAGGTGGAGTTTAATCCCCTGAATGTCATTATCCGTCACACAACGGCGAACATTTTCCACCATCATCTCGTGGGTTTCTCCTGGCAGCCCATTAATCAAATGCGATACAATCTCAGCCTTGGGCGCACGCTCACGCACACGCTTAACCGTCTCTACATAGAGATCATAGCTGTGTGCTCGATTAATGAGCTCTGACGTTTCTTCATAAGTGGTCTGCAGTCCAAGTTCAACGGTCACATGCATACATTCTGTGAGTTCTGCCAGATAATCAATCACATCGTCTGGCAAACAGTCTGGGCGGGTACCGATATTGATTCCAACAACACCAGGCTCATTGATGGCCTGTTCGTAGCGTTCCTTGATAACCTCAAGCGGCGCATGGGTATTGGTAAAGTTTTGAAAATAAACCAGATATTTCTGAACTTCTGGCCACTTGCGGTGCATGAAGTCAATTTCATGGTAAAACTGCTCACGAATCGGTGCCTCAGGAGCTACAATAGCGTCCCCAGACCCCGATACCGTACAAAAGGTACAGCCACCGTGGGCCACTGTGCCATCACGGTTGGGACAATCAAAACCCGCATCTATAGGTAGTTTGAAAATCTTTTCGCCAAAAAGCTCACGATAGTAATCATTAACTGTTCTATAACGTTTTTTCATAAGGACTATTATAACACTTTGACCTAAAAAAGAGGGTAAGACAGAGACAAAAATCAAGGATTTCTGCCTGCCCTACTCTCTCTTCTTATTTGGTCTTTTTCAAATAATCAATGGCTTCTTGAGCTGTTTTTACAGGAACGATTTTCATCTTGGTTCCCAGTTTCTCGGCAGCTTCCTTAGCCTCTTGATAGTTGGTTTTGGCATCCGGATCAGCCTTTTTCATTTCCTTGGTTACTGGGTTGTTTGGCACGAAGAAAATGTCCGCACCACTATCAGCCGCTGATTTCACCTTGAGGTAGGCCCCACCAATATCACCGACAGAACCATCCTTTTCAATGGTTCCCGTTCCAGCAATCTTACGACCATCCTTGAGGTTTTGACCCGAAACTTGGTCGTAAATAGCCAAGGTAAACATAAGACCCGCACTTGGTCCACCGACACCATCAAGTTTAAACTTCACATTCTCAGAACTCTTGACCTCAGTATGGTCCGTCAAGCCGATACCAATACCATTCTTACCATTGGCGATCTTGATAATCTTACCTGTGGCCGACTTTGATTTGTCATCTGTCGTATAAGTGACCTTAACCTTTGAACCCAACTTAAGTCCCTGAACGTATTTAATCAAATCAGCCGAATTATTAAAGGTCTTGTCATTGACAGCCGTCACCGTATCCGCAATATTAAGAACGCCCTTGAAGCTGGAATCATCATTGACCTGAAGCACATAGACACCCATATAGTCCAAGCTCGCCTTTTTACCAGCCAGCGTCAAGCCTTGATAAATGGCTTGGTTTTGGGAAGTCTCCATGTAAAATTGGTTGATACGCATGTAATCTTCATCAGAGTAATTACCCGTTGCCTCTTCAGCCGTTTGAAGCTTAGCGAAATCATTGAGCTGAGCATAGAGCATGAGGGCCAAGGTCGCCTTGGTTTGGGCCACCGCCACAAAATTGTAGGAACCTTTTGAATCATCGGCTTTCTTATCCACAGTCAAGACTTCCTTGGTATCAAAAGCACCACCCGGAAGCTCTACATAGTAATTATTGAGCGGGAAAAAGAGGGCAAAAAGGAGGAAAAGTACTGTAAAAATACCTAAGAGCCACCACTTAATCCGCCACATTTTCCCTAATAGCGATTTAGATTTTGTCTTGTTTGCCACGCTTGGCCTCCACTTCCTTAACAACTGCTTGAGGAACATAAGAACTAATGTCCCCCTCAAAATAAATCAACTCACGCACACGACTTGAGGAGACTGGTGTCACCTCATGACTAGCAATCAAATAAACCGTTTCAAGCTCAGGCGCCAGCCCCTTATTGAAATAGTCCATATTGGCCTCATAGTCAAAATCTGTCGCATTACGAAGGCCTCGAACCAAATAGGTCACGCCAAGGTCTCTGGCAACATCTACAGCTAGACTATCGTGAGCCGTTATGACCTTGACATTGGGAAAATCTGCCACAACCTCATCCAAGATACGCTTGCGAGTCGCAACATCCCAGAAGCCCTGCTTGTTTTTATTATAAAAAAGGCCAATATAAAGCTCGTCAAAGAGCTTGCTGGCTCTGGCAATGATATCCATATGCCCATTGGTAATCGGATCAAAAGACCCCGTAAACATAGCAATCTTGGTCATCGCAATTCCTTTCTACACCCTCTACAGGTACCTAGCGCACGTAAACGGTCACCTTACTGATACCATAGGTTTTCTGCTTCCAAATCCCAAAGTTTGAAATTTCTTCAGGCAGGTCCACAGCCTTATCTGTCTCGCAAACCAACATAACTTCTTCAGCCAAGAGCCCTTGCTCCTCTAACTGAGTAATATTGGCCACAATCTGCTCTTTGGCATAAGGCGGATCTAAAAGTACCAAGTCAAACTGACCTGTCAATTGCGTCAATGCACGCGCCGCATCCATCTTCAAAAGCTGAAACTGTTTCTCACTCTTGGTCATCTTAATATTTTGCTGAATAATAGCTTGTGCCCGACGGTCTTTTTCCACGAGGACAGCAGACGACATGCCACGACTAATAGCCTCAATGGCCAGACTACCACTCCCAGAAAAAAGATCCAAAACACGCCCTCCATCAAAGAAAGGACCAATCATATTGAAAATGGCACCCTTGACCTTGTCCGTTGTTGGACGAGTCGTTTTGCCTTCTAACGTTTTAAGCGGACGCCCGCCAAAATCACCTGCTACAACACGCAAGTTGGTCACCTCATTTTTACTGATTTTTAGTAAGACTTTTCTATTATACCAAAAAAAAACACATAGATGTTGCTCCAAAGGATGCTAGACAAACTAAAGACAAGCTCACAAACACAAAAAACTCGAGAACCTCCCGAGTTTTCATTTATTTTACTTATCACCAAGTGCAGTCACATAGTTGTAGGCTTCGATACCAGCTGTGGCACCATCCCCTACGGCTGTTGTTATTTGGCGAAGGTCTTTCTGACGGACATCCCCAATGGCAAAGATACCAGGAATACTTGTCGCCATCTTATCATCTGTAATAACCCAACCAGCTTGGTCAGTGATACCCAGACCTGTCACGTAATCTGAAACCGGATCAAGTCCGACATAAACAAAGACACCACCGAATTCGTGGTTAGTCACCTCACCCGTTTTGACATTCTTGATATCAACACTGCGAACCTTGATGTCATCACCCTTGATTTCTTCAACGACGGAATCCCAGATAAACTTGACCTTTTCATTGGCGAAGGCACGGTCTTGAAGAACCTTTTGGGCACGCAATTCATCACGACGGTGAACAATGGTCACGCTATTGGCAAAGCGTGTCAAATAAATTCCTTCTTCAACGGCAGAGTCACCACCACCAACGACCAAGAGGTCTTGATTACGGAAGAAGGCCCCATCACATACCGCACAGTAAGAAACACCACGGCTGTTGTACTCTTCTTCACCAGCAACACCAATGTGGCGGTGTTTAGCACCCGTCGCAATGATAACTGTCTTGGTTTGGTACTCCTCGTCACCAGTTTTGACAACTTTATAGTCACCCTTGTCCTCGATAGCAGACACAATACCGTAAAGATTTTCAACGCCCAATTTTTCCAAAGGTTCGAACATCTTCATAGACAATTCTGGACCAGAGATATTTTCAAAGCCAGGGTAATTTTCAATCTCAGACGTGTTATTCATCTGTCCGCCGGGAGCACCTTGCTCCAAAGTTGCCACTTTAAGGTTGGCACGGGCTGCATATAGCGCTGCTGTCATCCCTGCAGGACCAGCTCCAATAATAATCGTATCGTACATGAGTCACTCCTTTTACGCATTTCTTGTAGAGATATCTTACACCTAATAGGCCATCAAAGCTAGTATTATGCATTCAGCACGATGAGGATTGCCATAAAAGCAAAAGCCAAGACAGGAATCGAAACCATCGACATCATAATAGCATCATAGAGGGCACCTTGTCGCTCCTTAACCGTCTTGTCAGCACGACGTAGGGCACGCCATCCAAGCCAAAAGGCACCAATCACCAAGCACATAAAGAAAGCAATCACAAGGCCCAAAAGGTAAAATTTAAAAATATTTAATAACATAAATCATCCTAAAGTGAGAAATAGAAAAGGCTGAGACAACATTCTCCAACCTCTGAATCCGATTAGTAATAACTGCCGAAGGCAGTATCTGATTGGACTTTCGGGGCCGTCTTCAAAAATTCCAAAAGCTCCTAATCATCCTTACAGGATCCGACTACGGACTAAAAATGGAGTCCTGCCGCATCACCTTTTTCTATTGTAACAAAAATCCCATCTTAAAGATATTGTTTTGAATAAGAAGCGAAAAATTCTTTCGTTCTTTCTTCTTTTGGATGGTTGAAAAGTTCTTCAGGTGTTCCTTGTTCAAGGATATGCCCTTTTTCAAGGAAGAGCACCTTGTCAGCCACTTGATAAACAAAGTTCATGTCGTGACTAACCAAAATCATGGTCTGACCTGACTTAGCTGCATCAGCGATTGATTTTTCAACCTCACCAACCAACTCAGGGTCAAGGGCAGATGTCGGTTCGTCAAGCAAGAGCACATCAGGCTTCATGGCAAGGGCACGGGCCAAGGCCACACGTTGCTTTTGACCACCTGACAAGTGACGTGGGTAGTGATTTTCACGATTAGACAGCCCAACCTTAGCGAGCTCTTCTTTCGCAATCTTGGTAGCTTCTTCGTCAGAAAGCTTTTTAACAATCTTAAGCCCTTCCTTAACATTATCCAAGGCTGTGCGACGTTCAAAGAGGTTAAACTGTTGGAATACCATGGCCAACTTACGACGAAGGGTAAGGATTTGCTCCTTGGTAATTGTTTCGAAATCCACCTTAAAGTCATCAATAGCAATGGTGCCAGAATCAGGTTGTTCCAAATAGTTTAAGCTACGAAGGATGGTTGACTTACCTGCACCAGAAGCACCAACAAGCGCTACCACTTCGCCTTTTTCGATATCGAAGTTAATCCCATCAAGAACCTTTTGCCCTGAAAATTCCTTGGTCAAATTTTTGATGCTAATCATTAGCGGTCACCTCCAATTCCAGAAATGTCAGTTACTTCAGGTGCCTTAATGGCCATATGATTTTCAACCGAACGACCAATATTTTCAATCAAGATTGAGATGCCCCAGTAAACGAGAGCTACTGAGATATAACGTTCAAAGTAACGATAGTCAGCACCACCCAAGATTTGAGCCTGCGCATACATTTCGACGATACCTGCACTAAAGGCAAGTGATGTTCCCTTAGTCAAACCAATCAAACTGTTAATCAGACTTGGTGTCGCAATAACCGCCGCATTTGGAATAATGACACGACGGTAGACCTGTGCTGATGTCATCCCAAGAGAGCGGGCAGCTTCGATTTCTCCAGCATCCACAGCTTGAATCGCTGCACGAATGGTTTCACTCATGTAAGCCGCTTCGTTAAAGGCAAAGGCCGTAATAGCGAAGATAGCTGGCGGAATCTCATTAATGTTCCAGTCCAAACCAAACTCACCATTCAAGTAACGAAGGAAGAGTGGAATACCATAGTAAGTCAACATGAGTTGGACAAGAATTGGTGTCCCACGCAAGAAGCTCACAAAAACAGCTTGAATCGGATAAAGGATACGTACTCGGTTAATCTTAACAACCGCAAAAACAAGGGCCAAAATTAAACCGAAGAAGGCACCTGCAATGGTCAAGCCTAATGTTACAGGCAAGCGTTCCACAATCTGAGGAACTGCATCAAAGACAGCCTTCCATGAGAAAAGCTTACCAGCTGGCATCCAAGATGAGATGGCTTTGAAGACAATTGTAACCAATTGCAAAATATAACCCCAAAGGATTTCCACTAACCAAGATACGGGAATAGCCAAAGCAACAACTACTGCCAAACCAATTAAGCCAATGACAACTTGGAGGTACCAAGGTGACCGATTAAATGCTTCAATACTCTTTTTCACAATGTTACCCTTTCTATCTAAAAAAGTAGGTTAGCCAAGCGCTAACCATTTTTGTTTCTTATATAAATTCTATAGTATTCATTTTAGCACGACTCAGAAAGTCTGTGAAATAGTCTTTTCTTATCATAGTGATAAATAAATTGTATCACTGATCATTCTACTTTATTAACGTCAAAAAGCTGAGACAAGAGTCTCAACTTTTAACCGTCTTATTTCAAATCACTGACGTAATCGCCACCAAAATATTCCTTGCTGAGTTTAGCAAGGGTTCCATCCTTCTTAAGCTCTTTGATACGCTTATTGACAAAAGTCTTGAGTTCCTTACCTTGCTTATCTTTTGAGAAAAGAAGATATTCGAGACCATCAGTCTTCATACCGATATCATCTTTAATCTTGTTTACAGCCAACTTATAGCCTTGATCTTTAACAATGTACTCAGACGAAATGGCATCGTAAAGGATAAAATCAATTTTTCCTTCTTGAATGTGTTGGATACGTGTTGAAAGACCAGTTGAGCTAGAAGCGTAGTTGATTGTAATTGGTTTTTTGTCTGCATTGGCATGGTTCCAATTTTCAAGCAACTGAGCATAGTTAGAGCCAGGAAGCACCTCTGTCGTCTTACCAGACAAATCATCTAAGCTGGTATACTTGGTCCCCTCAGCACTGGTAATAGCATAGTTAGAACGTGAAATCGGATCTGAGAAACCATATTTCTGCTCACGCTCTTCATTGTAGTTGAAATCATTAGCCGCAATCTGATAACGTCCAGAATCCACCCCTGTCAAGATGGAATCAAAAGGTGTCGTTACAAACTTGACCTCATACTTATCGGAATCTTTGAAAATAGCCTTGACCAAATCAATATCATACCCCTTGAAGTCATCACCTTTTTTGAAAGTGAAAGGCGCCGTATCAGAATCCGTCGCAACAGTAATCGTCTGCTTTTCACCAGATGCCTTACTGTCACTCTTGTTTCCACAAGCAGCCAAAGTCAAAACTGACAAGCCAAGAATCCCTAAACCTGCAAGCCATTTTTTCATATCTATAACCCTCGATACTTTCTTCAATAGTTTTTGATAGTAGTGTACCACCTTCACCCCTAGTCGTCTAATACTAAAAAACTAAGAGGTGATAGATAAAGATTATAGGAGGAAGGGGATAAATAACAAGATAGAAAAAAGCTGCCACTCATGTGACAACTCTTTTCCCAAAACAACTTCCTACAACAGACTTTACGTAAAATACAAACCAAGTGAAAAAGTATTCTTCATAAACTACTTGTGTCTACTTTGATTGTCAGCTTCAAATATATACTAAAAAGTAATAGTAAATATGTGTGTCCTTTTTCTCAATTTTCTTTATTAATCTTACATAAATTGTACTGCTGCTGTGTTATCTGATGCTGAGAATCGTTCTGCTGAAGTCACTAAATGTGTTGAGATTTCTGTTATCTGACTCTTAAGACTCTGTAACATGGCACGTATGTCGGCTTCTGCACCTGAGTCCCAGACATGCTCAAACTGAATAGGAGCTATCAATGCTTCGATCTCACCTGATGACAAGTGGGGACCAGCCTGCAAACAACGTTGCTTAGCTTCTTCACACTGACGTCTAACTTCTTCCTTGGCCTCCTCTAGTTCAGCTAAGAGTTTCGCTTCAAAACCTGCAAACTGAGCCATTGCTTGACTAGCTAGGGCTACCAACATCTCTGTTTTTAAGAAGATTTGTTGACCACCCCCAGCAGCTCCGAGAAGGGTTGCCAAACCTCCGACCTTAGTCCCAAGAGCGTGGAGTTCCCAGCTATCTAGCAAGGATGAGGTTTGCTTACTTTTTCCACCCTTTTCATTAGCGTAGGGACCATACTCTTTTTCATAATTCTTAACATATGAATCATAATAGGCCTTCTCTTTATCTTTCCTTATTCTCTCACCATCTACCTCAGGATGTTCCTTAATAAAATCATCTGTTTCTTTTTTAGCTTTTAACCTAGCAGCTTTCTTAACCTGATCTTTAGTCATTCCTGAGCAAAGCTGACCATGCTTAACATAATAATCAATGTCAAGATTGTTTCCCTTGATATGAGCATGATCAGTGCCATGATTAGAACCATCAACTTCTCGAACATCACCATAGGGAATCCAACCACCGTCTTTCGCAAACATTGTTACTGCATTACCTTCGTCACTATATATATGGGCATGCTTATCTAAGTATTTCTTATCCTCTTCTGATATATAGCCATTAGTATATGCCATACCACCTCCCCAATCAGAAAAGTTAGTAACTCTATCAACATTATGATTTGCAGCAACTTTTGCGACAGCAGGACCAGCCTGACTATGGCCAGACATATTTGTGATTTCGCCACCACCATGAGCGTTCAAGTTAGCTTCTGTCTGTTGATAAAGTGCCTCAACATCCCTCCCCTGTATGGAATAACCTGTACCGCTTTGAATTATGGCTCTAAATGTAGAGTCTAGCTCATTTCCAAGTCCATTTCCCTTTTCATCATTTGGGGGTTGCGTCCCTGCAACAACAATTGCGGTTTGAGAGTAATCAGGTTCTCCTTTCACGATTGGAGCAACAGATATACCTTGAGTTACACTGTCCGGACCAGTTGATGCTACAACCTCATATTGTTGTCCACCAGCTGTAAAAGTATCGCCCTGCTCTAACTTTGAGGATGCTTCCTTTGTTTTCCCTTGCAAATCCTGAATTTGTTCATCAGTTAACGCCATTCGTTATAACTTCCCTTCTTAATTTCTAAATTATATTTAACTGAAGCTTCTGGGCTTCCTTTATCAGACTTTTTAACATCCTTAAGCTGACCTGATTGTACCAAGTATTCAATTAGGTCATCCAAAATTTGATAACTCTCTAACTTTGCTTTATCTGGTAAATGTTTGTAATTTGATACATCAATGACCTCGTCATTGTCATAATTATCTAATTCAATAATCTCACTTTCATCAGCACCACTAAAATCCAAAGATAATCCTTGTCCTATCCCGAAAGATTCATTCATTTTCCTTTTCATAACTACACGATTACCAGATTTATCATAAATAACTGGAACAATATTCAGCGTATGCATACTATAGCCGTCTCCACCATCTTCATAAATAGGTGAGAACTCAATCTTACTCACACCCTCGTAGTGTTCTTTGATATAGGTAGCCAGTTGCTCTTCCAAAAGTCTAAAACCATGTTTATACAAAGCGTGCTCTTTAGCTATTTGTTTTTGTTGTTCTTGTTTGTGCCCCATATAAATGCTTCCTCCTAAAATAGCGATAACTAGTGTGATAAACAACACCACTACTATATTTCGTTTTGAATTCTTCTTCACAGGCTCAGCCCTCTCTTTCTTGTAAATCCGAGAATTTCATCAATCTCTCTGCTTTCCTATCATTAAGAGAGTCAATATCTAATTAATAATGACAAATCATGTTTTTTAA
The DNA here is from genome assembly GCF_030284685.1 of Streptococcus raffinosi. Lineage (NCBI taxonomy): Bacteria > Bacillati > Bacillota > Bacilli > Lactobacillales > Streptococcaceae > Streptococcus > Streptococcus raffinosi. The sequence continues at coordinate 12,835 of NZ_JASUZV010000004.1, forward strand.
CATCAATCATACTATCCATTCAACAACAGATTTCTAACCGTAATAGTCACAACCACTTATATACACAAACAAGCCTAAACGGTTTGTTTAGACTTATTTCCGGTCTTTTCAAGAGCTTTTCTATATACTTTCGCTTCTTCGTAGCGAAGTTCTTCCAGAGTATTCTGTTTCTCTGTTATAATTTCTTCAAACGCTTCTACTACTTCTGCTAATTGCGCATAGGCGCTAGCTAGATTCTGCTCTGGTGCATCCTTTGCAGCATGTGCTATTAAATCTGAGAGATAATCGGCGTGTTGATTAATAGCTCCCCTAGCAGCGTTCAGTTCACTTTCAAAGTTCTCAAATTGCATTTGAGCTTGGTAATGCTCTTGCTCTATCCGTTCTTGTTCCTTTCGAGTCATTAGGCTACCTCACGAGATTTGGAAGACTTGGCATTTGTATTGAAGCCAATTTGTTTTTTGAAGAATCGGCTGCTTTACCTGCAAAGATTGGTGTGATACTTGCTACCATAGTCTGAGAGGCAAACTGTTTAACCTCATCCATGCTTGAATGCATCTTACTTTGGATTTGCTGTCCAGAGGCCTTCACCTTGGACTGTGTCGAATTAACGATGGAACGGATTGCGATACGTTCCATTTCTTTTTGCATTTCTAACTTGAGTTTTTCTAAAGCTGCTAACTCAAGTGCCAATTTTTGTAGAGACATATACCCTCCTTTATTAATCTTACATAAATTGTACTGCTGCTGTGTTATCTGAAGCTGAGAATCGTTCTGATGAAGTCACTAAATGTGTTGAAATCTCTGTCATCTGACTCTTAAGACTCTGTAACATGGCACGTATGTCGGCTTCTGCACCTGAGTCCCAGACATGCTCAAACTGAATAGGAGCCATCAATGCTTCAATCTCACCTGATGACAGGTGGGGTCCAGCCTGCAAACAACGTTGCTTAGCTTCTTCACACTGACGTCTAACTTCTTCCTTGGCCTCTTCTAGTTCAGCTAAGAGTTTCACTTCAAACCCAGCAAATTGAGCCATTGCTTGACTAGCTAAGGCTACCAACATCTCTGTTTTTAAAAAGATTTGTTGACCACCCCCAGCAGCTCCGAGAAGGGTTGCCAAACCTCCGACCTTAGTCCCAAGAGCATGGAGTTCCCAGCTATCTAGCAAGGATGAGGTTTGTTTACTTTTTCCACCTTTTTTATCAGCATAAGGACCTTAGTCTTTTTCGTAATTCTTTATTTTCTTTTCATAAAATTGCTTTTCTAAAAATTCTCTATTAGCAGATAGACCTTTATTATCTGGTTGACTACGAATAAAATCATCTGCATCTTTTTTCGCTCCTATACTAGCAACCTTTTTGACCTGTTCTTCAGTCATTCCTGAGCAAAGGATACCATTTTTGACATAATAATCAATATCAAGGCTATTTCCCTTTATATGAGCATAACTAGTCTTATGATCGGATCCTTCAACTTCTCGAACATCACCATAGGGAATATCTCCCAAATCACGAGAAAATATTGATACTGAATTTCCTTGATCACTGTAAATATGGGCATGCTTATCTAGATATTTCTTATCTTCTTCTGAAATATATCCACTGGAGTAAGCATTTCCTGCTCCATAGTCAGAAAAATTCGTAACTCTATCAACATTATGATTTGCAGCAACTTTTGCGACAGCAGGACCAGCCTGACTGTGACCAGACATATTGGTGATTTCACCTCCACCATGAGCTTCTAAATTAGCCTCTGTCTTTTCATAAAGCGCCTCAACATCACTACCCTGTCTAGAATAACCAGTCACACCTTGTCTAATAGCTCTTCCAAATGAATTCCACTGATTCCCTTGTCCATTTCCATTTTCATCCAATGGAGTTTGTGTTCCTGCAACAACAATTGCAGTTTGAGAGTAGTCAGCATTCCCATTCTCATCAATAGGGGCGACCGCTATACCTTGTGTTACATTGTCAACTGAAGCAACAACCTCGTATTTATTACGGTTATTAGCACCGGTTATTATATCTCCTTCTTTCTTAGCTGCACTTATCTTAGTAACCCCTTGTATATCCTGCATCTGCTCATCAGTTAATGCCATTTTCTACAATGTTCCTTTCTTTATTTCTAAATTATAGCTAATTTTTGCCTTAGGACTTCCATTATCCGACTTTTTGACACCTTTAAGTTGATTATCTTCTACTAAAGCAAGAATATTTTCGTCTATTGCAGAATTACTCTCTAACTTTGCCTTCTCAGGAAGATGTTCTTCACTTGATAAATCGAGTTCCTTTTGCGTGTCCAAATCTTTTAAAATGATAATCTCGCTATCATCTACACGATCAAAGTCTAAATAAAGCTCACCACCAAGCCCATATGAACCATAAGTAATTCTTCCAATTTGTGTGCCTAACATTGCTTTATGTCCATGATTATCAGAGATAATAGGTACAACTCTTACTGTAAGCATACTATAGCCATCTCCACCATCTTTATAAATAGGTGAAAATTCAATCTTACTCACACCCTCATAGTGTTCTTTGATATAGGTAGCCAGTTGCTCTTCCAAAAGTCTGAAGCCATGTTTGTACAGTGCGTGCTCTTTAGCTAGCTCTTGTTTTTTTTTCAAATTTATTTCCCATATAGATTGTTCCTCCAATAGCTGCGATAATTAAGGCTATAATCAACACCACTGTTACTTTTCGTTTTGAATTCTTCTTCACAGGCTCAGCCCTCACTTTCTTGTAAATCCGAGAGTTTCATCAGTCTCTCTGCTTTTCTATCATGTAGATAGGCAACATCAGGTTCTGGATAAGGCTCTTTCGAGTTAAAGACCTTCGGCAAGATAGCCTGATCCATCATGCGCATACCAAATAGGAAGTATTGGACATTATTGCGCATTGCCTTGGCAACATCTGAGATGCCATTTATCAAGTAACTTGACATACCTCCAAAGAAGAAGTAAATTCCCACTTTAGGTGCCTTGTCAAGCATAAAGTTGAGTTGCTCCCCATTTAACTTGGTCTGGGGCGCAAATTTCTCCATATTTGGAATGATGACAAACCATGTCTTTTCATCTTCTGTCACACTATCCATTCGACGATAGATTTCTGTAATTATTTCCACATAGACAGTTTCCATCTCTGCATCCTGACCATAGTAGTCAGTACAGTATGGTTTGTAATCTATGTAGGCTTCTTCTGTATCAAGCACCATGAGTCTACTTGGGTTAACTAGGTTAACCGAGCGAATCAGGTGTTTGGTCATATTTTGTAGGTTCGCTACTCTGTCCGATGTGTATAGCAAGTGCTTGAACCGACTCAACTCTAGACTGAAAGCTTCTACATCAGCATAGGTGATACCAAGAGTCAAGCGACCTGCTTTCGTAGCATCCTGAACTGTGTCCATGTCCCTAAAGGCATCAAAACTGATCTGTTCAGGCATGATTGGGATGGCTCTTGGTTTAGGACCATCCCAACTATCTTCCATGGCAGTAATCTCCTCCTGAAGTTCATGAAGACGTTGTATGTCGTCCATGCCCTTGTTAGAGAGAAAGACTTGAACCACTTCGATATCATCTCCATAACGCATGACACCTCGCCCTTGAATCTCTTCCATAGCATAGGCTGGTCGTGCCCCTATAAGGTTTCGCACATCACCGTCATCAGTTAACTTGAGCACCATCCGACTCCTAAAGTTAGAGAGGATAGCTCCACGAATAGCGATTGAACGGTTTCCTGTAGCAACGATTGAAATTCCAAAGCTAAAGCCATCTCGACTAAGAGTTAGGAAGAAATTGTCCATATCAGTCCTGAGGTTAGCATTTTGGATTTCCTTATGTCCTTCGTAATTATCAATGATTATGACGATTTGAGGAAGGGATTTCCCAGTCATCTCCTCATACATAGCCTTACTATTGACATCATGCTGAGCAAAGAGCTTCTTACGTTTAGCCATCTCTGCTTTAATTAGGACCATAAACTTGCCAAGCTTCTCCTCTTGGTCTGCTGTTAGGAAATCAGCTACATGTGGTAATTTACGCAGCGGAAAGAGAGCATTGGTCCCAAAATCAAAGAGATAGACATGAAGAGCCTCAGGTGTGTTTTTACGTGCTAAGTCCATCGTTAGAGTTTGAAGTAAGTTAGATTTACCCATACCAGGACCACCAAAGACTGCTAAGTTCCCATCCCTAAGAATATCGTAAGTTCCAACAACCTGTCTTTGTTGACTTGGAATGTCAAGAAGCCCCACTGAAGCAATCAACTGACTAGGATGATTCCAATATTCTTTAAAGCCTATTTCATCATAGTCTTGTGCAAACATGACCTCACTCAACGGTGGCAACCATGGTTGTGGTAAGGCAGGGATGCCTTCTTCTACCACTAGGTCGTGGATATAGCCTACAATGGCATCTAGCTCTGTTGGTACCTGTTTGATGTCTTCAGTCTCTTCAAGTCCTGATAGATCATCATTTAGGATTTCATACTGTCCTAAGTCATTGATAGCATAGATAGTATGGTCCTCGATACCTTGTTTGTCCTTTTCAGGTTGATACTCAGCTCCTGACCACGCACTCTGGAAGAGCTCGTAAACCTCGTTGTTTCCGACCTGCAGATAAGCACGTCCTGACTGGGTGATATCCGCCGCATCTGGTGTACGAAGCATCTCCTGTGAGTCCGCTCGGTCTGCCACCTTAAGGGCTAGCTTGAAGCGAGAGTTAGACCAGATCTGGTCATTAACCACACCAGATGGTTTTTGTGTCGCTAGAATCAAGTGAATCCCAAGTGAACGTCCGATACGTGCTGTAGATACTAACTCCGCCATAAAGTCCGGCTGGTTCTGCTTGAGTTCAGCAAACTCATCCGAAATCAGGAAGAGGTGAGGCATTGGCTCAGGTACTTCGCCTAGTTTGTATTTTTTCTGATACTGGTTGATATGGTTGACATCATACTCTGAAAAAGAGTCGTTGACGACGCTTAAGCTCTGCCTTGATAGATGTCAAAGCACGCATAGACTGAGCACCATCCAAGTTGGTGATGGTCCCTAAGAGGTGAGGCAAGTCCCTAAAGAGGTTTGCCATCCCCCCATCCTTGTAGTCGATGAGGAGAAAGGCCACATCATGCGGATGGAAGTTGATTGCTAGACTTAAGATATAAGACTGGATAATCTCAGATTTCCCTGATCCAGTAGTACCAGCTACCAAGCCATGAGGTCCGTGGGCCTTTTCATGGAGGTTAAGCTGAACGATGTCATCCTGACCACGTAGCCCCAAAGGTACTGCTAGTGACTTATACGGGGCATGAGAAGCCCAGCGACTGACTACATTCAAAAAATAAGTATAGTTAACTTGAAAGCATAAACTCTCTTGAAAATATCTTCATGCTTAGTATTAGTTAAATTCATTATCAATATTGTCCCTATACATCTTTGTCATCGAGAGATGAGAGTTTGCTGTCACAACCTATTCTTTCCAAAATCCTCAACAAAACATTTATCGAAATATTCTGAATACAGACTACAATATCCATTATACCATGGAAAATAAGCTTTCATGATATTATGAGAGGGACAAAATTATTAGGATTTGGCTATTAGAAAACCCCAGCCAGGGGCTGGGGCAGTGATGGATAAAATCATTACTTAGTTGAAAAATAGTCATCACTAGGATTAACTTTCCCATCGGATATATATGACTTATCATTTTGTATTTTCGTACTGATTTTATAATCAGTGTTTTTAAATTCATTTGCTATTTTATTCAGGAATTCACTATACTTACTAACTGTATCCCCTAAATCTTTAGCTGTTGAGTTTATTGTTTGGGTACATGATAGCAACTTATCCCCTGAGTCATCCTTTACAGCTTCTCGAGCATGAGCATCACTAATTTCAATACCTACTAATACTGTCGTTCCATTCAATTGCTCAGGTTTAATTTTTATTCCCATATAATCCTCCTCTACTCCGTAGGTTGCGATGCTTTCCATGTTTGGTAGTCTGCGAAACTCTTTATTTGTGTTTTTTCACCTGTCGTTTTATCTGTGACGTAAAGATCCATTACATCCTGACCCTTTGGTGCAAACCAGTGAATGAGGGTGTTAAACCACTGCTCAGAATCAACTGAATCACATCTCGTGTAGGCATCGCCTCCATTTTCTAGGATTTTTGCAACTTCAGGATATTCTTTTTTTATGTTTAATTTAGATAAATCTGGATTCTTTTTGTCCCTATTGATACCTAAATAAAATGAATGATATTTTTCATTTTCCAAAACTCCATATTTCTTGAACAGGATATTGTCTAGATCTACACTATAGGATGCATCCTCTAAGGAAGAATCTTTTTTCAGTGAATTACCATCCAGTATTGTTTCAGGTGCAGTTGTGATTTTCTTTTGTTTAAGATCTAAAAGGTACATAGTGTAGTCAACTTTAAAAAATAAATAATCTTTACCTTCTATTACCACAGTAGCAATCTGAGACATTCGGCCTTTTAATTTGTATTGTTTTACGGTATCTAAAAGGTCTATCTTCGACTTTTTAAAATCTTTACTATTTAAATCATATAAATATAGATTATAAGAAGCATAATTCTGAATGTTGTTGGCATCATTAGTATCAAAACTATTACTCACTAAATAGTTATTTGTTACCCCTATTACACCAAAGCTCTCAGATGAGTTTTTATAATTTACTAAAACATATTCTTTATTAGCTCCACTTAATTGAAGAGAGAATTCTGGTTCTGGATAGCTATGGGTATATTCCTCACTTGTCGCACCACTCTTACTTCTCAGAAAGAAGAAAAGACCAGCCGTGATTGCTATCATTACTATAGATATGATGATGTTTCTTTTCTTCATGCTTTACTCCTGTTTCTGAGCATTAACCAATGTGTCAAAACTATGGCTGTTATATTTAGCATAATTATCAATTTGAAAGGTATCCCTAATATCTTTATCTAATCCGGAAGTCATATCATCCATAGCTTCTGTAATATTAGATGCTTCAATATCTGTATAATTTTGATCACCATTACCAGTGAGATAGTCCTTCATCTCTTTGCCAGTTACCTTTCCACCTCCATTAAGAGAATATGATTTATCAAAATAGTCAGTATTAATTTCCCTATCAAACTTACTGATAGACTTAACCCCCTTAGCAGTATCTTGGGAAACATCTTTCCATCCTTCTTCAGTTAATTCTTGTGAAGCGACACCTCCATTATTGCGGTAAATATAGGCTCTAAGTCCATTTTCATTCATATCATATTTTGCGAGGGTTGCACTAAGATCGTAATTGGAAGTATATATTGCTCCCTGAGAACCACTACCTTGATCTATCTGAGTTGAGTAACCACCTCCATTAAACATCAAAGCTTCCGCCGTACGTTCGTTATCATTCTGTTGACTAGATACACTTTGCAATGATTCAATTGCTTTTATAAATGATGTCCCTTGAGTCACTCCCTTACCTAGATTAGAATAGCTATCTCCAAATGCAAGAGCCGCACTTTTATCAAACAGCGTTGCTGTAGTCGAAGGCTTATCCTCACCTGACTCACTTGCTTTTGAAAGGGCATTTGCAAAATTAACTACTGCAGAGTATTCAGGTGCAGCAAATGTTGTAACCGTAGATGCTAGTCCAACTGTGAAATCTTTTAGAGCCGTTTCCCTCTTTTTATCTAATTCATCAGCTTTTACTTCAATTTTTGTTTTCTGGACATCATCCTCTGTAAGATGTAAACTTGCAATAACTTTTCGTGTAGTAGTGGTATTTATGGAAGACTCAGAATCAACTTTGTTTGTCCATTCAAAATGTCTTTGCCCCGACCCATCTATACTAAAAGTTAAATCTTGCATTCCTGATTTTATAGTCTCTTCAATATTTGACTTACCTCTTTTTGTAACACCTAATTCTTCTTTATATGCTGAACTAAATAATGATGTCAATGCTCCCGCATTCTCAATTTTATTATTTATTTCATTTAGTTTCCCACTGGTCATTAAATTATTCCAGGCCTGCGAATACGCTTCATACTCCTCAGAAGATGCTCCTTTACTAGGGAATTTGGGTAATAATTCGGTAGCCTTTGCGGACATAACCGCTGCATAACGGTCACCCGATATCGTCATTTTTTCTAAATATACAGATGCTGCCTTGGAATCTTGATTTTCTAAACTTTTAAAGAAATTTAAAATATTGTTTGTATCGAATTCTGAAGGTGATTCTGATTGAACTGCGTTTGCATAAAATCTACCGTAAGCTAAATCCATCATTCCTTGACTAACATGAGTCCCATCTACTTCTCCAAGATTCGTAAAGAATTTTCCCTTATCATCACCCTCATTGAGAAGAACATCAAGCATCTCATCATCACCACTGTCCTGAATGTTGTCAATTAAATCCATATTACCTTCTGTAAGCTTCCCACTAGTGACCCAGCTGAATAGAGTGCTCACATCCATTTGCGAAAGATATAGTGCATTATTAAGGTATATTTTCACTTGATTCAAACCAGCCTGTACAGTATCTAGCTCACTAGAAAATGTTTGTTTTCCACTCATCAATGTATCATGTTTACTCTGATAAACTGATGCTCTATGCGTTAAATTTTCTAATGCCACAGATACAATGGATTTTGTATCAGCACTATAATCGACCGAATTAGGACTTTTTGCCAAAGCAGCAGATGCTTCTTTAAATGCAGCATCTAATTTTTCACCTTTGCTTGAAATACTGTTATAACGCTGTGTACTTAGCCATGTTTTAATATTATCAATATCACCTGAATCCGTATAAACTTTATCTGAAAAACCTGCACCTGTTAGAACGCTACTGTAATTCGAGATAGCTGAGGCAAAGTCACTTAGTAGCCCAGGATAAACCGCAAAAACCTGGGTTGAAAGGTTGTTTATCTTATCTACAAATGCTTCAATAGCTACCCCTTCATTTCCTCCTGTTCTAACTTGAAATGACTGATGAACATTATTTGTTTCATCAATATATTTTTGTGAAGCAGTTTGGCTACTTGTCGCTAAATTATTTAAAAGACCAATCTGAGTCACCGTAACTTGATTCTCTCCGGCCATATATCTCCTCCTTTATTTACCAGACAAGAACTTAGCAGCGGCATCTAATGCATCTTTTATAGCATCTGATTGTCTCGATACTGCTAACTCTGTTTCTTTCACTTGCTTTAGAATTGTTAAACTTGTTATATTGCTTTTCAACTCGCTTAACACATCATCCTTTTTACTTTTTAAAGCCTTACTACTTTCCTTTATAAGCTTTTGATCCTCATCGTACATGTCAATATATTTGTCACCATCTACATGATCACTATCAGCTTCATTATAAGTATGCTTTACCTTAGTTTTACATCCTGATACTTTTTTTTCTGCACTTTTCAAAGATTTGAGCTTCTCTTCAATTTCTTTTATATCTTTTTCTAAATTCTCGGTTCTTTGTGATTTTCCCATAATAATCCTTTCTTATTCCATAATAACTTGAATCTTCGATACTTGACCATTTACCACAAAATAATGTTCTTGTGAAGCTAAAGCTTGTTCTTTAATTGGGCGATTAATTGGGCTAATCACTACTTGATCTTGAATACGCATACCAAGAATAACTTGTTTGAATAGTTTTGCACTACGAGATGGTACATCCTGTTGGCGTGTCAAGGTTTGTGGACGTGCTAGAACAATGTTAGCGAATCCTACTTGATACCCCTTATCAAAGAGCTTCATCACAAGTTCATGTTGTAAAATATTAATCTGTGACATTATTTCTTCATATCGATACCAAATAATGATATGAGTCAACTCACGATGCCTATCTTTTTGGCGACTATCAATTTGTCTACTTAAAGCTTCCAACATTTCTTTGTATGCATCTGCATTATCATAGATTTGAGCACCTTCTAAATTAACAGAGATCATACTATTTTCTGGCATTATAACTGTCAAATGAACATTCAGCTGTTCAGCCTGATGTCTGATAAAGGAAATAAATTGATCACTCATACTATCTGTATCATAAAGATATAGCAAATGACTAAGGGCTGGTTCCCAATGACGACTTGTGACTGTTTCTTTGTCCAGACCTACTGGTATGCAGCCTTCTTTAATAGACATTTGAACACTTGGATAATTGCTTTCAAAATCATCAAGAGACAGACGTTCCGGCAACATTGGAATCCTTGAAGGAACATCTCCTCGCCAATAGGCCGACATGGCGTCTGCCTCTTTACGTAAACACTCAATACTATCAACAGCATTGAGCTCACGATTAGGTAAGGCAAACTGAATAATAGTCGGCTCTTCTAATTTAATCAATCCTCTTCCTTTGATATCATCTAGTTCTGCAAAAGGTGTTCTACCAACGATTGATATAACTTCTGAAACCTCATTCTGTCTTAGAGTCAATTGTGTCTTAAAGTTAGAGTAAAGTGTTGCTCTTATATTATTTTGTCGTGTTGATGTCATAATAATATGAATACCGACATTTAATCCTTCACGAGAGGTTTTCACTAACAAATTATGCAATTCTTCCTCGAAGAATTCACCCTTAATCGCCTCATAAACATCTAAAATCAGTACAATACTAGGTACTAACTCTCCAGTTACCGATTGATATTGAGCCATATTCCCAACACCATGCTTAGCCAGTAAAGCTTTCCGTTCTTCAAGTTCCGTGTTAAACAATCTTACAAATTTTTGTAATTTCTCAGTCTGATCTAGTGTAATGCGATCAGCAACATGAGGTAAACGACTTAATGGTGCCAAACCATTGGTTCCAAAATCCAAAAGGTAGAAATTTAACCTTGCTGGAGAGTGGTGGCGTGCCAAGTCCATAACAGCAGATTGAAGGAAAGTAGTCTTCCCAGTTCCTACACTCCCATAAAGGAGAATATGTCCATCGTTCGTCAGATTAATTTCTACGGTCTCTTGTGCTTGTTGTTCTGGAAAATCACCAATACCCAAGTGAAGAATCATATCTTGACGATCTATAGTATTCCAAGCAGCTTCATACATGACAGGAGCGATATCCTCTAGATAAATTTTTTCCTCTAAAGGTGGCAACCATGGTTGTGGTAAGGCAGGGATGCCTTCTTCTACCACTAGGTCGTGGATATAGCCTACAATGGCATCTAGCTCTGTTGGTACCTGTTTGATGTCTTCAGTCTCTTCAAGTCCTGATAGATCATCATTTAGGATTTCATACTGTCCTAAGTCATTGATAGCATAGATAGTATGGTCCTCGATACCTTGTTTGTCCTTTTCAGGTTGATACTCAGCTCCTGACCACGCACTCTGGAAGAGCTCGTAAACCTCGTTGTTTCCGACCTGCAGATAAGCACGTCCTGACTGGGTGATATCCGCCGCATCTGGTGTACGAAGCATCTCCTGTGAGTCCGCTCGGTCTGCCACCTTAAGGGCTAGCTTGAAGCGAGAGTTAGACCAGATCTGGTCATTAACCACACCAGATGGTTTTTGTGTCGCTAGAATCAAGTGAATCCCAAGTGAACGTCCGATACGTGCTGTAGATACTAACTCCGCCATAAAGTCCGGCTGGTTCTGCTTGAGTTCAGCAAACTCATCCGAAATCAGGAAGAGGTGAGGCATTGGCTCAGGTACTTCGCCTAGTTTGTATTTTTTCTGATACTGGTTGATATGGTTGACATCATACTCTGAAAAAGAGTCGTTGACGACGCTTAAGCTCTGCCTTGATAGATGTCAAAGCACGCATAGACTGAGCACCATCCAAGTTGGTGATGGTCCCTAAGAGGTGAGGCAAGTCCCTAAAGAGGTTTGCCATCCCCCCATCCTTGTAGTCGATGAGGAGAAAGGCCACATCATGCGGATGGAAGTTGATTGCTAGACTTAAGATATAAGACTGGATAATCTCAGATTTCCCTGATCCAGTAGTACCAGCTACCAAGCCATGAGGTCCATGGGCCTTTTCATGGAGGTTGAGTTGAACGATGTCATCCTGACCACGTAGCCCCAAAGGTACTGCTAGGGACTTATACGGTGCATGAGAAGCCCAGCGACTGACTACATTCAAATCATGAACTTCAGCTACTCCGTACATCTCCATAAAGGTCACCGATTCAGGAATAGAGGACTTAAGGTTTTGAAGGTGATTAAGAGGGGCCAATTGTCGAGACAATTCCTCTTTGTCATAGCCTTCAGGGAAGTGGTCCAAGCTAAAGTCAATCTCACGAAGAACTCCTTCTTCCATGACCAACTGACCGGTTTGCCTATCCTTGAGGGTCACAACTGTATGGATATTCTCAGACAGTGAAGACATGACATCTTCTACAAAGACCAAACTACAACCAAGTTCCGTTGGATTCTCGTTGAAGAACTCCATGATGACATGATCCATGATTAGGGTCTTATCCGTAACTAATACCACATAGTGGGGACTAAAGAGTAATTCCTTACGTCCAGGCTCCATAGCCTCAGTCTGACGCTGTTTTAAGATTTGATTGAGACTGTTTAGCACTTGATCACGACTACGCTGATTGTAAACAAAACCACGAACATTCATGCCCTGTAGAGTTGCATGCGGCAACCAACGCATCCAGTGCCAAAGTCCGCGTTCCTCCTCAGGCATGATAGTCACAAACTGGACTTCATGGTAGGAGTGAAAGAGGGCAATCTGTTGCACCATGAGTTGGAGTTGCTCCAAGACCAAGTCTCGGTCTCCCACATACCCAACAGGTCCATGCATGAGGTTAGCCACGATAGGCATATCATCCAAATGTCGGTGACTATCATAAAGTGTGTACCCCTCCACCTCTAGAGGATCCTTAACCCCACTACGTTCTGCTTGTGAGTAGGTCAAGTGATAGCTTGTTGGTACCTTCCCTAGACCTAAACGGTAAAAGAGAAAGTCAAACTGCTGTGGCGTCTTCTCATAGATACGGTGAGAGTAGGTCTTAGCTAGGTTTGCCACTTCCTTAGGACCTGGGAAATGATACAACTGCCCATAGCGTTGCTTAGTCGCAAGTTCCGTCAACTGGATAGACTTGTCTGACAAGTAGGCATGATAAGAGTCAATCCGATTGGCCAGATTTTCCTTGTATTCTCTTTTAGACTTGAAGTAGTTCTGAATAGAAAAAATGGTAGTCATGAGGCTGGAAACCACTGACATGATGATATAGAGTCCACGTGGTTGAAAAATACAGATTACAAGTGTAACACCAACCATAACGATAGGAGGGATAATCATCTTGAGAATCTCATTACGTGGCTTTTGTGGTTCAGCACTTGGAGCATTAACCTGAACTTTTTCTTCACTTGAACGATAAATCAAACGAGGAGAACGATGGTAGTCTGGATAATCTGGATAAAACTGATATTTAGATTTTTCAAGAGTCTTGAGTGTCGTGGCACTTAGCTGTGGCAAGTTGGCCCAGACTTCCTCTGGAAAAAATTTGAGCGAGCTCTCACCAAAAGCAACCTCGGCCCCATAAGGAAGAGAAACCTTACCTTTAGTCAAGTGGTTATTCACAAAGACAGGACCTGTCAAAATATCTAACTGCCAATCCTCTCCTACACGTTCAAAGAGTAACTCTATAGCTGAATTTTCTAATCTAAAGTCACTTCCCGGACGTGGTCCCAAGACTAACCGCTGACGTCCTTTGGTAGGATAGTATGCGTAAGTCCCATCCGTGATATAAAAGCGTAAACCACCAAGTTCAACTCCCGAAGCCAAAACACCAGGTCTGTCTTCATATTGATAGAAAATCTTATCATCTGTTGCTTTGATATAGATATCGCCAGAGAGACATGGATAATCTTTAACTGTTAGGAGACTATCCGAATTCTTTGTGAAACTTAAACGGCTACGGGAAACACCATCATAAACATAAACCTGCATCATGAGTCACCGCCTGACTTTTCTGTCTGACTGCTTGAGCTCGAAGCAGGGGTAGATGTAGACGATGTTGAAGACTCATCCTCTTTGTCTTTTTCCAAATACCCTTTACGTTCTTCTTTCAAGGTTTTGTAAGTTCCTTGAAGCTCAGAAAGTTTACTATCACGATCCTTACCAGAAAGCTTGTCATTGGCCTTGACTTCTTCGATAGCCTGAACAACTGCATATAGTTTAAGATCAACATCATCAAGACGTTTAGCTGTGTCAAGTGCATCCTCAGCCTTTCCACGCCCAATCTGAATCCAATAATCAAGGTAGAGTTCATCTGATTTGAGCGTCACATTATTCATGATTTGATTGCGTTGGTCCTTAGACAATGACTGTCCCTTCACATAGCTATAAGCTAGTTCATACTTTTGCGTATATGGTAGCTTGCTTAACGGTACCGACTCAAGTTTGTTTATCACGGCAGTATAGTCTACTTTTAGGAAGGACTTATCTGCATCTAACATCTTGTCTTTAAAGGGATTACGCATAAAGACAAGGTAGATAAGAGGCACTAGGAGAATCACAGCTGCTGCACTCAACCAAATCGTTGCATAACGGAAAGTCTTAAAGAGGCGTTGAGATACTAAAGTGAGCGTTTCTTCTTCTTTCTTAAATTGTTCCTCATAAGCTTTTACAAGATAGTCTTCTATACTTTCGATGGTCGTAAACTCTGAAAGTTCTTTTAGAAATGGTGTCAGCTTTCTAACTTCTAAACCACCATCATAAAGAGTCTCAAAATCTGTCTCTTCGTCCATCAAAGTAACCACTAAACACTTATATTGTCGAAGGAAGTCTGCTTCATCCATCGTAAGCGGGACCATACTTCCTAAAAGGCTACGATAGGCAAGCTTAGGTTCTAAGTTTGATGTAATGAAGAGATTGTTAGGGTTTAGGACCAATCCGAAATCATATTTCAAAAGCTCCTGAAAACCTAAAGCATTTATGGCAAATCGTAATTTTTCCGACAAACGCCTCTCACGTATCTCTTTAAAATCAACCTCTACTCTCGGTAGAGCGTAGGTTAGGGTGATGGTATCATCAGCCATCTCTATCTTCTGAGACAAGAGATAGGGTGATGCCAAATCTAACAGAGACAATTCTGACAATGAAGCCCCAGAAACATCAGATTTCTGCAAGATTAACTGCCAATTTTGCTCCCCCTTTTCTATTGAGAATGCCTTCCCTTGACACTCAAATGATACTGCTGTCATATTGTTAATACTCCTCAAGTAAAATCCTATCACCTGAAGTTATAGGATAGTCATTTAGGGAATCTCCTGCAAAGAGTAAAAGTCCCTTATTTAATACGCATAATTGGTAGCGTGTTGATTTAAGATTAAAAATGCTAATCAATTCCTGACTTAATTGTTGAACAGTCACCTTTTTAGGGATTCGAATATCAACAGATTTATCAGAAAGTACCAAACTAACATTAAAATGTGTATTCATAAGCTATTCCTTATTCATCCGATAGGTCGCATAGCACGCCCCTCCAAAAACCAACAAACACACCCCTGAATACATCAAGGTTGTGTTTAAAGACTCTAGTTTGTCTGTAGGTGTATGTGGTAGGATATACTCTTTTGCGACAACTTTGTTAGTAAATAAATTTTTAGATTTATTTTTTGATTTAGATTCCATATCAGATACAAATAAACTCTCTTGAAGACTAGTCAGACGTCCGTTAATCGTTCCTTTACGTTCATCTATTTTTTTAGAGTCATCTTCATTAAAAAGATCTGCGACCAAAGGGTTCTGCCCCATTTGATCAGTATTTGTATCTTGCTCCACACGACTAGTATCAATCTGCAAACGGTTATCTTTAATCTCATCAGCAGCTACTAATCTTACCTGCAGACACAAAACTAAGAAAAGTATTCCAAACCACCTTTTCATGATTAGTCCTCAGTTTCTAGCTTACCTTTCTCCCAAGGAAGCACAACGAGTATATTTGCAATAATGAAAGTTATAACAGCGATAAAGACGATAAAGATGACACTTAAGGCCGCTCCTGTATTGTCTAGGTAAGCAGAAAGAAGATTTTCCAGATAGCTCAATATATTCCAATCTTTAACGGTCTTAAGCCATCCTACAAAGCTAGCTGTACCTCCAATAGCACTTGAGAAGTAAACGTAGCTAACAATGGTATAAAGACTCAATCCCATACCGATAGCCTTCATATGCTTGAGCAAGAAGTATTGACCTTGTGTTAGCAAGAAAGCAAACAAGACCACCAAACTTACCCATGAAGGTTGCAAGTCACTAGCTACATGAAGTGCTCGACTCGATGCAATTCCCATAACTAAACCAGAAACAAGAGATAGGGCAGATAAATTAGCTACATTGAAGAGATCTGCATTTTCAAAGAAACGTTTCTTGTACTTATCACGTAATCGTCGTACCAAATCCTGTGTCGCAAAGAGATAGGCCGCAAAGAGAGAAACTGTTTCAAGAAGCAAAATCCAAGTGAAGGGACGATAACTATTAATTGCTGCTCGTACTGATGACGTTTTAGTTGTTAACGGATTTGAAAGGAATTCCAACAAAGTTTCATTTGGAACACCATTCTCATAAGCATTATCTAAAACAGTCACAAACGAACCAACAAAATCATTACTTTGCTTCAATTCAGTAGTAAACTCTGTCATCAAAGCCTGCGCTCCACTAGAAAGTTGCTCACTTTGCTCTTTCGCTCCATCAGCAGCTGACTTAAAGTTACTCAAGATGCTATTAACAGACTCTGCCGCTGCAACATTGGAACTAGATGTTGCCTTGGCCATCTCACTTGTTGCCATTAAAGATGACAAGTCAGAAGAAAGACTTCCCCAATCACCAGCCCCAGAACTGCTACTATCTCCACTTCCTGACGCTGAGTTTGCATCTGGAGTAGTTGTACTAGATCCACCTCCAGTATTTCCACCAGCGTTTGCTGAAGAAAGTTGTGTCTGTAGTTCTGTGACTTTAGTTAAAGTATCTGAGATGCTCGTCTCTAATTCACTGTTTGTCTTAGCAACATCACTATAGTTTGACATCAACTCATCCTTAGAATTTTTAAGGTTTGTCAACTCTTGGTTATAGCTAGCATTTTTATCATATTGCGTTGTTGCATTTGTAACAGCATCTGTCATAATTGAAACCAATAGACTATATGCACTTTGGTTCAAGAACTTATCTGATACACTGCTACTGCCTGCACCATCAGGGAAATACTGAGAAAGAAGACTACCTGCATTATTATAAGCGTCTACTACTGCCTGTGCAGCTGCACTATAATTAGCTACAGCCTTTTGATAGTCTTCCAAACTAAATTTTGAATCAGACGTCGCACCGTTTGATAAAGAAACACTGATATTTCCTTTAGTGCTCGTATTAGTGTTTGTATTAGTAGTTGTATTGGTCATCGGCATTACTGTTGGACTTACAGTTGCTGTTGACGACGGAGTAGATGGACTTGTCTCTGTATCTCCTGCTGATGGAGTGCCTGGTGTTTCAGGTACAGTCGAGTTATTTGGTGTACTTGGTGAACTTTGTGAAGCGCTCGCTGAAGAGCTTGATTCGCTTGACGTTGTCGTAATATTAAAGTGAAAAACATTTGTCTTAGAGGTATCAATCTCAATTCCTGTTGATGGAGAAACTGGTGCTTGTGCTACACCATCAGTCTCAACATACCATGAGTCTATTGAAACACCTGAATACGATAGTTTTGCTGTTTGTTTTCCGCCAGAGCTTGACGCTGTTAGAGTCTTAGTATCAAATCCAGCTAAAGTATTAGCTGCATCCGTAAGACTTCCTGAAAGATTACCCGATGTTCCAATATCAGAACCAAAACCATAAGCTGAAGCAGAGGAATATCCACTGATTCTATCAGCATAATTAGTTCCAGGTAGCGCAGAAAGATTCAAAGAAGCGTAGCTATCTGCTGGAAGTTTAGAAACCGCCGAACGAACCATCCCATCAAGTGAAGCAGTGTAATCCGCAATTGGATAACTTAAACCTGCACCTGAACCAGATAGCATATCTTTAACAGTTATAGAGGAAAGATTGTTAATATCTTTACCATAATAATCTCTTAGAGTCTCATTAACGATATCTGAAATAGATTTCTTATTGCCTTCAGGTGTTGTAAAGGACGATAACTGTTTTTCTAAATCAGCTAACTGAGTATCAAAATTCTTTGATAGAGTCTCGTAATTTGAACTAGATTTATTCGTCGAATTTGATGTATCTCCATTTGTACTTGGCGGAGTCACATTAACCTGGCTATTTAAAGTTTCTTGCTGCTGTTTCAGTGTCCCAATCATAGTTGCAACTTGATCTGCTAAATTTGAAGAGGACATCATTTGACTCATCATATCTGCACGATTGGTCTCCCCACTACTGTATGACGTCATTAACTGTTGAAGATTTGCCTGTGTCGCCGCAGGATTCACATTAGATGACGATACATTTTGAGAGTTACTTTGGAGAAGTTCAATCAAACTTTGATTAGCCTGCAAAGCACCATCAGCTGTCATAACTAGCGATGGAAAACTGTTAGGTAGATTCGTAGCTGAACCATAGATTGAATTCTTATAGGTTGATACATTTTTAGTTTGTGTCTTTTCAACCTTTTGAGCATTTTGTTGTGCTGTATATAGATTTCCAAGAATTGAGGCCATATACATATTTACAAGTTGACCATTCAAGTCTGAAACTGCCTTCATTCCTGTTTCAGTAGCTTCTTTCTCAATTTGAGCATTTCCATCTGAGTTGACCTTGTAAGTAATGGTCGCTTGATCTAGGTCGATATTCTCCGTGTCTAGAATCTTGGATGAAAAATTACTTGGAATATAGATAATTAACTGGTATTTCCCTGAACTTAGCCCAGACTCGGCAGTCCCACGACTAACTACAGACCAATTGTGCTTCTCATCACGTTCAATATTCTTGACGTAGTCTGAACCCAAATTATAATTTTTACCATCCATACTAACTGCCTGGTCTTCATTTACCAAAGCAATATCTAATCGACTCTGTTTTTGATTAGTTTTTAATTGAGATGTTTGACTGGACTTTTCAACGACAGCATTTAGTCCAACCGCTCCTCCAAGTAAAGCAAGAACAGCAACACTGCTAAAGACTAGTCTAGCTGATTTATTTCCCTTAAAATCTGATTTTTTTCTCATGTTATCCTTTTATACTAGGCTATAATTATATTTAATTCATTTTTTATTAACATAGTAAAAAGGCGGGACGAATTATCATTCACCCCAGCCTTCCTATTACGTTACGTGGCAACCCTATAATTAACGTCCTGCCAATTGGTTATCAGTATCTTCCAAGCTTTGGGCAACATTATCCAATTGCTCCTTAATAGCAGCAAGAAGTTCAGAGAATTGCGTGATTTTTGGTGACAATTCGTTGAATTGCTCTTCAAAGCTATCAAATGAATTACCATCCCAGTTTTCTGAGATAATAGCTTGTTCTGCTGTCAATGTTGACAAAACATCTGCGACAGTTTGTGAACCAGTTGAGTACTTGGTTGCTGATGCACGAAGTTCCTCTGGTTGAAGTTTAATTTGTACCATAATAAAATCTCCTCATTTTAGTTATGTTGACAGTATAACAGAACTTTTTTGATTGGCAAGCCCTTACAAATACCCTAAAAGCGAACAAACAAAAGTGTCTAACTTTATCATAATATCAATTATCTTTATTATTAGAATGCTAAAAAGTGCATCAAGTAGCTACTTTTTGTGGATAACCCACCTATACCAATTATGAAAAATCAAATCCTTTTATTGACAAAATAAATTTTTGAGACACCAGTAAATTAGTTTGAAATTTAATTTTTCTTTTCTTTGTTAGTATAACTAACAAGTAGAAATAGGACTAATCTCCTATATTTGACAACACTAAAGATCAAAAAAAGCCCAATTTATAATCTAAATGGACTCTTTCATATTTTTGTAAAATAAGGAGAGAAGCTTATTTTTCTTTACTAGGTTGATAATCTGATAAATTTTTATGAATACGTTCTGCATAGACAGCATTATCGGCAGACTCGTCAGCATCCATTAAACTGCTAACCAACTCAACATATGAATCCGTTGAAATAATCCAATTTCCATCAGTATCCTTGGTTAATTTGAAGCTCTTTTCCAAATTATCTGCACCTGTTAAAGGAGTATAAGACATTTCTTTTGTCATACCTGAAAATTGCTCCAAACTACCACTAAAATTCTCGCCAAAGAGAAAGTAAGTAACAAGTGCCTTATCTCTCTCTTTGTCTTTATCACCTTTACCAGCACTATTCCATTCCGCAAGTTTACTAATATCATTATTATATAATCTAGTTAATAACTCTCGGACAGTTCTAGCCGCATCATAACTATTGATTGATCGTGACATAAAGGTAACCGTCGCCTCATTTCCCTTAACTTTGACGTCCTTCAGTTTATAGTCCTGAATTTTGGCAATCATATTGCGGCGAACCTTAACAAACTTAGAGAGTACTTGGGTTGGTGTTTTGGCATCATAGCCCTCAATATACTTAAAGGTATAGTCAGCTTCAGGAGTATAGCCTTCCTTTTCAATCATGTCTGCAACCTGCTTCTCGAAGACATTCGATTCAGTCCAACTTTCGTAATTCTCTCCGTAGAGTTTTGAGAAACCATTACTTGATTTTCCAAGCATGGTATCAATCAAGACTGTCGCATCAGCCTTGGCACGCTCTGTTGGTGTTGGTGCGGCCTTTTTCTTTTCCGCTGGCTTATTTGACGCACAGGCTACGAGAATCAGACAAGCTGCTAGGACGAGTCCTAAGTATGTAAACAGTTTTTTCATTAAGATTATTCCCTCATTTCTATTGGTTACTATTTAAGATAGCATAGGTCTGATGATTCTTCAAGGTCACTTTTCAGAGTATGAAGCAAAACTCTACCTATTATATTGTTTTCAAATCATGTCTCCAAATCGTCCAAATCTAACTGCCTGCCCTCTTGGTCTTCCAAACCTGTCAGGGTAACACCTAAGAGGCGAACACCACTGCTATTTTCCTCCAGTTGATCGAAAATGGTGTGAGCAATCCTTTCAATGGTATCAAAGTCCTGGGTTGATTTGTCCAAGGTCATACGCTTGGTTAAGGTCGAAAAATCCGAATAGCGAACCTTGATGACAATGATACGTCCGACTTTCTTAGCCTTCTGGGCACTCTCAGCTACCCTTCTGGCATTTTTAGTCAACTCAGCCTTGATGTCATCTTCATTATAAAGAAGCTTGCCGTAGGTTCGCTCACTTCCGATAGATTTACGGACACGATTGGGCCTAACAGGACTATTGGAAATTCCCCTAGCCTTTCGAAAGAGATCAAATCCAAAACGTCCAAAACGATCAATCAGAGCCATCTCAGGAACCTTCAGAAGATCGGCACCGGTGTAGATATCCATGTCATGAAGACGTTCAACTGACTTTTTACCTACCCCATGAAACTTTTCAATAGGGAGCTTTTCCAAAAATTCCTGAGCCTCCTCTGGAAGCACCACCGTCAAACCAGCAGGCTTTTGAAAATCAGAGGCTAGTTTGGCGATAAATTTATTATAGGAGACGCCTGCTGAACAAGTCAGGTGAAGTTCCTGCCAGATATCATACTGGATGAGCTTAGCCACCTTAACGGCCGACTTGATGCCAAGTTTATTGGTCGTCACATCGAGATAGGCTTCGTCAATAGACATAGGTTCAACCAAGTCAGTATAGCGCTTAAAAATCTCACGTATCTGCATCCCTACCTCACGGTAATGGCTATAATTGCCTGAGATAAAGACAGCATTTGGACAACGTTCGTAGGCTTCCTTAGAAGACATAGCTGAGTGGACACCGTATTTTCTAGCCTCATAATTACAAGTAGACACCACCCCACGTCCCCCTGTTTTTCTAGGGTCATGCCCAATAATAACCGGCTTATCCTTAAGGCTGGGATCATCCCTCATCTCGACCTGAGCAAAAAAGGCGTCCATGTCAATATGAATAATCTTTCGGCTCGTGTCGTTAATCAGAGGAAATTCTAACATGGCTTACCGCCTCCTTTCTCAGATGTGTC
The DNA here is from genome assembly GCF_030284685.1 of Streptococcus raffinosi. Lineage (NCBI taxonomy): Bacteria > Bacillati > Bacillota > Bacilli > Lactobacillales > Streptococcaceae > Streptococcus > Streptococcus raffinosi. The sequence continues at coordinate 34,849 of NZ_JASUZV010000004.1, forward strand.
TCCTTGTAAAGCTCTTCACAGAAAACTTTGGGTCTGCAAAGCATTCTCTTCTTATAATACCAAAATCTATCACAAAACAGAAATTTATAATACAGATTACGTATTTTCAAAACTGTATTATAAAAGAATGTCTCTAAAATCACAGTTTTAAAGTTGTGTAAGCGGTTACTGTGTGATAGAATACTTTTAGAGAATGTAACAGATGATTTGTTACTAGAATTATAGGAGAACCAAATATGGCAACGGTTAAAACTAACACAGATGTTTTTGAAAAAGCATGGGAAGGCTTTAAAGGAACTGACTGGAAAGAAAAAGCTAGTGTTTCACGTTTCGTTCAAGCAAACTACAAACCTTATGATGGTGATGAAAGCTTCCTTGCAGGACCAACTGAACGCTCTCTAAAAATTAAAAAAATCGTAGATGAAACTAAAGCAGGATATGAAGCTGAAGGACGCTTCCCAATGGATACTCGTCCAACTTCAATCGCTGACATCCCTGCAGGATACATTTCAAAAGAAGATGAACTTATCTATGGTATCCAAAATGATGAGCTCTTCAAATTGAACTTTATGCCTAAAGGTGGTATCCGTATGGCGGAAACTGCTTTGAAAGAACACGGTTATGAACCAGATCCAGCTGTACACGAAATTTTCACTAAATACGTAACTACAGTTAATGACGGTATCTTCCGTGCTTACACTTCAAACATCCGTCGTGCACGTCACGCTCACACAGTTACTGGTCTTCCAGATGCTTACTCACGTGGACGTATCATCGGGGTTTACGCTCGTCTTGCCCTTTATGGTGCTGACTACTTGATGCAAGAAAAAGTTAACGACTGGAATGCTATCAAAGAAATCGATGAAGAAACTATCCGTCTTCGTGAAGAAGTTAACCTTCAATATCAAGCACTTCAACAAGTCGTTGCTCTTGGTGACCTTTACGGAGTAGACGTTCGTCGTCCAGCCTTCGATACTAAAGAAGCTATCCAATGGACAAACATCGCCTTCATGGCAGTATGTCGTGTCATCAATGGTGCCGCTACTTCACTTGGACGTGTGCCAATCGTTCTTGACGTATACGCAGAACGTGACCTTGCTCGTGGTACTTACACTGAATCAGAAATCCAAGAATTCATTGACGATTTCGTTATGAAATTGCGTACAGTTAAATTCGCTCGTACTAAAGCTTACGACGAATTGTACTCAGGTGACCCAACCTTCATCACAACTTCAATGGCTGGTATGGGTGCTGATGGGCGCCACCGTGTTACTAAGATGGACTTCCGTTTCTTGAACACTTTGGACAACATCGGTAACTCTCCAGAACCAAACTTGACTGTTCTTTGGACTGATAAATTGCCATACGCTTTCCGTCGTTATTGTATGTCAATGTCTCACAAACACTCTTCTATCCAATACGAAGGTGTGACTACTATGGCTAAAGACGGATACGGTGAAATGAGCTGTATCTCATGTTGTGTATCACCACTTGACCCAGAAAACGAAGAACAACGCCACAACATCCAATACTTCGGTGCTCGTGTTAACGTTCTTAAAGCCCTTCTTACTGGTTTGAACGGTGGTTATGACGATGTTCACAAAGACTACAAAGTATTTGATATCGAACCAATCCGTGACGAAGTTCTTGACTTTGATACTGTTAAAGCTAACTTCGAAAAATCTCTTGACTGGTTGACTGACACTTACGTAGATGCCCTTAACATCATCCACTACATGACTGATAAGTACAACTACGAAGCTGTTCAAATGGCCTTCTTGCCAACTAAACAACGTGCTAACATGGGATTCGGTATCTGTGGTTTCGCAAATACCGTTGATACATTGGCAGCTATCAAGTACGCTACTGTTAAACCAATCCGTGACGAAGATGGCTACATCTACGACTACGAAACAATCGGTGACTATCCACGTTGGGGTGAAGATGACCCTCGTTCTAACGAATTGGCAGAATGGTTGATCGAAGCTTACACCACTCGTCTCCGTAGCCACAAACTCTACAAAGATGCAGAAGCTACAGTTTCACTTCTTACAATCACTTCAAACGTTGCCTACTCTAAACAAACTGGTAACTCTCCAGTTCACAAAGGGGTATACCTCAACGAAGATGGTTCAGTGAACTTGTCTAAATTGGAATTCTTCTCACCAGGTGCTAACCCATCTAACAAAGCTAAAGGTGGATGGTTGCAAAACTTGAACTCACTTGCTAGCCTTGACTTCGGTTATGCTGCTGACGGTATCTCATTGACAACTCAAGTATCACCTCGTGCTCTTGGTAAAACTCGTGACGAACAAGTTGACAACTTGGTAACAATCCTTGATGGTTACTTCGAAAACGGTGGACAACACGTTAACTTGAACGTTATGGACTTGTCAGACGTTTACGAAAAGATTATGAACGGTGAAGATGTTATCGTTCGTATCTCTGGTTACTGTGTAAACACCAAATACCTCACTCCAGAACAAAAAACTGAATTGACTCAACGTGTCTTCCACGAAGTTCTTTCAATGGACGACGCTTTGGGATAATCTAAATAATAAAGAACTCGCACTAGCGAGTTCTTTTATTTTTATAAAAATCACGTCATTTTATCTTTTATCATATTATTATAACTAATTTATAATATATATTGACATTTTATTAGATAAGCTATAGAATATAAGCATTTCCGTTTGGAATTCCCAAACACTTCTTTCTCAGAAGAGCTATCATTACATCAGCCTGAATCACTGTCATAATAAAGAGACCTTACTAATGACAAGTATAGCTCTTTGTGATGGGACTAGGGACGACAAGGAGGAAAGATGATTAAGAAATGTTCAACCTTAACTGGAGTACTATCACTCATGGCTAGTGCCGTTCTACTCGTAGCCTGCCAATCCAAGACTGACACTGAAACCTCTAAATCCAAAGATGTTCCATGGGGGTATACTGGTGCAACTGGTCCTGAACATTGGGGTGACCTCTCCAAAGATTATGAACTCAGCAAAAATGGTAAAGAACAATCTCCAATCAATATCACAGGAGCTGAAGATGTCGATCTTCCAGAACTAAACCTTCATAATCAAGAATCAAAAGGCCAAGTCGAAAACAATGGTCATACGATTGAAGTCAGCTTTAAAAATCCTAAGAATAGCCTAACGATTGGTGATGATGTCTATAAATTGCAACAGTTTCATTTTCATGCACCCAGTGAGAATGAAATTGACGGCAAAACCTATCCTCTTGAAGGACACTTCGTCTACAAGACCGATACTGGTAAAATCACTGTTGTCTCTGTTCTCTATAATTATGGGGATGAAAACCAAGCCTTGAAACAAATCTGGGATAAGATGCCTCAGGCTGCTAATACTGAAACTGAGTTGTCTCAGCCTATCTCACTAGATGATTTCTATCCTGAAGACAAAGGCTACTACAACTTTGAAGGCTCCTTAACAACTCCACCATGTACTGAAGGTGTTAATTGGATTGTCTTCAAAAAACAAGAAACCGTCAGCAAGGAACAAGTGGAAAAATTCACCCAAACCCTTGGATTTGAAAATAATCGTCCTATCCAAGAAACAAACGGTCGAAAAATAAAAGAATAAAGTCTTACAGAAAGCTTGATGTCCCCTCTTCTCATCAAGCTTTTTTCCATTGACGATTAGCTATAAGCTTTGTTACAATGACCCTATGATCATTAAACATACAAGAGATACACTTTCAGAAACTTACCTAGATGCCGTAGCCATTCGAAACACTGTTTTTGTTAAGGGACAAGGAGTCCCACGTTCCATCGAAATTGATGCCAATGAAGCCTACTGCATTCACTTCGTCCTCTATGATGATAAGGGTCAGGCTGCTGCAACCGTGCGCTTGCTGCCCAACAAGGATTTGACTCAGGTCACCCTCCAACGCATGGCTGTGCTTGATGCCTACCAAGGTCAAGGGCTAGGGAGCATCCTCCTAAAAGAGGCTGAAGATTTTGCCCAAGAACAGGGCTTTAAATCTATTTCTCTCCATGCTCAACTCGGGGCACTTAAGTTCTACCTTAATAATGGCTATCAAGAAGTCGGTCAAATCTTTGAAGAAGCTGGAATCCAACATATTACTGTTGAAAAATCCTTAATAAGTAAAAAAGCTTAAGCAGTATAGCAACTGCTTAAGCTTCTTCTTTTGTCGCAAATATCGGATAACCATGCTCGACAGCAAGCACTGTCACATTTTCTCTTTTCTTTAAAGCCTCTACGATCTTTTTCCAGTATTTCTGCCCTGTAAAAAGAAGGACAAACACTCCCATGTAGACCAAAAAGCCAAGAAATTGTTTATATTCAGAAGATGACCGTTTTGATTCTAGTTCTAGGAGCTCGAACACTCCTCTCAATAGAACTGTAAAGGTGATCATTATAAGACTAAGTCCACTAAAGTATCCTAAACATATCAGCAAATACCCTATTTGAAGCTTCTTGGAACGCTTCTTATACAGTAACCTATAGTCTTGACCGTACTTTTCAAATACAGGAAAGGAAATATCAAGCCCTCTTCTCATACGAATGACTTTCAAATCAGGTTGGGCACGATAACCAAGGTAATGAATCAGTCTGTATAGTAGCTCTCTTATCAAAATATAGGAAGAATCGGTTACAGCGGACACTATACTTAAAAATAGAAAAGAAGATAAAGAGAAGGAATCTTTATCAAACACTAATAAGCCTTCTATCACTACAAAAAACATACCACAGACAAAGAGATTACTCCCATTAAGTATGCAAAAGAGCATACTCAGAAACCAAGAGACAAGCTTTCTTTCCTTGGAGTGCCTACTTGACCGCTTCACTGATTAATTCTTCCTTTATTATCTCAATCAAGACATCTCTATCCTTAATCCATTGAGCTCTCTCATCCTTGTAGTAGGTACGATTACTTAGGAAAATCGCCGCACGTTGAGCTGGGATGTTAATCAGAACAAAGGTCCCTGTATAACCAGTATGAAGAATCCAATCTCCTTGAAGGTCCCAAGCGACACTACGTTCCTTCTTGGATTGGCTGATATTTTTCGTCAGATTCTTAGCAAAATCATCCTTCAAATAATGATTAACAAAAATTTCTAAGTCTTTAAGGGTTGAAAAGAGACCTGCTGACCCTGTGTGCTCTTTAAGAACACGAGCTTTGGGATCGTGAACAGTTCCGCTTGGAATGCCCTTAACCGTCGGAACAGCAATCCCAACTGGCCCAAACTGTGTCTCAGACATACCAAAAGGTTGAAAAACTTCGGAGTCAAAGAGCTTATCCAGACTTAGTCCAGACAACTTTTCGAGCATCAGTCCCAAGAGAATAAAGTTAATATCGGTATACAAGAAAGGTTTATCATCCCTAACCTTGATGGCGTTTATAGCAGCAATCAACCCCTCCTGGTCTAATTCATCACGATTAGGAATGAAAGGATCAATCCCACTACTATGAGACAAGAGTTGACGTAATGTTAACGTCTTATTTTCTACTGCGGGGTAGTAGGTTGACAGCTTCTCATCCAAGTCTAATTTATTGGTCTGCAGATAGAAAAGACAGAGGGTTCCAACCCCAACCACCTTGGATACACTGGCTAGGTCATAGGTGAGACCTGGAACTACTGGAACATAGCCATCTTGAGTCCCCTGGTAGTACTCCTGCCAAGCCTTTCCATCATAAAGGGCAAGGCTGGCACCCGGAAAGATGTCAGCCTTGATGTAGTCTGTAATTGTTGCTAATGTTTGTTGAAAATCAGTCATTATTTTGTTAGCCAAACCTCAATATTACTCATATCAGTCAACGCAAGTAGGTGTCCTTTGCTATCCAAGTAACTTGAGAACTGTTCCTCTTCAAGTTTATCATGCAAGGCAACCAAGTCATAGTCTTCTGCCACCTTAAACTCGAGAATTTCCAAATCCCAAGTTTGATCAGGAGTTACTTGAAGGTCAGGGCCTTCTGCCTTTTCAAAGTGGATAGATAAAGGTAGTTCTTCACCAAAAAGATTGTCATAGAAGAAGGCTGCTTTAACCGTATCCACAACATTCAGAGTCAAGGACTGAACGGTAAAGTCTGAAACACCTTTAAAGTCTTCATTTTCTTCAACATCTGCATACTCGATTGTCTTGAGCGTTGACAAGTCATCCTCAGCGTGCATCAAAATAAGACCATTTTCCGGTGAAACTGTTTCAAAGGCATAACCATTTTCCCCTTGGAAAATAGCCTTGGCTTGGTGATCGTCACGCGCCAAAAGGTACTCAATCTCAAGTGGATCTGAAACCTTAATAACCACTTTATTAATTTTCTTGGGGCCTTCAACTGCACGGCAACGGTAAGCTGGAGACTCTTCAATCACAAAGAGTGATTGGTGGTCTGCCCAATCTGTGAAGACGGCAAGAGCATTTTCTTCTGTTAATAGTTTAAATCCTAGTGTATTTTGGTAAAACTCAATATTTTCTTGTCTGTTATTCACACGAAAGATTGGTGTGTGAAACTTAAAATTCCCTGATTGCGTCATGACAACCTCCATTCTTTTCTATTTTATCCAAAAAGAGGCTGTGTGACAAGGATTTTCCAAAGAAAAAATAGGATTGTAATTTTTTCACTTTCTTTCGCATAAATTGTGAAAAACATTATAGTTTATTCACTTTTTGAGTAGCTATTTCCTCATTTTAGGGTATAATTGAGAGTATGAAAATTCTCGTTAATCACATAGTATTTAGGCGGACCTATCAAGGTTTGTTTTTATTGCTGATGATCGTTATCCCTAACTTTTCTTTAAGTCTGATGGCCTCTTATAATAGCCAGATTGGATTGACTTTTACGAGCCTTGAAAGCTGGGGAAACATCGCTATCAATCTCATTATTTTTTATATAACCTATCTCTGGGCAAAGAGAGAAGGATTGATGACTCGCTTTAGACTAGACCTCAAGGATGCTAAAGCAATTATCTGGGGCTTTCTCACTATCTTCTTGACGGGAATCATTGGCAGTAATCTTATGCTACTAACCCATACTACCTATCACGGAGAACTTCTAAGAACCCTTACGACAACGCCAATCCTTCCAGTAGCCATTGGTATGATTACGACAGCCTTCCTCCAAGAAATCCTCTTTCGCAAGTGGGTTTTCACCTGGTTGGCTCCCTATTCGAAAATGGCTGTGCTAGTGAGCACCGGGCTCTTTTGTCTCTTTCATATGCCAACTAATCTTGCCTATCTGACTCTTTATATTGGAATGGGATTAGCCCTCTCTATGGTCTACCAAAAAAGAGAGAACTTATCTGCAAGCATCACGCTTCATGTTTTATGGAATCTTTACACCTTAGGTGCTACCATTCTAGTAATGACTAATCCGATGTGACTGAGAATATTTTCTCAGTTTTTTATTACTTTCAACATTTTAAGTATAAAAAAATCTGAAGCTAAACTTCAGATTTTTTGTATTGATTAAAGGTAGAGTGATTTGAACAACCAGATAGCTAGAATCGCCGCAACAGTTGGAGCTACAACTGGAACCCAAGCATACCACCATTTTGAATCACCTTTGTGTTCACCAAGAACTGATGTTGGCAAGAGGTGGTGAAGAAGACGTGGCATCAAGTCACGGGCTGGGTTAAGAGCTGGACCTGTTGCACCACCAAATGAAATAACCAAGGCTGCAACCAAGAAACCAACACCGATGTGGGCAACTGAGAGTGCTCCGTTAGCCATTTGACCTGCGATAGCTTCTTTATCATAGCCAAGTTGTGTGGCTTGTGCAATCAACTTATGACCAAAGTAGTTGTTTGTCAAGGCAAGCGCACCGAAGAACAAGATAAATGAACCAGCGAACTCGTTGGCAAAACCATTAAGCCAAGCACGTTTGTGATTTTCCTCTGAGTCTGAGTTATCATCAGCAGCAGAGATTGTAGAGAAAGTACCGAGGATGTTGTTAGGATTTTCAGTTTTAAGATAATAAGGTTGGTGTACCCAAACCACGATAGCTTGTCCTAAGAAAGCACCGAGAAGTTGAGCAATCAAGTAACCTGGAACAGCTACCCAAGAGAAGATACCTGCAACCGCAAGACCAATTGTGAAGGCTGGGTTGATGTGGTTACCAGAAACATCGCCAAACATAAGTGCTGGCATCATTACCGCAAAACCATAACCAAAACCAATAACAAGCCATCCAGACTTATTACCCTTAGTCCCTTTAAGCTCAACATTGGCAACCGAACCATTACCAAGTGCAACCATCAAAGCTGTCCCAATAAACTCAGTGATGTACTTTATAATCCAATCATGACTGAGCGCTTCTTTTAGAAAATCATTCATTTGTCTCTTTATTTCCTTTCACATTTTACAATAATTTAGACATCTATCATTTTATCAAGTATAATGTCTGATGTAAAGATATTTCTGAAATGTTTACGTATTCTTTTTTTGAGGTTTTAAAGTATGAAATTTAATCAGTTTAGTTACATCCCAGTAAGTCCTGAAATGGCTTGTCAGGAACTCCGTTCTTTGGGCTTTGAAGTCTCTCTAAATGCCAGTGCCAAGGATAATTTTGAAGCCTTTGTTCGTAAATCCTTCCTTTTCTTTGAAGACACCGACTTAGCTTTGAAAAATTGGATTGCTGATGGGGAGACTGACCTCCTAACCTTCTTCCAGTCAGACCGTCCTTTGACTGCTGATGTCTTTGGTTTGGTAGCTCTTCAACTGCTAGGATTTGTCCCTAACGTGGACTTTACCGACAGTGTTGCTTCCCTTGAGAAAATGGCCTTCCCAATCACTTTTGATGGTAGCCTTAACAACCTCCACCAGTTGTTGGCAACACGCACAAAGTCCGGCAATACCCTAATTGATCAGTTAGTAGCTCAGAATTTAATCCCTGTAAGTAATGACTATGTCTTTTTTAATGGTAAGAGCTTGGCAACATTTGACACTAATCAGCTTCACCGTGAAGTGGTTTATGTCGAAACACCTGTAGATACCGACAAAGATGGGCTGTTAGACTTGGTCAAGGTGACTATCTTACGTCCTAATGTGGACTTCCCAGTTCCAGCCATGATGACCGCAAGCCCTTATCAACAAGGGACCAATGAACCTGCTTCAGATAAGCTCACCCACAAGTTGGAGGGAGACTTGCTCGTCAAATCGACAGGTGTGATTAATCTTAGCCAACCTGAAATCAAGGTCCCAGAGGCAGACCTTACGCCTATCAACCCTGTCACAAAGGTTCAGGAACGTTTTGCTCACACTGATACCTATACACTTAACGATTACATGTTAGCTCGTGGTGTGGCTTCTGTCTATGTATCTGGTGTCGGTACCTTCAACTCAGAAGGCTTCATGACCTCTGGAGACTATCAACAAGTTTTGGCCTATAAAGCTGTCATTGACTGGCTCAATGGTCGTGCACGCGCCTTTACTAGCCGCAACAGACAGCATACAATCACTGCTGATTGGGCTTCTGGTAAAGTGACTACTACTGGACTATCATACTTGGGTACCATGTCCAACGCCCTTGCTACAACTAGCGTTGACGGTTTGGAGATGGTTATTGCTGAAGCGGGTATTTCCTCTTGGTACGACTATTATCGTGAAAATGGCCTTCTCGTCAGCCCTGGAGGCTACCCTGGTGAGGATCTCGATACCTTGACTGAATTCACCTATTCTCGTGCCCTATTAGCTGGAGAATACCTACGCCACCAAAAAGATTATGAGACCTACCTTAAGGAGCTAAGCACGGCTATTGACCGTAAGCATGGGGATTATAGCCAATTCTGGCATGACCGCAACTATGTCCAATTCGCAGACCGTGTCAAAGCTACTGTAGTCTTTACACACGGTAGCCAGGATTGGAACGTCAAACCGATTAACGTCTATCAAATGTTCAATGCTCTTCCAGACTCTCTTGAAAAACACCTCTTCTTCCACAATGGTGCCCACGTTTACATGAATGCTTGGCAGTCTATTGACTTCCGAGAAAGCATGAACGCCTTGATTTGTCAAAAACTCCTTGGCTTAGATAATGGCTATACACTGCCTACTGTTATCTGGCAAAACAACCAGTTTGAACAGACCTGGGAAGTTCTCAATACCTTTGGTCAAGACAATGGTAAACACATTCAGCTTGGTGAGACTGAAGCTAGTATCGCTAACCATTATGAAGAGGAAACCTTTGCCAAATACGGTAAAGCTTACCAAAGCTTCAAGGATGACCTCTTTGCAGACAAAGCCAACGCTATTACCTTGGACTTTGAACTGGACCAAGACATCCAAATCAATGGTCGTGTCCACCTAGAACTCAAGGTCAAATCTAGCACAAACCGTGGTCTTATTTCGGCTCAGGTTCTGGAAATGGGTGACAAGAAGTATTTAGCACCTATTCCCGCACTCAAACGCATGAGTTTAGACAACGGCCGCCTCTTCAAGGAAGAATCCTTACGTGAACTGCCATTCAAGCAGGACAAATACCGTGTCATTACCAAGGGACACCTTAACCTGCAAAATCGTAAAGACCTCCTCACCATTGAGGATGTCACTCCAAATGAATGGATGACTATCGGTTTGGATTTGCAACCAACCATCTACAAACTCAACAAGGGCGACAAACTCCGACTTGTTCTCTATACCACAGACTTTGAGCACACTATTCGTGACAATAGTGACTACGAATTAACTGTGGACCTAAGCCAAAGTCAGATGACATTGCCTTATTAGTCTTTATCGCAAAAATCCCATAGGATGAGAACTCCCATGGGATTTTTCATTGTGTAGAAATAAACAAGATTTAGACTTCAATTTTTACGATTGATTTTAATATTATTTAAACAAATGATGTAGCCAAGACAGTGGAATAATACAAATTCTCAATGGACAACTCAACCTTAAAACCAAGAAATCCTCCCTAATGACATCAATAGCCATAACGAATCGCTAGCAATTTTCGCAACTCTGCCATTCGCTCCTCGATACAGGGAGACAAGGTTAGCTGGTCTTTTCTGACCACTTCGGATATTTCCAGTGACATCCTGCTTAAGATATAGGGAGTGGCTGAACGAGAGTCTGCAAGTTCCGTTCGGTAGGAGTTCAGGACCTGCTTCAAATCAGCATAATCTGGCTTATCTCCAATAGTTTCAATTACTTCATCGATGATAGCTACTGCTTGTTCTCGTCTCTCTTTGCCTCCTGCAAACCATTTAAGTCCTTTCATTAAGAAAACCTCCTTATTTCTTTCAACTAATTTTTCAATCACATCTTAGTATAGCACCCTGATAGTCATTTAAAAGCCAGCGTCCCAAAAAGTGGCTATACGTCCCGAGTAGTAAAAAAAAGACTGAATATCATTTTTGATTCAGTCCATGTCTTATTGAAAAAGCTTTAACTAATTCTTTCTATACTGCCTATAGACTCCAAATAAAAAGAAAAAGAATCCTATTGATGCTAACAAAAGTTGATAGATATTTCCTGATGACAATAGTACTTTGCTATATAAATATATCATCGCAATAGTCGAAAAAATGATTAGGTATTTCTTCATTTGTATCACCTATCTCAAATGAAGATTATTCAGCTGTACCATAACAAAATGCTGTGCTACCGCCTGCAAATCCAGCTCCTGCACCGTCGTTATGAGTTAATTTTGTAAACATTGCTTATACTCCTTATTTTGTCAATTACTTACTTCTCTATATTATGGTTGATATACTTGATGCCCCATAAAAATAGTACGAAACCCAATAATGAAAAAAAACCTACAAATATAGCGATAACTTTTTGATAATAGAAATCTGTTGTCAAAAAACGAAGGCAACTAAGTGTCAGTAACAAGAAACAAGCTAGGGAAGCTTTTAATTGATTTAACACAGTTGGTTCTTCTCTTCTTGTCATTATTTTTCGAATGAGCAATATATCAACCACAACCACTAAGAGGGCTGCTACGATGTAGACCAATTGGAATACGGATGATAAGTTATGAAGTAATTGACTAAAAAAAAGTACCAGTAAGGATATGCTAACTACTTGGGCAATGACAAATAGCACTATATCCCTTTTTGAAACTCTATGTGTCATTGTTGTTCTCCTTCAACACTAGCAAGTGTTTCGAGGTCAAGGGTGTTAAAGTTTTCAATTGTTTGAGTTGCCATGGCAACTACCTCCTAAAATTTTTATCGTGTGATCTCTCAATTACATCTTTAGTATAGCATTCAAGTGTCTCTATCAGAGCTAGCGTCCCAAAAAGTGGCTATATGTCCCGAACGGTAAAAAAATATAAAAGACCACTTTAAGATGATAAAGTGATCTTAATAGTCATTATCGAATAAGAACCTTGATTTCAACTTCCTACATAAATGGTATTGATAGATAATGAATCACATTTATTTCTAATCTTTTTAATAATAGTTGGATGGAATATGTAAATTATGGTATAATATTACATATTTATGAGTATAAAAACAACAGCATACAAAAATTTGGAGGGAACTACAATTGGATATATATATCTTAGAGGACAATCTCATTCAACAAGGAAGACTGGAGATGGTATTGTCTCAAGAGTTAAAAAAATACAACAAAGACTTATCTATTGTCCACACGTTTGATAAGCCTAAGCAACTTATAGAAGCGTTTGAGTCAACAACTTCTAACCAGCTCTTTTTTCTTGATATCGAAATTAAAGGAGAAAAATTAAAAGGGCTTGATATTGCTAAAATCATTAGGGAAAAAAATCCCTATGCTACTATTATCTTTGTCACTACTCACTCAGAGTTCATGCCACTAGTTTTTGATTACCAAGTATCTGCCCTAGACTATATCGACAAAAGTCTCTCTGAAATAGAATTTAGGAAAAAGATAACCAGAGCTTTAGCTATAACTATGAAACCACTTGGAATAGAGAATGACGAGATTTTTGATTTTCAAACACAACATACAGCTATTCGCATCCCTTTAAACCAAGTTATTTATATTGAAACTTCTCCTCAAAAGCATTATGTAATACTTCATGGTACAAACAACCAAATAACCTTTCGTGCAAATCTAAAGGATCTTGAAAAAGCTAGTCCTTCACTCGTATCTTGCCATCGTTCGTATCTCATTAATCCTAAAAACATTATAAGAATCAACAAATTAAAACGTGAAGTCGAAATGACTGATGGTAGTATCTGTCCTTTTTCACGTACCAAAGCTAAAATGCTGATAGATACTTTTAAAAGAAGGAACCTTCAATGATTATTTTTTTATTTTTGCTTACTGTTGTCTCTGAATGTTTCAATATTTGCCTGTTTCTTTACTTAATAAACAAAAGAGTTTCAATTGGGCATTTTCTTATTATCTTATTTTGTCGCATAGCATATACCAAAATATGTAACAGTCTATCCTGGAAATTCTTATTCTACTTTAACGAAGAAATATTCTATCTTTTATTATCTTTTTTTATATCACGAAAGCCCTACTTACAATCAAAGCTTAAAATATTCAATGCTCTTCTCCCCACAACTCTTAATAATATCAGTTTTAGAGTAATCATTTTCTTTATATTTCCTTTGTTTGGAATCAGTGTTGAAACAATAAAAGTTAATTATCTTATAGCTGTCTCATCTTCTTTCCTAACTATTTTACTATCCTTTCTTTTAATAAAATTATTCAAGGAAAGCTTTGGAGTTATACAAAAAGGACGATTAGCCCCTCTCATATCAAAGAGTATTATTATTGCTGATATCATTATGATTGCTTATACATTTACCCAGCAATATCTCGTCTACCTCGAAAACACTACTCATACATCCACTCTGATAATCAGGAAGTTAATTGTGGTTATTTATCTAGTCTTGTTCTTTATCATGCTTATCTTCTTAGATAGAAATATCCGAGCAACAATACAAAGTCAGTTGGACTTTCAAAAAGATATTCAACTATCGCATCTTACGAATTATAACAAACAGATTGAAAACCTCTATCAGTCGGTTCGAAGTTTTCGTCATGATTATGCCAATATTTTAACAACACTCAAACTTGGTATCGATCAAAATGATATGGCTATTGTAAAAGAAGTCTACGACTCAGTTCTAAAAGATTCCGATAAGCATTTAAAATCGAAAACATTTGATTTAACTCGCTTAATAAACATAGAAGATAACACTATCAAAAGCCTACTTGCAGCTAAGTTCCTAGAGGCAGAAGAAAATAACATTGATATCTCCTTAGATATTCCTGAAACTATCAAACTCGAGGGTATGGAGATGGTCGATTTTATTACTGTAATATCTATCTTTCTAGACAATGCGATGGAAGCATCGATTCAGTCTGACATACCAAAAATGCATATTGGCTACTTCAATCATGGTAATAAGCAAATCTTTATTGTCCAAAACTCAACCCAGGAAGAATTTATTCCTATCTCATCACTTTTTGAGAGAGGTGTCTCCAGTAAAGGGGATCATCGCGGTATAGGTTTGGCCAACGTTAGGAATATATTAGACAACTATCAAAATATTTCTTTAAAAACTGAAAGTATGACTTTTGCATTTACACAGGAACTTAATATATCGAAAAAAGCTTGACTAGTTTCAAGCTTTTTCTGTTGCTCCATCTTACTATTTATGAAAGTATCTTCTAGATTACCTACAGAATAATCAAGCAAAATCATTTATTGTTTAAAATAGTTTTTGACTTGCAAGTAAGCTAGAAAATCACAGAGAATTAACAAAAGCATTAATAGGGCTAACACTATGCGGTCTGTGGTATCACTGAATGTTAGTAATGTGTAAAACTCTACACAAAGCACTAGAAATGAGATGACCAGAAAGACAATGAAGGACTGCCGTATTGTTAACGGATTCACTGAATCTGGACGCTTCTTAAGAATATGGTAGAGCAGCCCATTTACAAAAATGACTACTAAAGCTAGTACTCCGACTGCTAAACAAATCCCTAGCGAAGTCTTGCTCTTAGAGAGAGAAATACTGATACTTATAAGGAAAACTGCCAATATAGCAGTGACGACCCTAAAAAATCGCAATACTCTCGAACTAATATTCTTTAACTTCATGATAAAACACTTAAGCTATGAATAACCTCAGTCAGCCTTGTAAACCGAATAAGCTATTACATTAAACTCTATTCCTTTCTGTATTTTTTTATACTGCTGTAAGATCTCAAAAAAGACCTTAGCGATTACATTCTACTGGAGATGTAATACAGTAGCGTCATTAGTACTGATACTTTAAATAGGCGAATATACATATCTTTGTTCTTTCTATTACAAAGATAAGCAATCAAATATAATACAATTTCCGCTATCATTAGCAAGAATAATTTTACTTCGGGAACATCAACAATAAGCATTTGCAAGCACCTCACGTTCAAAGGGGCCAAAGGTTACTTTTGAAACTGTCCCCATTTTTTAAAAAGTAAGCTATAAAGAAGCACTGTTAGCCCCAACAAGTTAATGGTATGGTGAACTGCATCCAAGCTTCTAAATAGATTAGCGAGGCCCATTCCTATGAGAATGGTAGCCAGTAAATACGGTTTTGAGTTTTTGAACATACTTTTCTCCTTAAAGTGTTTTTAGCGTTCTGTGCACAAGCTATGAGTTTATTATAGGCTGGAATCCGAAAAAAAGTAGTGACATAAATGTCACTACTCGCATGACCTTATGTACTTGATAATCGTATTTTAGTCATGATTACAAATACCTCTTCTCTTATATCGAAATTTTCAACCATTTTTCACATGCTATTCACAGACCAGCAATTGACAAGGTATCTTAATTAAGATTTCTTTTTAGCGGAATTGTTGGCTTTGTGTTTTTCAAGAAATGACATAATAGGCTTATCTAAAAAACTCATCAAGGCCATGCAAACCATCCCTAAAATATAACTCTTCAAATCAAACATAATCCATCACCACCTTCAACGGTTACAAATGACTCAAGGTTGAGTGTCTCAAAAGTGTCAATTGTTTGTGTAGTCATTCTAATAACCTCTAAAATATTATTTTTTAGCTTTTTTATCTCAAGCTATGAATTTTATTATAGATTTGAAGCCGATAAAAAAGTAGTGACATGAATGTCACTACTTGTCTGACCTTATGTCCTCGATAATTGTACACATAAGAAAGAGAAAAAGACATAACCCAATAAGATTTAGGCATTGAAGTCCAAAACTCAGTTTTTCTCCCAAATTATGTGCAGCGACAAGGATGAAGCCCATAGACATTATTAGAGACACTAGACGTTTTTTGGTCATGAGTATGGATACCTTTTACCTTTTGAAATATTTTTTAACTTGAAAATAAGTAAGAATATCAAATAAAATCAATAAAAGCATTAAAATAAATAATACAATGCAATCCGTAAAGTCCGTTAGTGTTAGTAGTTTGAAAAACTCGACACACAAGACAAACAATGAAACACTAAGGAAAATACCAAATGATTGTTTTAGCGTCAAATAGCTTTTTGTTACTGATTGTTTTTTTGATAACCGGTAAAAAATAATGTTGATCACTCCTACAAATATAGTAAGCAAGCCTAATCCAAACAGAACCCATACCGGAGTCTCTTTCTCATAAAGGTAAAAACCTAAATTAATGAGAAGAACAACTATTGCAGCACTACCTAGTCTTAATAACTGTAATGCTACTGCATTATTTTGTAGTTTCATGATTAGTAAATTTTTAATTAATGTGGGAAAGCATAACCAAGACCAGCTCCGACAACCCCACACCCTACAATAGCATAAGGTGCAAGCGTAAAGAGTGGAGCACCTGATGCGGCACAGAAATAAATTCCCTCAGCTGCACCACTAGCACCACTAGATAAACGGTCCCAATTGACTTTTCCACCTTCAATGTTCGCAAGCGCCTCAAGATCGAGTGTTTCAAAATTGTTAATTGTTTGTGTTGTCATTCTAACAACCTCCTAAAATATTTTTTAGCTTTTTATTTCAAGCTATGGTTTTATTATAGGATGGTAGCCGATAAAAAAGTAGTGACATAAATGTCACTACTCGATTTTGATTTTTAAGAAATAGTTTCGAATATAGAAGCTATGGTCTAGATTAGCTTACGCCCCCTTCCATTGCGCCTGCTTGTAGACTGTACATCTTGTGATAGGTGCCACCGAGGGCTAGGAGCTCTTCGTGGCTACCGTGTTCAATGATGCGGCCCTTGTCTAAGACATAGATGCAGTTGGCATCTTGAATCGTTGATAGGCGGTGGGCAATGGCAATAGTTGTACGGCCTTGGCGCATTTTTGCGAGAGAATTTTGGACAATAGCCTCTGTCTCCGAATCAATATTGGCTGTCGCTTCATCCAAAATCAAGATTTTAGGCTGGCTAGCAACGGTCCTAGCAAAGGCTAGAAGCTGACGTTGACCGGTTGAAAAACTTGAACCTCGTTCAGAAACTGGAGCATCATAGCCTTCTGGAAGTTTGTCAATAAAGTGGTTGGCATCCACAAACTCAGCAGCGGCTTTGATCTCTTGATCAGTTAAATCTTGATACATGGCAATATTGGATTTGATTGTACCATGATAGAGAAAGGGTTCCTGAAGGACAAGACCAATGTTCTTACGCAGCTCTGCTTGACTATAATCACGAATATCCACACCGTCAAGAAGAACTCGTCCTGATTGGAACTCATAAAAACGCATGAAGACGTTGATAATAGAGGATTTTCCGGAACCTGTAGAACCGACAAAGGCGATGGTCTCACCTTTATTGACAGAGAAGGAAATATTATCCAAAATCTGGTGCTTGCCATCATAGGAGAAAGTGACATTCTCAAAGCGAATATTCCCCTCAGTAACCTTGGCAGCTGTGTCTCTCTGTTCAGGCTCATAGGTACGCTCGTCAATCAAGGCAAAGACCCGACCTGCTGAGACCATAGAGGTTTGTAAGGTTGAAAAATTCTGCGTCACTTCAATCAAGGGATCGAAGAGGCGGTTAATGTACTGGATAAAAGCATACATAGTACCTGCTGTGACGCCCAGATAGATACCTCGGTAGCCAAAATAGGCCATGAGAACAGCATAACCCAGGAGCTTCAGTAAACTCATGGCTGGGCGTAGAAAGAGAGAATCCAGTGACATGGAGCGGCTGGCATAAATCAGGTGTTCCTCATTAATGGCATCAAACTCTTTTTTGAGACGTTTCTCCTGGTTAAAGGCCTGAATGATGCGAATCCCTTCGATACTCTCTGACAATTTGGCATTTATATCTGAAAGCAAGGCTCTGGTCTTTTCAATGATGACCACTGATTTTTTGCGGTAGAGGTTAACCAAAAGAACAATCAGAGGAAGAAAGAGCACAATAAGCCCGGTCAGACGAATGTCCAAGATCATCATGGTATAAAGGGTGGTCACAAAGATAAAGATAGCCGAAATAAAGCTAGACAGAATCCCTGAGAACATCTCGCTAATAGTCTCTGTATCATTGGTCAAGCGGGAAACGATAGAGCCTGCTGGAGTTTTGTCAAAGTAAGACATCCCCAGTTTTTCCATATTGGCAAAGGCATCTCGGCGAATATCCCTGACAATACTGTAGGACACACGCGCAAAAAAGAGATTTCCCAAATACTGGACTAGGGTCTGCAAGAGATAAAGCCCATAGTAACCAATCAGAATCAAGCTTGCCGCCTGATTCATATCATGAAGATAGTGGTCGATAAAATAAGAGGCCACTAGGGGAATGATACTCTTGATAACCGTTGTGGACAAAAGGAAGGCCAAAGCTAGAAAGGTCAAGAACTTGTAAGGATTGAGATAGGTCAGAAGACGCTTAAATACAGACCATTGGTTTTGCTTAGGCATCAGCTTCTCCTCCTTCCATTTCTAACTGTTGAGACTCATAGGTCTTGGCATACCAACCACCTTGAGCGAGTAAGTCCTCATGACGGCCACGTTCAATGATACGACCATCTTGCATGACTAGGATGAGGTCAGCGTGCACCACCGCACTGAGACGGTGGGCAGTAATGATAGTTGTCTTGTCCTTGCGAGTATGCTTGAGATTATCAATAATGGCATATTCTGTTTTGGCATCAACCGCTGACAGGGAATCGTCCAAAATCAAAATATCTGGATTCAAAATCATGGCCCGGCTCATGGCCAGACGTTGTTTTTGACCACCTGATAGGCTAACACCCTTTTCACCAATGATTGTTTCAAGGCCCTCAGGCATATCTTTGATATCATCGTAAACTTGAGCTAACTTAGTCGCTTCTTCCACCTTATCAATGGAGAGATCAGGATTACCAAAGCGGACATTGTCTAAAATAGAACTGGCAAAGAGAAACTGGTCTTGAGGAACATAACCCATCAAGCTACGCAAGTCCGATAGGCGATAGTATCGGATGTCATGACCATTCAAATAGATGGCTCCTTGATTGACATCGTGCTCTCGCAAGAGCAACTTGACAAGGGCCGTCTTTCCTGAGCCAGTCTGTCCAACCAAACCAAGGGTTTGCCCCTTGTCCAAGGTGAAATGAATATCTCGCAAAGTATCCTCATCCTCAAAAGCAAAGCGGTCAATCGCATATTCTAAACGGCCATTTTCAATGTTTGGAAGAGGATTCGCAGGATCTTGAACATCTGATTCCTGCTCCAGAAGATTTTCAATACGTTGGTAGGATACATTTCCCCTCTGTGTGATATTAAAGAGAAAGCCAATGGCCATCAAAGGCCAAACCAACATGTCCAAATAGGTAATAAAGGTTACCAAATTTCCGACCGTTATCTGACCGGCCTGAATCATAAAGGCCCCGACAAGGAGGGTCAAAACATAAGATGAGCCAACAAAGAGTAAGACCAAAGGATCAAAAAGGCTGTCATACTTCATGGTATGCATATTCTTTTCAAAAGTCATCTTATTGGTCTCTTGGAAGGATTGGAGCTCAGCCTCCTGATAGCCAAAAGACTTGGTTACCTTGATACCTGACACCGATTCTTGGACCTTATTATTAAGTTCTGAAAAGGCTGCCTGGGATTCTCCAAAAGCTTTATGGGTCTTACGTCCCAAACGACTGGTCGCAAAAGCCATGAAAGGTAGGGGTAAGACTGCCACCAGGGTCATCTGCCAGGAAATACTGAAGAACATGGTGATTAAAGTTACCAAAGCTGTGATAGACGCATCCACGGCTGACATGACTCCCCCACCAGCCAAGCGGGTTAAAGAGTTGATATCATTAGTGGCATGGGCCATGAGATCACCAGTTCGGTATTTTTGGTAAAAAGAAGGCGACATCTTGGTAAAATGCTCAAAAAGGCGTGAACGCATAATCTGTCCCAAGCGATAAGACGTTGCCAAGATATACATCCGCCAAACATAGCGCAAATAGTACATTCCTAAAGCTGCCAAAAGCAAATAAACGAGATTCAAAAGCAAAATCTGATTGGTCAATTTTCCCGATGTGATAGCATCAATGACCCGCCCCATAACCATAGGAGGAATCAGATTGAGAACCGAAACCAAACTCAGTGCCAATATCCCGACAATATACCGGCGTTTTTCTAACTTGAAAAACCACCAAAGTTTTGCAATGATTGATTCTTTAAAAAACAAGTTTCCCCCCTATCCTTACAAATGGGTGATGATAAGTCTAACGAAAGCTTACTTCCAATAACGGTAAATCGTCCCATCTTCTAGCTCAAAATAGCCAATATAAGTCAGTTGCCCAAAGTCAGTAGATTCTGGCAATTGATAGGCAAAGGAATCAAAATTATAGACCTTATGCCCACCATCCATAGAGTATCTTTCCTTGTCATGAATGACTGACGCATCCTTCTTAGGGCTCCAAATGCGTCTGATGTCATCAGACGTCTTATATTCTCTGACGAAATTGTACAATTCAAAGTTGGTTGCCTCACTGAGATAGCGACCATCGGTGTTATAATTAGCAACCTGACGCTCTCTCTTTATCTCAGGAAAATTCCAAACCTGCCCTCTTTCTCGCATAATATCGGCATCACGGCCACTTTGATAAGTATCTGCCTTAACCATTGGCACTGTTGCTCCTAGTGTCAATACGGTGACTAGTGTCATCATTAAGTGTTTCATTGTTTCTCCAAAAGTGTTTATTCATTTTTCCCTCTTTTGAATGTGTTATCTTTGTATGATAGAAAATAAGCGAAACCTGAGACGCGTAAGCTCCCAGGTTTTTTACTCTTTAAAATGCGTTTGAATCAGTTTTACAAGGAGGTGGTAGACACCTAGTGCCACCAAACCACCTAAAGTATTAGTCCATAAATCATCTAGCTCAAAGACACGATTAGCATCAATGAGAAGGTCAAGAATCACCTGCCCGATTTCAATCGTCAAAGACATGGCAAGTGTCACTACAAGGACCTTTTTCCAAGACCTAAATCTTGGACACAAGGCTAAAAGTCCTAAAATCAGCGGACTCAGCAAGAAAATATTGGTCACATTTTGCCCAAGGACAAAGACAATTTCCTTAAGACTATCCAGCTGGTTAAAATTAGTCAGACTGTTGAACGGCGTCAAAAGCACCACTACCCTACCAAAATGTTGAATACCGGGGGTTTCAACACCTTCAACTAGCCCATACTGGGGTGTCCAACAAAGGAGTACTAAACAAAGGAGATAAGCATAAACCAAAACTCGGCTTACCTTTCTTCCTTTTGGTGTAAGTTCTCCATCCTTATCTACCCAAGTCTTAAGCTGAAACATCTTATTTACCTTCTGCTTTACCAGAAGCTTCTGCCACAGCCTTTTGACGGTCACGTTTCATAGTGTTTGAGCGCAATTGTCCACAAGCAGCATCGATATCTGTACCATGTTCTTGACGAACCACGCAGTTAACCCCATTTTTCTTGAGGACATCGTAGAAGGCTGCCACACGTTCCTTGGTTGAACGACTATATTGGTCGTGCTCAGATACTGGGTTATATGGAATCAAGTTGATGTATGACAACTTACGGATTTTCTTAGTCAAATCAGCCAACTCTTGAGCATTTTCAGGGTGGTCATTGACCTCATTAAGCATGATGTACTCAAAAGTAACACGACGGTTGGTTGTCTGGATGTAATACTCAATAGCTTCAAAGAGTTTTTCAAGTGGGAATGAGCGGTTAATACGCATGATGCTTGAACGAAGGTCATTGTTAGGCGCGTGAAGTGATACCGCAAGATTCACTTGAACTCCTTCGTTGGCAAATTCCTTGATTTTTGGTGCCAAACCAGATGTTGACACGGTAATGTGGCGAGCTCCAATAGCAAGTCCATTATCATTGTTAATAGTACGCAAGAAGCGAAGCACATTGTCATAGTTATCAAATGGCTCACCGATACCCATAACAACCACGTGGCTGACACGTTCATCATCGCCACGGTCATCAAAGTATTTTTGTACCAACATGATTTGGGCAACAATCTCACCAGCAGTCAAGTCACGTTGTTTCTTAATCAAACCACTGGCACAGAAAGTACAACCAATGTTACAGCCAACCTGAGTTGTCACACAGACAGACAAACCATAGTGTTGACGCATCAAAACGGTCTCAATCAACATCCCATCTGGCAACTCAAAAAGATATTTAACGGTACCATCTTTAGATTCTTGGACGATACGTTGTTTCAATGGGTTTACACAGAAATTCTCGTTCAATTTAGCAATGAAGTCCTTAGAAATGTTGGTCATTTCTTCAAAAGACTGCACACGCTTCTTGTAGAGCCAATCCCAGATTTGAGCGGCACGGAATTTCTTTTCACCGTGTTCCATAGCCCAGTCAATCAACTCCTCACGAGTAAAACCATAGATAGATGGTTTGTAACCTTCCATATCTTCCAACTTCTGGCGTTTACGACGTTCTGGCTTTGCTTGTCTTGTTACTTCTGACATCCTTTAATTTCCTTTTTTTCTGATTGTAAAATGATGACCATCTGACTTGGTCTTGCTTGGTTTCTTTGATACGTTATTGGGGATTTTAGACTTTGAGGCCTGCTTCTGACTTTTCTTGAAGTCCGACTTGCGCTCACGGCCGCCATTCTCTGGTCTTGATTTAAACTTAGGACGTCGCTTGATTTTCTCAAAGCTTGGCCCCTCTTGATCCCTGTCTCTTCGTTTGGGCTTGTCCGACTTTTGCTTGCCAGAAGCCTTTTGACTCTTATTCTTTTGAGAAGCATTACGATCTTTCTCTCTGGCTTCTTGAGAAGAGTTGCGACGACTATTCGAACGACGACGCTTGCGTCGGGGCTCATTTTCCTCCTCAAAGACAATTAGCTGTGGTTCTTCATTTTTCAAAATAAAATAGGCACAACCAAAGGCACAGTACTCACGCAAATACTCTGACAAACGGCTAATACGCTCCGTCTTTCGAGTATTTGGGCGTTCGTCCTCGTAAAATCCCTTAAGACGAAGCTGATCATTCGACCAATCTCCAACAATATAATCATACTTGAGCATAATTTCAGAAAAACGTTGCCCAAAACGGGTAGCGTCTAAGGCATCCTTATGATTTTCAAGAACCGTAAACTGACAGGCATCTGATTTCAGAAGGTCGGCCACATACACAAAGTCTGGCCCTGGATATTTATTATAATTAAACATTTCTGGCAAGATTTCTTTACGCATGTGCCATCCTTTCTGCTGACTCTTATTTTCTATCTTGATGCTGTGATAATACTCTTATCCCAATTGGCACCATTTTTTCTCAAATATTTGGCCACAAGCTCCCTTAACAGGTCTGGAAAAAGAAGAGTCGCATCCTTTTCCTTGATGGTAGGGAAATAAGCAGCATAGTAGTACTGATCCACAAGGACCAAACTAAACTTCTCATGAGAATCTACAACCCTACCATTATACAATAAATTACCGTTTTTGTAAGCAAAATTCCCTGTGATTACCTGACCAAATGTTTTTCCACGAAAGCCCATGCCTTTAATGGTTTGATTTCTGAGGAGTTCTGCCTTGGTGAAAACTTCTTGACAAATTTCTTTGAGCTCTTGGCCAGTCACTACCAGACGAGCCATCCGCATTTGATGGGGCAGGGCTTCTTGTAGGTCTGCCATGGTCACTTGAGGACCTAGTGTTTTCATGATGAGTCCGGTATTTAAAACCGTTAACTGACTATCCGTCTCTTGACAAACAGCTTCTAGCACCACCTGACAAGTCTCATCAAAACTCAATTTTCGACCTAAATCAGCCACCTTTTCCTGAGCTAATCGACGATAGCCTTCCTCTCGCATGGCCTGAATAAAGACTCGGTCTTCCTTGTCCAAATCTAAAAGATAGGTTTTGGTAGGAATAGCTACAATCTGACACTCCCTTAATTGCCCGTCTTCCACAGTCAAGTCAATGCAGCCGATATAATAACCATACCTATCTGCAGCCGCCAAATAAGTCTCATTAATCAATTTACCCTCTTCAAACAGGTGGTGGGTATGGCTCCCGATAATAAGATTCACCTGAGGGTAAGTCTCTGCAATTTGCTCATCATAGCGGATTCCTAAATGACTAAGTAGTACGACTAGGTCTGAATCCTGAACCTCAGGACGAGCCAAATCCTCCTCTAACTGCGTAAGCGGATTCAAAACCTTCCAACCATTTGGAGCATAGGTGACATAATATGGAAACGTATAAGCTAGAAAAGCAATCTTTGTTCCCGCTTTAGTTTGATAAATCAAATAAGGCTTAGCCCAGTCAGGCTGTCTGCCCTTGTCCTTGAGATTCCCTATGATAGGCTGAAAATTAGCCTGCTCATAAAGACAGTCTAGCTCAGCCTTAGCCAGTCCAATCCCTTCATTATTTCCAATAGTCGCATAATCTATTCCCAACTCATTCATCAGGGCGACATTAAAACGCCCAGCTGTCGCATCGGATAAGGGGTGGGACTTATCCACATTGTCCCCAAGATCTACCTTAATCAGCTCTCTATCCGTCTGACTCAAATCATCCACAGCTCGCTTGAGTTGTGGATACTGTTCGAAATGAGAATGTAAATCGTTAATATGGAGAATTCGAATCGTGTCTTTCATGACTTCTATTTTAGCACTTTTACCATAAAAAAACTTGACATTCAATCTGCCAAGCCTTTAACTATTTTTCAAACAGGAAGGTATTCCTAGTTAACTTTCTTTTTTAAATATTCTTCTGCGAGATGATAGACGTCATCTGCCAGGGATATACTGACATAGATGCACACAATTGAGAAAACACCTCCTCTAAAGTGTTGCCAGGCAAGGAATATAAGCCCATAAATCAGGAGCGCAAGTACTATTTGGCCAAAAAATTGACTCAGTAATCGCCTAATAACGACAAGTAAGCCCATAAGTAATCCCACCTTTAATACCATAACCAATACCCTTTAAGGCTGCACCTTGCCAAGTACCTGTTTGAATACCACCTTTAACGGCTCCTCCAACAGCCCCGACACCTACGGCAGCTGTAGCTCCCCAAAAACTACATGCTCCACCCACAATGGTAGAAAGATCTTCGGAATTAAGTGAGTTAAAATTGTTAATGATTTTTGTTGTCATTTAAACAACCTCCTTTAAAATATTTTGTTTTAGCCTTTTCTTAAAAGCTATGATTTTATTATAGGTGGGAAGCCAACAAAAAAATAGTGACATCAATGTCACTGCTTTTTTGTTGGAGGTGGATTCAGCTTTGGAATTACAAATTATTTTATTTTTACTGAGGTAAAGTAAGGGTTTCAGTACACACCAATAGACGTCAAAATATTAATTTTAAGCGATTTTTGATTTTTTGAAACTCATTATATCGCACTACAAATCAATAAAAACTCTACCTTTTTTAGATAAATATATCATTTGGATATTGAAGTTAAGCCTTGCTATCATTTCGATGGCAGGACTTTTTAATATTTGGTACACTAACTTCTTATCTATATTTTCGTGGAGTTGAAGTTGACATCTACAAAGTTTAATGTTAGAATACATTCAAAAATATATTTGAATGAGGTATTTTATGATTCAAAATGTTGTTACTTCAATAATCCTGTATTCTGGGACAGCCGTAGACTTACTTATTATCCTAATGTTATTTTTTGCCAAAAGAAAAAGCAGAAAAGACATCATTAACATCTATTTAGGACAATTTCTAGGCTCTGTTAGTCTAATATTGCTAAGTTTACTTTTTGCATTTGTCTTAAATTATATTCCTAGTAAAGAGATTTTAGGTTTACTCGGTTTGATTCCAATTTTCCTAGGACTCAAAGTTTTGCTTTTAGGAGATTCTGATGGAGAAGCTATTGCAAAAGATGGTTTGCGCAAAGACAATAAAAACCTGATTTTTCTAGTCGCTATGATTACTTTTGCAAGTTGTGGTGCTGACAATATTGGTGTTTTTGTCCCATATTTTATTACCTTAAATTTAGCGAATTTGATAGTGACTTTACTTACCTTTCTAGTCATGATTTATCTCTTGGTTTTTTCTGCCCAAAAATTAGCACAAGTCCCTTCTGTTGGAGAAACTTTGGAAAAATATAGCAGATGGTTTATTGCCGTTGTCTATTTAGGATTGGGGATGTATAT
This sequence comes from Streptococcus raffinosi, assembly GCF_030284685.1. Taxonomy (NCBI): domain Bacteria; kingdom Bacillati; phylum Bacillota; class Bacilli; order Lactobacillales; family Streptococcaceae; genus Streptococcus; species Streptococcus raffinosi. The sequence continues at coordinate 61,350 of NZ_JASUZV010000004.1, forward strand.
CCTGATTGAAAATAACATTTTTGACATGCTATGGACTGTGTTAGGCTAGGAGAAAAAATTATGAAAAAAGATAGTATCTGTCAAGTAGATGTTATAAATCAACAAAATGTTACAACCGCAACGAACTACCTTGAAAAGGAAAAAGTCCAAAAATCACTTCGCATTTTATCAAAATTTACCGATAATAAACAGATAAATATCATCTTTTATCTCCTTGCTGTTGAAGAACTCTGTGTCTGCGATATAGCCTGTTTACTAAATCTCAGTATGGCATCTGCCTCCCATCATCTTCGTAAACTAGCCAATCAAAACATCTTGGACACTAGAAGAGAGGGGAAAATTATATATTATTTTATAAAAGATGAGGAAATCAGAGATTTTTTTAATCAACTAGGATAACAACTATTTTTACTACTTTTCCATGATTATAGGAGGCTTATCTATGAAATTTTTTGATGAAAATTACTCACAAGAAATACTTGCTCGTATCAAATGTTTAAGAAAAAGTATAATTTAAAGCAAAGTGACTTAGGTAATGCAGGTCAAGTTAGCCAAGTTGAAAAGGGAAAGCGACAAGTTATCGCTTCAATATTGCTTTATTTGAATACTCAAACCGACTTAGACTATAAAGAAATTATTTTTGGAGATATTGCCAAGTTTGTTGAAAATATGTTTTACCACTGCTTCAGCTCTATTTTATTTAGAGATTTGGAAACTGTAGATAAAAGAATGAATTCTTTGTTGGATGATGACTTAATTTCAATACAATCTAAATGTCTTAGACTTTCCAAGACATTCGCAAATTTCAATATTCAAAGAAAAATGTTTTGGCTTCTGATGAAACTGAAATGGATACTTTTCACAAAAAAGACGACATTGACATTACTGTTGGTGAAAAAAGTTATAACCTCGCTAGAAGTTTTAGAACCAGTACCATCAATGAATTGACTGTCATTGATTTTTAAGAAATGTTTGATATTTTTTGGTTGATGTTAGGGGATAATTTAATTAAATCATTTGAAGTTAATGTCTGTGGTATACTAATTGAATCAGACGGAAATGGCATACCCTCAACATTTAGGCAAGAAAACATTGATCCCCTCATCAATAAATGGTGGTATGATAATGTTTCGACAGAAATTATCCCTAATCTAATAAAAAAACTCAAAGAAAATCCACTATTCAATATCAGATTTAATTTAGCTTAAATTATCAAAATTAACTTTCTTTTGTATCATTTTGTTGGTTTTTTTGTAGTAAATAGTAGAAAACTTTTTATCCTTCACATTTTCAGTCCATAAGCTATCCTTAATTATATTGCGAGCATATACGGAGACTTTCTCAAAAGTTAGATAATAATCAAAAAAGCTGAAACCTTATAGTTTCAACCTCTTGAATTTTTTTCAATATAAATTTACTGTTACCTAAAAGCCAAACTTAGAAACTTTGCTTCTTAGCTTTACGTTCAGCACGTCCCTTAGCACGGTTGGCCGCACGGCGTTCACGTTTGCGTTTCTCGTCAACCTTCCACTGAATTTTCTTCTTATAGCCAGGCTTGATTTTTTTCTTTTTCTTCTTAACCAGACCAATCATTTCTGTATCAAGTTTTTGATAGGCTTTTTCACGGTTGGCACGACGGTCACGGTCATAGGTATCTTGAAACTCACCGTCCTTATAAACCTTAGGCTCAAAGGTGATACCCATCTTTTCAAGCTCACGAATATCGGAATCGTCACTTGGTTGATAGAGGGTGATGGCTGTTCCTGACAAACCATTACGTCCTGTACGTCCCACACGGTGAACAAAGAAGGACAAATCTTGAGGAATGGCATCATTGATAACATGGCTAACACCTTCAATATCAATCCCACGCGCTGCAAGGTCAGTTGCTACAATATACTCAAAATCAAGCTTCTTAACTTGATTCATGATGCGCTTACGTTCACGTGGTGGGATACCGCCATGAATTTTCGCAACCTTAAGACCATTTGACACTAGGTAGCTGTGCAAATCGTCAGCACGTTCCTTGGTATTAACGAAAATCATTGCCAGATATGGCTGCATGCCCTTAAGCATCTCAAGAATCTGTTCATTCTTATTACGCCCCTTAGTAGATACCAACCAGTTATCAATGGTATCTGCAATAACCGTTGAAGTTTTGATTTGTTCCATGACTGGATTGGTCAAGTATTTCTTCAAGAACGGTTGCAATTTTTGAGGAATCGTCGCAGAAAAGACCAAAATTTGAACTTCCTTAGGTAGGCTTGCCGCAATCTTATCTACAGTATCCAAGAATCCCATGTCCATAGTCATGTCAGCTTCGTCAACAACAAAGGTATGGGCCTTATGAATTGCCAAGTCACCAGACTTAATGAGGTCATAGATACGCCCAGGTGTCCCAATAACGATATGAGGTTGGGCTACCTTAAGTTTCTCAATCTGACGTTGCTTGTCCGTACCACCCACGTAATTAACAACACGAATTTCTGTCGCAGAGTGTTTGGCAATCTGTTTTGTCGCCTGGTAAATTTGTGTTGCCAATTCACGTGACGGCGCAGTAATCACTACTTGCACATCCCCACTCTCTGGGCTGAGCTTTTCAAAAATTGGCAAGAGGAAGGTATGTGTCTTCCCTGAACCCGTCTTTGATTCACCAACCAAATCACGACCTGAACGGACTACAGGAATCAATTTCTGTTGAACAGGTGTTGGCTCCTTAAACTTAATCTCGTCAAGAGCCTCCTGAATAAATGTTTTAAAATTAAAATCTTTAAATGACATGTTTACTTCTTCTTTTCTATCTAGTCTATCCCTATCATTATAACAGAAAAAGAGCATTTCTGCTCTTTTCATTTATTTCATAACGTTTCCAAGAACTATCCAAAGGGTAATGGCACTTGCAAGTGCTCCAACTGTCCAAAGGAAAACATCAACCTTCCACTCTGACCATTTGTCACCCTTACCTGAAAGACCACCCAACTCGAGGTGATGGTGGAATGGTGTCATACGGAAAATACGACGACCTTCACCATACTTACGCTTAGTGTATTTGAAATAGCTGACCTGTAGCATGACAGAAGCTGTCTCAAAGACATAAACCACACCAATCAAGAGTAGAGTCCACTCTACACGTAGGGCAATAGAGATAACCGCAAGCATAGCTCCAAGTGACAAGGAACCGACATCTCCCATAAAGACCTTGGCTGGCTTGTGGTTAAAGACGAAGAAGCCAAGAAGTGCCCCAATCATAGTGATAATGATAGTCAAGATAGCGAACTCACCCTTGACAAAAGCGATAATCCCATAGGCAATCAAGCTGATAACCACAGAGATAGAAGCTAAACCATCAATACCGTCTGTCAAGTTCACAGCATTTGAGAAACCGACAATCCAGAATAAAACAAATAGAACATAAAAGACACCGAGATGAATGGTTAATCCACCAATAGCTAGGCTATCTGTCCCACTAGGGAGTACGTGGATAAAGTAGAAAAGCAAACCCGCAATAATCTGCAAGGCCATCTTTTGCCAAGGTTTAAGTCCCTCATTGATTTGACGGAAAATCTTAAGGAAATCATCAAGGAAGCCGATAATTCCATAAATCAAAATTACAAAGAGAATCCCTACTGTAGCACCATAGGCTTGGTGGCCCTCGCTAAAGACGTGGAAGTTAAAAATCAAGCTAACCAAGATGGCAACCACTAGGAAGACTGTCCCTCCCATAGTTGGTGTTCCAGCCTTAGCCAAATGCTGCTTCACATCTTCATGCATTTGTTGGCCACCGATTTTCTTGATTTTGTAGTAAGTAATAAAGTGAGGCATGGCGAGCACCGTCAACACAAAGGCGGCCACACCTGCTATCAGACTCATAGTCATCTTAGTCTCCTAAAGTAATGGTAATCTTCTTGGTTTTAGACAGGGCTTTTCCTGCCGCAACACTTTGTTTGGTAACAGTCCCTGACTTGCCACCCTTATAAGTAACTTTAATGCCTTTCCATTTGGCAAAGGTTTCAACGTTCTTCTTGGTCCAACCATACATGTCTGGAAGTTCTGTGAAATCATTGGTCATGATAAGAATCTGTTCATTAGCCTTGATATTGGCTTTGGAATCTACAGAAACCTTCTCAATCTTATCACCAACACCCAGAACAATCGGATGAATCAAGTTTTGACGAAGGGTGTTAGCTGTCTCGCCCGTACTCTTACCGATAATATCGCCGGTTTGATAGCTCGTTTCCTCGGTCTTTTCACTACCTTCAGACACAGAAGTATCTAGGGTGTCTCCCATAGACATGGCTTCTTCTAGGACAGGGTTAACCACCGTCGCATAAAAATTATTATCCCAGGTCTTAGGTTCCTGAACCGTTACATACATGACATATTGTGGATCATCAGAAGGAACCATAGCTACAACTGAGTTGAGCGTTTCGTTGGTCCCATCTTTGTAAGTCCCAGTCTTTTCATCGGCAATTTGAGCCGTTCCTGACTTAACCGCAACATCATAGTTACCAACCTTAATGATTGGCGAACCTTCGGACTTGTTGTACATGGTACCAAACTCTGGGTCTGTACCAACAGAAATCATATAATTACGGGTCTCAGAAGCAGTCTGCTTGGAAACTGGCTTACCAATAACTTCTTTCTTAGCCGTACGAACAGTGCCTTGGTTGACATCCGCAACTTGTTTGATAAATTGAGGTTCCAACATAACACCATTGTTAGAGATGGCTGAAAAAGCACGAAGCATCTGAACCTGAGTCACTGAAATCCCTTGTCCAAAGGATGATTGAGCAATATTCACAGAGTTTCTTGAGACAACCCCTGAGGACTCACCTACCATCCCAAAACGAGTTGGAAGTCCAAATTTGTAAAGAGATAAGTAGTTAGACCAAACCTTGTCTCCCATCTCTTGTTCTAGCATGGTCGTAGCAACGTTACTTGAATAAGAGAAGCCTTGAGCAAATGTCATGGTACGACCTGTTGAGATACCCTCATTGATTGACCAGTCATTAGTTTCAACGTCGTCAACCTTAATACCATTAGCATTACTGTAGGTCGCATTCGGGTTGAAACTTCCATTGTCAATAGCAGCTGACAAGAGCATGACCTTAAAGGCTGATCCAGGCTCATACTGAGCTTCGTAAAGACGGTTAACCCAGTCATAGTTTTTCTTAGCCTGTCCCTCAAGAGTATCAGAATTATAGGTCGGACGTTGTGTCGTTGCAAGAATCTCACCTGTCTTAGCATTAACAACTGTCGCTGAAGCATTGACACCTTGCGTCTGCTCCATAAAGGTATCCATCTGCGTTTCTAAGAAGGTTTGGAGAGGCGCTGACAAGGTTGTATAGATGTTCTTACCATCGATAGCTTCCTTGGTAATGGTTTCCGTACCTAGAAGCGTATTACCGTTTTTATCCTTCTCATAAATGGCCTCTCCATCTGTTCCAGTCAAGAGGCTATTGAGCGAGCGCTCCAAACCAGTTTGACCAATCAAAGAATATGAGCCGTCTTTTTTATTTTCAACAGCTTCGGCACGACCAAGAAACTCTGACGCGAAGGTTCCATTAGGATACATTCGTGACGTTGTTGCTTCAAAGGCCATCCCCTTAATTCCCGCATCTTTAAAGGCTTTTTCTAGTTCTTCTTTAACAGAGTAGGTAATTCCCTTCCCCTTTAGTCCAAAGGAAACCTGGTAGGCACCCTTAGTACGCAATTGGGCCAAGGAATCACTCTTTTCAATTCCTAGCTTGTCCTTTAAAATATCAGCAACCTTATCAAACTGGCTTTCTTGAACGTAGAGTTTCTCCTGCGTTGCTGACACATAGCTGGTTGATACAATAGCGTAAATGGCGTAACTGGTTGAATCTTCAGCCAAAACATTTCCATTTCGGTCGTAAATCGTCCCACGTTTGGCAGCCACTGTGGTTTTAGTGTTATATGACTTAGCAGCCTGTGTGGACAAATCAACACCAAACTTACTGTCTGCCCCGATAATCACCACAAAGTTGATAATAAAGACGAAAAAGATAAAGATGCTGAGAACCATAAGGTTCTGACCAACGTGCTGTCGATTCTGGGCTGGCTTTCGCCTATCCCTAACGACATAGTTTAGAAATAAATGTTTAAGTTTTCTTAATCTGTTCATTGGTTACCTCACACTCTTAATACTATCGTTATTAATAGACAGGCCTGCCTTATTAGCAATCTCTTTAATACGGTCAGAGTTAGTCAACTCATTAACCGCCTGCTTAGCATTGTTAAGCTCTGTTTTTTCATCACTAATCTTGCTATTAAGGTCTGTGATTTGTTGCTTGATGGCCTGATTACGTCCCTGTAAAAAGACAACCGAGATACTCATCACAACAGCTGTCAAAACAATTGCCGAATAGAAGGCCTTTTCCATACATGTCATAAAACGAATATGGTTTCTAAGGGCTCTATTAACAACCTGATGTTCCTGATTTTCCATAGTTATTTCCTGATTTTTTTAGCCACACGCAACTTAGCAGAATGCGAGCGGTTGTTTGCTTCTAATTCTTCCTGACTAGGCAGGATAGGCTTTCGATTTACTAATGCCACCTTAGGTTGGAGGTCTTCGGGAATAAAGGGTAAGCCTTTAGGCACATCTACCGTACTGGCTTCCTTAAAAAGCTGTTTGGTTAAACGATCCTCCAAAGAATGAAAGGTAATGACCGAGATACGACCATCCACAGCTAGTAGGTCCAAAGCCTCCTGAATAGACTCATCCGCAGCACCAAGCTCATCGTTGACTTCGATTCGGATGGCTTGGAAAATTTGTTTGGCTGGATGCCCCTTCTTCTTTAATTCCTTAGCAGGCTTAGCAGATTTAATAATTTCCGCCAGTTCCGTCGTCGTCTCGATAGATTTTACCTGACGTGCTTGCTCAATCTTACGTGCAATTTGTTTAGAGAACTTGTCTTCACCATACTTGAAGAAAATACGTACCAAATCGTTGTAAGGATAAGTATTAACCACCTCATAGGCCGTTAAACTAGCTTCCTCATTCATACGCATATCCAGCTTGGCATCCTGTTTGTAGGAGAAACCACGCTCACGCTCATCCAACTGTGGGCTAGACACACCCAAATCGTAGAGAATGCCATCAATTTCAGACACTCCCAGAGCTTCAAGGTTAGATCTGAGGTTACGGAAATTATCCTTAATGAAAGTCACCATTCCCTTGTCAATATAGTCTTTCAGACGCCCTTGGGCGTTATCAATAGCCTTTTGGTCTTGGTCGAAACAGTACAAATGTCCTTTTTCAGACAATTGTGACAAAAGATAAGACGAATGTCCTGCGCCACCCAAAGTCGCATCGACATAGATGCCATCAGGCTTGATATCAAGCATATCAACAGTTTCGTGTAAAAGAACGGTTACATGGTGAAATTCATTAGTCATAACTTTTATTATAGCACAAGAATAGAGAAATTGTCTCGTTCTGTAAGTTGACAGGATAGTAAAAGAGCCAGACCCGAGGCCTAACTCTTTAGTTTCTATATCATTTGATAAGATTAATCCACTCGATAAAAATAACTTTCCGCAGATGGCATCCCATTCGTCGCTAGGATACGGTCCTTACTATTATCTCCCGCATCACTTGCATCACTAACCCCCTTAGGACAAAGCTGAATTGGGGTATTCCCTACTGGACTAGAATCAACATAAGTTAAGGTATATATACCAGACACATATTGATTGGGTGAGACTTTGTCGATAGGATAAGTATAGCCCCAGAAATCCAACTGCCCATCCGAAGTAATGGTGATGGTCTTTCCATTTGAAGACTTCCATGTTCCTACAGCTGATTTGTAATTGCCATTTTTGAGTTCATCAGGCTTAAGAGATGTTGAACTTGTTTGAGTTTGTGACGCTGCGCTAGAACTACTATTAGTAGAGGCACTGCTCAGATCCTTCCAATCCCAATTCGAAAGATCAGCCTTCTCTGCACCCGAATCACTGTCATCTTTTACAAGAGATTGACCATCACTACTAAAGTGGTAGCCAGAACCTCCACCAGCCATAGCACCAGCACTACCATAGTAGCTAAAGGTGTTATCCTTGAGGTAGGCCAAAGTCATGCGCTCACCCAACATGCCCAGTTGTGAACCTTCTGTCAGACGAATGACCTGACCACTATCCTTAGAGATAGTATAAATATCCGTAATCATATGCTCTTTAAAGAGTTTCCCCGGCTTAAAAGCAAGAATCAACTCATCAACACCATTACCATCCAGATCACGGTAAGTATAGACCGTTGAGGCAGGACTTGTTTGAGAATTAGCATAGGTAACAACGAGAGAATTAAGCGAGGCATCCGTTTGGTTGTTGGCCACAGCTGTTTGGTACTTACTAATGATGCTATCATAAGCAGAGGTATCTACTTTCTTCTCTTCACTTGAGCTTTCGCTACTATCTGATTGGGACTGCTCTACTGATGAGGAAGAATTGGTAGATGATAAATGATTAGACTGATTTGAACAAGCAGCTAATAGGGCTAGGCTAGATAAGCCAGTTACTAATAACAATAATTTCTTTTTCATAATAATCTTTCTATTCGGCTACAGTAGAGTTAACATCCCCGTTATAAATCGTAGATGTTGAAGCATCATTTTGTGATTCGGTATAAGTTGTTGGTGGAGCATAATTATACTGTGGCGCTTGGTAAGTTCCTTGGGCTGAGGAAGGAGCTGGTGTCACCGTAGTCGTTGTGGCTGCCTGTGCCTGGCTAGCTGCTACAGATGCCGTGCTAGAGTTGGATGACTCGCTAGACCTTGATGCTGATGATGAGCTAGAGCTAGATGATTTAGAGGAAGCCTTAGCTTTTGATGACGACTGTTTGGTGCTGACCCTCACTCCTACCTCGGCATGATGAGTAGGACGGAAAAAGACAATAGCCAAAGCCAATAAAAGAGCTGGTAGGGTAAATGCCAAAATAAGGTAACGTTTTTCTTTTAAGTGACGAAATAGTTTCATAAGTTATTCACATTTCTTAAATTATATTTTAGTATTGATTAGTCTCAGATAAGATTATATCAGAAATATTAAAATGTGCAACATTAACATAAAACTTTTTTGGCATAAAAAAAACCAACTCTAAGAGTTGGTTGGTTGTCATTATTGCTGTGGGTTATTGAAGTTGTTAAATGGCACTTCTACTTTCGTTGGTTGGCAGAGCAAAACAATGAAGATAATACCACCGACAAATGGAATTAAAGGAATAAAAATAAATGCCCAATTGTAGCCAGCATCACGTAAACGGCGAACTGTTACAGCAATACCAGGTAAAAGCGCAGCAATACCAAAGGCAAAAAAGATAAATAGGATGATAAATGAAATAACAGCTAAAAAGCTTGATTCTGTCGCACGTGCAATGCCTCCAAAGATTGCTAGCAACACATAAAAAGCAATAACTGTTAACATATTTGCCAAATATGCAAACCAGTAATCTGAACGTGTTGAACGTCCCTCAAAATCTACGTAGCCCTTCCAAAACTTCTTATAAGCTTCGATCATAATAAAATCTCCTCATTTTTTGATACTTATAGTATAGCAATAAAAAAAGAATTTGACAAATTGACTAAAAAGCAGCCTTACTAGGCTGCTAAATACTTATCATTGTTGTGGATTATTGAACTGGTTGAAAGGAAATTCTACTTTTGTGGGTTGACAAAACAAAACCAACAGAACGATATCGCCTATAACAGGCGCATAGCGTAAGAAAATCAATGCCCAATGAAAACCAGCATCACGCAAGCGACGTACCTGAAGGGCAATAGATGGAATATAGTTAGCAAAGAAATATACCATTGCAAGCCCATACAATAATTTAAGAATAATATGATAATGATTACCTGGACTATCAAATACAATGGCAACTATAACCACGGTAAATAAAATGATAGTTACAATCGTATTCGCTAAAACTGCCAACCAATAATCTGAGCGGCTTGAACGTCCCGTAAAATCGAAATAGCCCATCCAATACTTCTTATAAGCTTTAAACATGGCAAAATCTCCTCACTCTTGATACCACCAGTATATCAGAAGACCTGTCGTCTAGCAAACTAACTTAAAAAAGCTCCTCATGGAGCTTGATGGGTTATTCTCTAATTTGTCCTTGTCCGTTAATATAGAACTTGGTTGACGTTAGGGCCTCCAGTCCCATTGGACCACGGGCATGCATTTTCTGAGTTGAAATTCCGATTTCAGCACCTAGTCCAAAGACGAAACCATCTGTGAAGCGAGTTGAGGCATTAACATAAACAGCTGCAGCGTCAACATCGTCTTGGAATTGCTCAGCACGACTAATATCTTGAGTCACGATAGCCTCTGAATGCGATGTCGTGTAAGTGTTAATCCAGCCAATAGCCTCGTCAAGGCTATCTACCACTTTAACAGACATTGTGTAGTCCAAAAACTCTGTCGCAAAGTCTTCTGGTAAGGCTGAAACAGCTTTGTCCATTACTTTCAAAGCACGCTCATCTGCACGAAATTCAACAGCATGAACTTTAGAAATAGCCTTTTCCAATTGAGGTAGGAAGTCTTCCGCAATATCAGCATGAACGACCAGCGATTCTGCAGCGTTACAAACGCTTGGTCGCTGCGTTTTGGCATTGATGACAATCTGTGTCGCCATATCCAAATTAGCATATTTATCCACATAAATATGACAGTTACCGACACCTGTTTCAATGACTGGAACCTTGGCTTTTTCTTTAACCGTTTGGATGAGACGGGCCCCACCTCTAGGGATGAGCAAGTCTACGTACTCAGTCGCCGCCATGAGTTCTTCTGCTACTTCGTGAGAGGTATCTTCAACTAACTGAACGGCATCTGCTGGAATTCCTGCAGTTTCCAAGGCCTTACGGGCTACTGTAACTAGAGCCTTATTGGAATTAATGGCATCACGTCCTCCACGGAGAATGATGGCATTATTGGTCTTGAAGGCTAAGCTAAAAGCATCAATTGAGACATTGGGACGGCTTTCAAAAATCATGGCGATAACTCCCATAGGGACACGCTTTTGAACGATTTTAAGGCCATCGAGATTCGTATAGCCACGCACCACTTGACCGATAGGATCTTGAAGGTCTGCTACCTGACGGACACCTTCCGCTATCCCTGCAATACGATCTTCCGTTAGGAGCAAGCGGTCTTGCATGATTTCGGAGATACCATTTTCCTTGGCATTGGCCATATCCTTAGCATTTTCAGTGATAATATAGGCACTTTCAGCTACTAGAGCTTTAGCTACCTGGTTTAGAAGGTCGTTTTTGGCTGCTGTTGATAATTTAGCAATCTGACGACCTGCTACTTTGGCCTGTTGACCAAGTGTATCGATATATGTCATCTTAGTCCTCCTGTTTAAAGAGTGTACCGATTTTAGCTCCTTCCAGGACACGAAGGATATCACGTGGATTTTCACCGTTCATCAAAACCATTTGGCTATGATTCTCAAAAACCATCTGGGCAGACTTAATCTTACTCATCATACCACCCGTACCAAACTTACTACCAGCACCACCAGCCGAGGCCAGAATTTCCTCTGTAATCTCTGGTACATAGCTACGAAGGGTTGCATCTTCATAGATATTAGGATTCTTATCAAAAAGTCCATCAATATCTGACAACATAATCAGAAGGTCTGCACCTACAATCTTAGCTACGATAGCTGACAAGCGGTCATTATCACCAAACTTAGTCGCATGATCCATCTCATCTACGCTGACAGCGTCATTTTCATTAACGACTGGAACCACTCCCAGTTCAAAAAGGCTGTCAAAAGCGTTAATGGCATTAGAGAGACTCTCAGGATACTCAACCACATCTCGAGTTAAAAGAAGCTGAGAAACCTTTGTCTGGTAATGTGCAAAGACCTGAGAGTAGAGGCTCATCATGGCAACCTGTCCAACACTTGAGACAGCCTGCTGCTTGCCAACTTCTACCGGTCGCTTATCAAGGTCCAGGACATTAAGACCGAAGCCCATAGCACCAGAAGATACCAAGACGACTTCAATCCCCTTATTATGCAGGCTGGAAATCACAAAAGCCAGTTGATCGATTTTTTCAAGATTAATTTTTCCTGATGGCAAAACCAGAGAGCTAGTCCCGATTTTGATAACCAGGCGTTTTACTGAGTCAAAATTTCGTTTCATATTTATGATTATACACTAAATCCAGGCATTTTAACATATTAATGTATAAGTTTGCATATAAGGAATTGTCATAAAAAGAGTCCCTCCTATTTGGAGAAACTCTTTAAACAATCTGGTCTAAGCAAAAAACATAGCTCTAATGCGTTTCCAACGCTTGCGATCTCCAAAAAGGTAAACCATTAGGGCAACTAAGGTTAGAACCACAGCTGTTATCGCATTAACGGCAAAGGCTATCCAAACCTTGCTGACAAAGAAGACAATCCCTCCTAGCAAGGCAGCAACGATGAGGGTAAAAATGAAAATTCCCACAAAAAGCCACTGTCCACCACCTCGATTAAAGAGTTGGGTGACTTCCTGCCAATTCAATTCCAACAGTTTAAGGTCCCTCTCGAAGAAATAGCCTCCTAGCAGATAGGTTGAGACAAGGAATCCAAGGATGAAACTAAGGACTAAAACGGGATGAAGGTGAGCAAGGAAAAGCAAGCCAAGTCCTCCTAACAAGAGGGAAATACCAACTTGCAAGCTATAAAATAGCCAAAACTTCTGACGAAGGTAGGCACCCGTATTGATTGGCAAACTACGAATAAAATCAAAGTTTGTCCCCTCCAAGGAAGTCGCCACCCCTAGAAAACTGGTTGGTTGTGCTGAAAAAAAGCCAAAGGCCATCCCGATTAAAAGCAGGAGTCCAAAATAATCCGGTCCTAAATCTTTCAAAAAGACTGCTCCACCACCCATCATAACCATATATAAGATTGGCACCATATAGGTATTAATAATAAGGGTGGGATTTCCCAAGGTAGATAAATGGTGACGAACCAGGACCTGTCGCTGGCTACGAGTCACAGCCTTGGCCTTTACCTTACTAGCTTTTTGACTATAGAGGGCCTCGTGGAAATAGCGAGGCATTCTGACCTTATAAAACCAATAGGCTAAGAGGAGCACCAAGGCAAGAGGAAGGTAAAGATTTAGGAGGGCCTCCATAGACAGCGGGGCAGTTACGAGATCATAGTAACCTCGCAAGTAAGGGAACAAAGGAAAATCGGCATGTCCAGCACCCTTAATATAACCATTTATAAAACTAACCAACATAATAGGCAGCATGAGTAATAGGGTTGATAGGGTCATCAGGATAGTCGAATAGAGCTTTTGACGAGAGCTACGAACAATCAAAGTCCCAATGCTGTTGGCGAGAAGGACTGACAGAACGAGATTGACAAAAAGACAAAGGACAAAGGCAATTAGCCCTACAAGTATCCCCAGTGGACCAATAAATTGCCAGTAAGCTAAGAGGAGCAGGCTAAGAAGAGGAACCATAAAAGTCATCCCAGTCATAAAACCTGATAAGGTCTTAGCTAAAAAGACTTCCGACGGTTTCAAAGGTAAGGGCAAATAGACCTTGCTATCCTTACTGTCATAAAAGGTGCTGTAGAGAGCTGTGAAAGTCTGAACTAGCCCCATAACCGTAAAGGTCAAAAGATACAAGGTTAAGACACCAGGGTTGGCCTTGTAATCAACACCGATAAAAAGGTAGCTATAGAGCACCGTAAAAAGAATTAAAATCAAGAGTTGCTGCCTGAGCATGGCATTTACAATGGAGAAATTAGCTTTTTTCTTTTTCTCCTGACGTTTCTGAAGGCTAGTGACAGCTTGAGGATTCGCATAGAGGAGATTGATTTTGAAAAGCTCCCAAACGTGGTTCCAGTTCATGACTACACCTCCTCGACCTTGCGTCCAACCATTTCTAGATAGATGGATTCTAAATCCTTGTCAGGGTACTGAGCTTTCAGTTCAGCTAAGGAGCCTTGGAAGATGAGTTTTCCTTTCTTCAAAATACCAATGCGCTCACAGAGTTGCTCAGCTACACTCAGGACGTGGGTTGAGAAAAGGACGCTATTTCCCTCCTTGGCATGATGACGCATGGCTTCTTTCAAATCATAGGATGCCTGTGGGTCCAAACCTGTCAGAGGCTCATCCAAAACCCAAATCTGTGGATTAACCAAAAGAGCACCGATAACGACAACTTTCTGACGCATACCGTGTGAGAAGGAAGAAATGAGGTTATAGCGATTTTCAGTCAAATCAAAGGTAGCCATAAGATCAGTTAAACGTTCCTCAACCTGACTAGCTTCCAAATCATAGATACGTGTCAAAAAATACCAGTAGTCATTGGCAGTCAAATTCAAAAATAAATCTGGTGAATCTGGCACATAAGCGATTTTTTTCTTAATAGCATCTCTGTGCTGACTAAGAGCCATATCATCGACGTAAACCTCTCCGTAGCTGGCCTCAATGATAGATGTCAAAATAGAAATGGTCGTGGTCTTACCAGCACCATTATGGCCAATCAGACCAAAAATTTCCCCATCACGAATCTCTAGATTAAGATCTGAGAGGGCATCCTTATCCTCATAACGCTTAGTCACATGTTCAAATCGAATCATTTTTTATCCTTCCTTGAGCACTTATTTAATCATAATGCCATTTTGTTGTTTTTTTATTAGGGTTAAAATTAGATTCATAAGCTTATTTTTCATAAATAATAACTTAAAAACCGCTAAATAAAAGATTGGATAGCGTTTTCTACTAATTTCTCATTTATTGTATCATTTCAAAGGTACAATTTCAAGAAAGTCTTTGATATTACTTCCTGTTTTTGCATTCATCCTTTGATAAGGATAGACTTATGGTATTTAGTATCAAGAGGGGGTAAAGCACTAATGCCAACTGGAATTATCATCAATTCGCTATCAATTATATTAGGAGGAATCGCTGGAGGGCTCTTCGGCGACTATCTCAGAGAAGACTTCAAGGAAAACCTTAATCTCATCTTCGGTCTAGCCTCAATGATTATGGGGATTAGTGCTATTATGAATATGGTTAACATGCCTGCCGTTATCTTTGCGGTAGTTATCGGTACTATTAATGGACTGGCCCTAAAGTTCGGAAACCTCATCAACAAGGGAGCTGGGCTTATGGAAAAAGGCTTGTCCAAAATTACGCCAAGTAAGAAAACCGGACTGGCTCACGATGAGTTTTATTCGCAACTCTTGACAGTAATCGTCCTCTTTTGTGCAAGTGGGACAGGGATTTACGGGAGCCTTGAGTCTGGGATGACAGGCGATGCTTCTATCTTAATTTCCAAGTCTATCCTAGATTTCTTCACGGCTATGATTTTCTCTTGTAGTCTGGGTTATATCGTTTCCATGATTGCCATTCCACAATTCATCATTTTTTTCCTCCTCTTTGTGAGTGCTGGTTTCATTCTCCCTTTGACGACAAAGGCCATGATTGGAGATTTTAAAGCTTGTGGTGGCTTCCTTATGATTGCGACTGGTTTTCGTATTATGAAACTGCGTCAATTTCCAACCGCCGATATGATTCCAGCCATGATACTGGTCATGCCGATTTCCTGGGCCTGGGTCAATTGGGTAGTGCCTTTGATTAGTTGATATTACGATTAAAAGGAACAAATACCGTCAGTCTAGTGCCGGCGGTTTTTGTCTGTATTTACTGTCGTTATGGAGTTCATCTATTAAAAACTAGTAACACTTATGCTGTTTATTTCTAATTTTTCTAACCTTGTTTAGATTAAGATGAGTTTGTTATAATAACCTTCGTAGGTCTAAGCGACCTACAAGATACTTTTTTCATAACCGTTTCCATCTTCTAATATTTTAATGAACTTACAATACTGATGGAAATTTATCGAGAAGACTGGTGGAGACACCGGTCTTTTTTACTTGGTTTGGGAGACAAAAACCATTCTCTCACTATGAAAGAATGGTTATGCGATAACTTATACTTCTACGACTTCCAAGTCTTTTCCACCTAGGAGAATGAGGTACTTGTCGACCTTGTCCACCTGATAGGCTTGACTGAGAGCCTGGGCATAGAGGCTCATTTGGCCTGTGTAGCGCTCTTTAATCTCACTTGGGTGAGTAAAGCGGTCCGTCTTGTAATCAAAGAGGACAATTCGATTTTCAAGAAGGAGGTAGCCATCGATGATACCACGGATGACAAAGTTTTCTTTACTAGCTGGGTCTTCTGCCAACATGGCAAACGGTGCTTCACGGCGTAGTTTATCTCTATTAGCTAGAATGAGCTTTCCAAGTTCGGTGTCAAAGAAGCCTAAAAGCTTTTCTAACTGCACACGCGCCTTGACTTG
This sequence comes from Streptococcus raffinosi, assembly GCF_030284685.1. Taxonomy (NCBI): domain Bacteria; kingdom Bacillati; phylum Bacillota; class Bacilli; order Lactobacillales; family Streptococcaceae; genus Streptococcus; species Streptococcus raffinosi. Next base: position 77,694 of record NZ_JASUZV010000004.1, read on the forward strand.
GTCATCAGCAGATACTCGCCCAAGAGCTTGAGTCAAATCTTGGAGGGTCACAGTATCAGAAAGAATCAAGCGTTGCATGAGTTCATGGGTAGCAGAACCAACCGCAGCTCCTGTAACTTTCGTTTTTTGGCCAAAGTCTGGTAGCTCAAAAGTAGTGGATGTTTCAAGAGGTTGGACTTCCTCTTTCTTGTCCATGATATCTACACCTTCTGTATCCATAACTGGTTCGTAGAAAGTCTTCAGCTGACTTGGAGTACGCACCGATGGTAGGTCAATTGCTGGTGCATAGAGTTGGTTGAGTTTTTCAACGCTTTCTAAGACCGTTAGGGCACGCTTAATGTCTTCCGTCTGGCGATTGTTAGATAAATCATCAGCATTTACTGCTGCTTGAACTTCAACCTGTCCAATAGCTTCTGGGATCAACTCCTCAGCCTCAACAAAACTAACAGCAAACTTGAGGTCCTTTCTCATAAAAGCAGTGTCCAGGGCCATAATCCAGTCCTGATAAGTAGATAGTTGGTCCCTCAGAACTACTGGTAGACGATTATTTTCAACATCAGTGCCATATTGCTGGGTTAATTTTTCCTTACTGCCCTTCCCAACAAGGTAGAGCTTTTGCTCTGCACGAGTCATTGCAACATAAAGCAGACGCATCTCTTCAGAGATACTTGCTCGACGCTCTTCCTTACGATTTTCCTGAAAGGTTAGGGTCTCCAGAACAACATTCAACTTGGGCAAATTAGTGTTTATCTGGTCTTTAAGGTCAGCTAGATACTTAATGCCAATCCCATTTTCACGGTTGATAATGTACTTACCACTCAATCCATCCTTGCTGTGACCGATGAACTTGCGATTCATCTGCAAGACAAAAACATACTTAAACTCCAGTCCCTTAGCCTTGTGAATCGTCATGAGGCTAACGGCATTTTTAGGAACCAAGTCTGTCACTTCTTCTAGATCGTTACCGCTAGAAATGATCTTGTCAATCATACCGATAAAACGAGAAAGTCCCTTAAAGCCGGTCGTTTCATAGGCATTAGCACGCAAGGCAAGGGCGTAGAGATTAGCCTGACGTTGCTCGGCTCGTGGAAGGCTACCAACATAGTCGTAATAGAAACGGTCGTTGTAAATCTTCCAAATGAGGTCATAGAGCGAATGCCATTTACTATAGTCACGCCAATCTGCCAATGTCTCTGTGAAAAGAGTCAACTTGGCATCAAGTCCTTTCGTCACGACTTCCGGATGAAGACCTGATTTCGTATGGGATGCAAGAAGCTTGTCATAGAATTGCCCCTCATCAGCCTGGACAGCGATACGAGCCAGGTCATCCTCGTTGAAATGAAACATCGGTGAACGAAGGAGGGCAACCAAGGCATAGTCGTTAAGAGGATTATTGATGGCACGAAGGGTGTCCAACATAATCATGACTTCTAGTGACTCAAGATAACTTGACTTGTACTCGTCAGGAACCAAGGGAATTCCGTGCTCCTCAAAGCTCGCCATCAAGTCCAGATAGGTGTTACGGGTTGGTGCTAGGAGGGTAATGTCCTCAAAACGGACTCCCTGCTCGTGAAGTTTAATGATTTCTTTGATAACCAAAGAAATCTCACCACTGCTGATAGGTTGATCAGGACCTTCCTCGTCAGGATTTGCACCGGTTTCATCACTATTGTAAATCAGAACCTCAGTCTCATTTTCAGGATGGGGCTCTTTTTGCTTCTCGCTACCCGCTACCAACATATGAGTCTTGTCATAAAGGATATCCCCGATTTCCTGGTCCATGAGGTGGCTGAAAACACCATTGGTCGCATCAAGAACTTCAGATTGGCTACGGAAGTTCTCTTTAAGGAGAATCAGCTTACCAGCATCTGGATTGTCAAGGAAGAGCTGAAACTTGCCATTAAAAATCTGAGGGGCTGCCTGACGGAAACGATAGATGGATTGCTTGATATCTCCCACCATGAATCGGTTGTGACCGTTAGAGAGGAGCTCCAACATGCGCTCTTGGGTATGGCTATTATCCTGATACTCATCCACCATCACTTCATGGTAACGGTCACGGTAGCTGGCTGCCACCTCAGGATTTTCCTCCAAAATACGGATGGCGAAGTGGGCAATATCCGAGAATTCAAAGGCATTTTCCTGAATCTTTGCCTGTAAATACTGGTCCGAAAAATCAAGTACAAAGGCCTGAAGCAGCTCTAACAGAGGTAGGATGTCATCATTATGCTTGGTCAAAACCTCGAGAACGGTGAGCTGGCTATCAACCTCTCGTAATTGGGCCACAAACTCATTTTTGGTCTTGTTGTAAGCCTCCTTGTAGGCCTTGAGTTCCTCGTCTTTAGGACGGGTCATATTTGTCAAGCCAGTCCCTCCTGACAGAGTCAAGAGTTGTTTGAGCAAGTCCTCCATATCGGTTTGGTCATTGGCCAAGGCTCCTTCAAGAAGGCTAATGGCATCTGACACATTATTCAGATACTTGGCCTTGGCAAATTCACGCTGAGCTAGGCCTAGATGGTCTCTTAAGAAGGCTAGAAAATCAGCAATCAAGCCATCTTTGAGACCCTCTAAAAGCTCAGCTTTAGCCTTGGTTGGATTGGCCTCTGCCTGCCCTTTCAAGAGATTTTGACGCAACCATTTTTCAGGACTTGCAGTGGCCTGAGAAAAGCTATAGACATCGTAAACTAGCTCACGAAAGGCCTTACTGGTCTTGCCACTTCCAGCAAAGTTACGGACTAATTTTTGGAAAAGCTGGGCATCCTTTCCCTGCATGTAATCGTTGAAGAGATCGGCATAAACTTCATTTTTCATCAGTGTCTGCTCGGCAGGGTCCGTCATGATGCGGAAAATAGGTGACACACCCAGGAGATAGCCAAACTGATTGACCAATTTCTGCGTGAAGGCATCCATGGTTCCAATATCAGCCGTCCCAATCTTGGCAATCTGGTCTGAAAGAAAGGCACGCTCTTCATCCGTCTCAACTTGTCCAAGCTGCTCTGTCAAACGCTTTTCCAGACGCTCTTTCAACTCACCTGCAGCCTTTACCGTAAAGGTTGAAATAAAGAGCTGATCAATACCAACACCACGTCCAATCATATCAAGGATACGTTCAACCATGACAAAGGTTTTCCCTGATCCGGCCGAAGCTGATACCAAAATATTAGTACCATTACTGTAAATAGCCTCAATCTGCTCAGGTGTTAACTTACGTTCCTTGTCAGAAGCGACTTCTTGAGCAATACGCTCCTTAATCTCTGCTGGACTTAAAAAATCTTTAGTCAACATGGTTGTCCTCCTGGTCTTTTTTGTCTGCTTCTACAGCTTTATCAGCGGCTGAAAAGAGGATGGTATTTTCAGCAACTTGCATCTGATTCTTATCCTCAGCTTTTGCCATCAACTCCAAATAGGCTTCCTTCTTACCCTTTTTTGGTAAACGTAAGAGCTTCCTAGCCTGTCCCATGTGACGGTCAGCCTCGAAATGAGTAATAGCCTTGATTTGATCCCCTTGAACAGACTTGCCATCCTCGGTATAAGGATTAACTGCAAAATTCCCACTTCGGATAATCTTCGCCGCACCTGTAAAGAGTTTAAGATTATAATCCAACAAGGTCTCTAAGTCCTCCTTGTCATAGGTGACAGTCTTTTGTAAATCATAGTTTCCACCAGCCAGATGCTCTGTTTCTGAAGCTACAAAGAGCCCCTTATAGGTCAATTCCTTATTAGCCTGAGCTGCTAGCTTATCCAGACCAAACTGGACTAGGTTAAGTTGTGGGTCCTGCATGTGAAGATACATGGCCCCAAAAAGCTGGTCAGCATCGACCTTATAGGTTTGGCGGAGGGCCTCCAGATAGGTCACCAATTGCGGACTAAGGCCATTGTAGAATTTCTGAATGTCAAAGACATTTTTACCTGATTTGTAGTCAACGACACCCAGAGCCCCATCCGTTAAACGGTCCACACGGTCAATAATCCCTGTAATCTTGATGCTATTTGCTAAAAGCAAGTCAAACTTGGCTTCTTCACGCTCAACTTTAACAGCTGCATTGTCACGCAAAACACTGGCAGTTGAACGGGCGATATCTTCCAAGATTTGACGAGACAAGCGACTCTCTTGGTCCTCTGTATAGAGAATTTCAAAGGGTTGTTCCTGATTGGTCTGAGCAATAGCCTTTTCCAATTTATCATCGAAGTTTTCTGACGAAGAATCACCCATCACACGCTCAAAGACACGGTGTAAGTAAGTCCCGTGGTGTCGAGCGTCCGGATGGATAGATTCCAACTCTTCAAGTTCCAAAACATAGCGCAAGAAATAAAGATACTGGTTGTTATAGAAGGTCGTCAGAGCCGAAGCTGACAATTTCAGTGGTTCTTCTCCCGGAAAGACCAGCTGCATGACCTGATCATCGACCTTGGTTGTCGTCACATCGTCAATTACCTTTGGAATCAAAACCTGTTCCTTATCAAGTCGCTTACGGAGATAACGCACGGCAACTGACCAGAAAGTCTGGGTTTCCTTGTCCAAATCAGTATCTAAATGACTACTGTTAAGGGCAATAACAGTCGATAGGAGGTCCTTATAGTTCCCAATCTGGTCACCCTTAGCCTCGAAACGATTACGTCCCTTTTCAACCAAAGGAAGACCAAGCTCAAGAAGTTCCTTCAAATAAACCGACATGTCATCCAGCGTCTCATTAAGAATTTGTGGCTGACTGAGCACCAATTGTTCACTAGCGGCATTGAAAAGCGACATGGCCACGAAATGCCCTCGCTGATTGTTACTCTGCGTGACAATATCCAAACTCCTGTGCTCATCCGTCGCCTCATTGATACGACTGCGTTCCTCATCAGACAGGAGACTCTTATTTTGCCCGACCTTAGGAAAATGTGACTGAGTCATGCCCAAGGCGAAGACATAGGGAGCTGAATGTGGCTGGATCAAATCGTATTTCTTCACATTGACGACATCGACTGTGGCTGGGACTGTACGGTAATCACAGGCTAACATCCCTGAACGCAAAATAGACAAAAAGTCGTCCACTGACAGCGATTCGTCTCCAAAAATAGTCTCAACCTGCTCTAAGAGTTGGGTGAAAGCCTTCCAGACCTGTTCATTCTGTTCTTTTTCAGCCTCACTGGCCTTGGCGGTCAAAGCAGCCATCTGACTTGGCACTTGCACAGTCTCTAAAAAGGCCACAAGTTTCTTAAGCAAACTAGAACCCTTTTGTTTGCGACTATTAAGCAACTTGTCCAAGGGCTCTACCAGTTGTGACCTCAAGGCATTGATACGATCCAAATCATACTTATCACGACTATTGGCCGTAAAATCAGACAAGAACTTGTGACGCCCCTTGATATCTGCAAAATTGACATAATATTCAAAAATGTCCAAGTCCTCCTGAGCAAATCCACCATAAAGACCAGATTTTACAAGGTTAAGCAAATCCTCAGCACGATAATTATAGCGCTTGATACGCTCTAGCGAATCCACAAACTGCACCAAAGGATGGCTGGACATGGTTTCTTCCTTACCAAAATAATAGGGAATGTCAAATTTTCGGAAAATCTGACCCACTTGAAGCTTGTAACTCTCCTCATCACCAAGCAAGACTAAAATATCCTTGTAACGTTTGCCATCCGCTAGTAACTGACGAATACTCTTGGCAACCTGAGCCACTTCTTCCCTTTGATTGACCACTTCCCAAACTTGCAGAGCTTCTTTGTCCTGATCAGTCAGCTGTTCATCTATGGTACTAAAATCATGACGACTCTCCAAAAGGCGACTGATATGTGCAAAAGAAGGATTGCCCTCCTTGTCCGTCGTTACATAATCTGGTGTCACCTTATAGGTCTGAGCTAAAATCCTCAAAAAATCAACTGAGGCCTGATAAACATTGCCATAGACAAAGTTAGCCTTATAGGCTTTTTGACTGGCATAGGTTCCCACTACAATCTGGTGGCACTTCTCATTCAAGAGGGCAATCAGAGCTTCCTCCTCAGCTGAAAAACGGGTAAAGCCATCAATGACCAAAACCGTGTTACTCAATGCCTTATCTAAATGTCCCGAGTTAATTTCCTCAAAGAAGGCGCTGAGCTTGGATTGATTGTCAAAATCTCCTGCCAACAAAAGGTCTTGAGCCGTACTGAAAATCTTTACCAAATCCTCCTGCTTCTCTGCTTGGTCCAAATACTGCAAATCCAGAATCGTCACATTGGCCTGTTGCAACTCTTTGTAAAGATCCACCAATTGGTTAATAAAATTACTATCCTTACGCAAACGACCATAAACCTTGAGCTCATCATCACCCATGTGCGACAGCACCTTATAAAAAATCATGGCCAGACCGGTATCATCCAACTGGGTTTTAGGATTACTCGTATTGAGAATAAAATACCTAGCCATCTGAGTAAAACGAGTCACCGTAATCTCAAAGGATGCTGATTGAGGCAGGTACTCCAAGACCTTACGCTCCTTCTCAAATGACAGGGCATTAGGAGCAATATAAAAGACTCTCTTTCCCTTTTGAGCATGGCTGGTCGCCTGCTCCGTCAGAATTTCTGTTAAATCCTGAGACATATCCGTATAAAGTAATTTCATAAGACGTCCCTTTCTTATCTATCTGCCAGTCGTTGGGGCTAAGCAAAAATTATCATTTACTTAGCACTAACAACCATTAATCCTTGCTATTATAACACAGAATCAAGCAACAATCAGAACCCTCCCTTGTCACCTTTCTCCTCCAATGTCCTAAGCTTCAGACATAAGCACAAGCACGACAGCAAAGAGCCCTCCTTTATGGTCCTATAGCCCAAAAAGAGCCAAATCCTTTGATTTGACTCGAAATCTTTATTTAAAAATCAATTCCTGTTTAAAGAGGTAATCACCACTACTTGTTACCAAGTTGGCATCCCCATATTTCTTAAGAATATCCTTGGCCGAGTGAAGGTTAAGTCCAGAGGTCTTCTTCTGATTTTCCTCCTGCATAATAGCGTCAAGGTCAACTCTTTCTTCCTGCGTTCGATTTTCCATGACGAAGTGGTAGCTTCCATCCTTATCGTGTTGGTGAAAACTAAAACTGATTTGAGCGGTTGGTACTTGCTTGCTCTCGTCAATCGCATTACTAAAGAAAATAGACACTAGCAAGGTTAAATCAACCACATTCATAGCAAATCCCTTGATTTCCTCAGGAATGTCACAGGTCACTGGAATATTATTACGTTTAGCCTCCATCATACGAGCCGAAAGAAGGCTACGCAGAGGTAGAGAATGGATATTTTCCAGCTTAGGATTCTCAACGACACGGAAACGTTCAAACTCCTTGGCACTCTCTCTTAAAACATTTTGATAAACCTGTTCAGCAAGAGCCTCTTCCTGGTCACGTACTTCTTCCGAAAATTGTTCCACAACCGTCTGATAAGACTGCCTGTATTGTAACAACTCATTATAGAGAACATCGATTTTCTGATTAGCCTTGGTCAAACTATTCAAATGCCTTTTTTCCTCCATAGCCAAGCTCTCTTCCAGATATTGCCTAGACAATTGATTGAGGTGGGCAATAAGAAAAATAAAGGCTATTGCTGACAAGAGAACCCAGAACATACGCAGCCGCAATTCCAACTCTGGAGAATAGAACGGAAACCAAACATCCAAATTCATGCAAAGATAGATGCCCAACAAATAAATCGCCATTGCCAAGGCAACACGTCGAGAAATCTGAATATTGTGGAGAGAATCATCGCTATAGACCTTCCAACGTTTCAAATCCAAGCCCAAAAAACGGTTAAAAATGAAATAGAGTGGCAGAATCATACTATAGGTCAAGAGATAAAAGAGAGCATTACTCCCCACCTCAGCTACAGGAATATTCAAGAGAAGCGGGAAAAAGAAAAGTCCCAATAAACGAAAGAGTAAATCCGATGTCACCACCGGAAACAAGGTATGAAAGGCATACTGCGTTAACGACCAGGTCTTCCCCTTGGCAAGAACTGCCAAAATCATCAGAAGAAAGACATCCACAACAGTCGTCAGATTCGTAATATTGTATTGAATAGCCACATCAAGCAGGGCCAAAGTCAAAAATACCGTCCAGGAGATACGAATATCCGTCATCCGCCTGAAAATGATACAGTTAATTGTCAGCGTCAGAATAATCTGGACAGCCAAAAAGGCATCTGTATCATAAAGATTTAAAAAATTAATTCCTAAAAACGATTCAAACATTTAATCTCTTCCCCAAAAAATTTCCAATGACTCGTTTAGTATTCAAATTGCTGTCTATAAATCAACTTGTCATCCTTAAAACTAAACTTAGACTGAGGATAACGTTCCATAATATCCTCAAGCTGTTCATTCATTGACAAGCCTTCTTCACCTTCCTTATATGCTCCCCTTGCTTCACCTTGAACAAGAGTCACCTCTACAGAGAGAACCTGCTCCTCACCTCTTTGAAAATACGACAGGCGAACTAAGCACTCTTCTTGACCATGCGCTTTTAGCAAGGCATTGTCCAAGAAAGTTGACAAAACCCCCGATAAATCCACCACATCAATATGAACTGGTGAGATAGGATCCGGAATTTCTAGGATAAACTCAAGTCCCACAGCGTGAAACTCCATATACTTACTCTCAATCACAGACCGTAGCAGTTGAGAATGGATATTGGAAATATCTGGTATAACTTTTTTGAAAGGAACTTCCTCCTCAGATAGACTCTGAGAATCCCCTTCTTGACTAGTTGCCAGAACAGTCTTAACCTTTTTAGGCACAGCTACCTTTGGAACACCATCACGGTAAAGTTCCTGATAAAGGTGAAGGATATGCCTACTAGACTCCTGCAAACTTTGGAAATGACGTTCCTGTTCTTCCTTCAACTCTAGAAAAAGTTCATCCTTAACCCATTGGTTAGCATAAGACACGACTAGGAAGAAGGCCCCTGTAGCTAATAAAACAACCAGCTTAGCATAATTGTTAACCACTTCCACAGGCCAGATAGTAGCGAAATAAGGCAAAAAATCATTTAAAAGGCCATATGACAGAAAAGCAAAGCTAACCCCGATAACAATCGGAGTAAAGTGCAAACGTAAGCGTTCCTTGTCTTCAACTTGCAAATAGTCATAACCAATAAAACGGTGAATCAAAAGATAAAGTGGGTAGGTAGCTACCACACACATGAAAGTCGTTAGAGGCTCTGGAATGTGACTGACCAAATCATCCCCTAAAAGCAGAGGGAGGATAAAAAACGAGAGTCCTCGCATGATGATGTTAGTCGTTCCCCAAGCATAGAAACTGTTAAATACTGGCTCAATCCACGGCAAATCTGGACGTTTGTAATAACTAAAACAAAACAAAATGAGAGGATTAAGCAAAAATTTGAATCCTATAGGAAGAATCGGTGTCAGAACAACTGAAATAAGGCCACCCACCAAAAGTAGCCGCCAAGAAACCTTAACTCGACCGGCCGCATTGAACATCAGGTAATTCACCAAGAAAACCAAGAGTGTATCAATAAATGTCAACCAATGAAAGTCTTTTAAGACAGCAAGCAGCCATTCGACAATAGAAGTCATTCTTTTTCCCCCCTCCCTTAACATGAATTAAGAAGCTTTCTTAGAAAGCATCAATACAACACTACTCATTATATAGCTTTTTAGAAGTTTTCACAATAATTAATTTTTAAAGAAAGTCTATTAAACGTCTAATAATCCACTTATTCATGTAAGAAGAGCTGTCTTATTAAATTAAAGTTACAAATGTAACATAAAAGGTTGAGATAATTTTATCTCAACCTGTTAATCCCTGACATATTCCTTTAGAAACTTTTCTAAGTGAGTACGGACGTCTGCGACCTTCTTAGAAGTTCCAAGACTAATTTTTGAGCCTAAGGTCTCAAAAATTCCGAGTGGCTGAAAAAATCTAATTTCAGCCACTTTACTCACAGCAGAAAGTTTCTTAAAATGCTTGCTTTGCTGGCATAAGCCATGATAATTGACGTTTTTTAATCATGTGCCATCGCCAATTGTAATTAATAGACAGTCAGTCTACGTTTTCAATCTTATCTCAAGCTTGTAGCTTTAATAGGCCTAGTCAGCCTTATAGTAAAATTGTTTGGCATCTGATTGTGTACCTCCTGATTGAGTCACTAGGATACGATCTTTAGTATTATCTGAAGCATCAGGGTAATTTCCTGATACATTCGGCAAGGTCGTACCTTTCGGGATGAAAAAGATGATTGCACCATACATTCCTGTTCTTAGACTCGCTCTCAGGTACCCATTTTCAAGACTAGAATTAGCATTTTGAACTTCATAATCTGTTGGTGACGTTACTTGATTCTTCGAAAACGTCAAGGTGTTACCATTCCCATTCTTCCAAGTACCCTCAAGGCTTTGGAAGTTATTGTCCTTAATAGCAGTAACATCCATGCCAGTTTGCTCAGTCTTAGCGTCTGTTTTTGATTCTGTCTTAGCTTCTGAGGAGCTTGACGAAGTTGATGTTGATGATGTTGTTGAACTTTGTGAAGAACTTGATGACTCTGAGCTTTCAGACTTTCCAGCACTAGAATAATGCTTGAGCAACTCTTGGTAGGCTTCTTGCATATCATCTGGAGCTACCTTATAAGTCTGAACAGCCTTCTTATCGTAATTGCCAATCCAGTAATTAGTCACATAATAAACGGTACCATTAGAACCTAGAACAATTTGGTAAGAGTCCTTGTCTTGATCAACCAAATCCTTATAGAGCTTGTTGTAGCCGTTATAATTGCCACCCGTCTTGTCATCAGCTGAAAAGTCCTTGAAGAGGGCTTTTTGTTCCGCATCATTGTCCTCATACATGGCATGTTTTTTATCCTTCAAGGTATAGAGACGGAAGGATGACGTTGGGCTATAGTCTGCAGTCTTACCACTATTTTCATTAATTCCAAGGGCAAAGGAATCAACCCTATTTTTATAGTCCTTGAAATCATAGTTTGAAGCTTCTTTACCATTGACGATACCACTAGGAACACCTGAGATATTTTCATAACCATCCGCATTGATAAGGTTGGCTAAAATAGTGATGTTTTGGCTACTGCCTTCTTCCTTAGGTGCCTTAAACGAAAGGAAGGTCGGGCTACCATCGTTGACCTTGGTGATGCTATCAAAACTGCTTTGAACCAAGACGGCATCTTTAGCATAGTCAGACTGATAAAGCCATTTCCCAAAAGCTTCCGTGATGGACTTAATATCCTCAGTCGAATAGTCCGCAACATAAGTGGTTTCCTTATCACCATTGACATCAGTTTTGGTCTTGATATCTGCATCTGGCTTGTTGGCATCGTTTGAAGACGTACTTGAGCTGGCATCACTACCTGAAGAGGAACTGCTTGATTCCAAAATATCCTTAATGATACTCTTAACCTCACTACTTGAAGAAGTTGATGAAGCCTCGCTAGACTGAATAACTTCAGAGCCTCCTTCAACCTGAGTATAGGTATCTGAATCGGTCATTTCAACCTTGGCATCACCCCCAGGCACCATACTTGGTGTAATACGGATAGTGCCGTCTGAGTTTCCGTCATTTCCGGCCAACTTAAAGCTCAAAGAACGGTCTTCGCCAGCTTGGGCATTAGCCTGGTAGGTATCCCCAGTCTCCGTATTTTTGACTTCGTATTTGTCACCCTTGACCTTGCGAACTTCAAAACGGACCTTATTTCCTGTCTTCTTGTCAACCACGGTTGTGGCATAAACCCTAGAAGAAGACGTAAAAGCCGTACTCTGGGTGTATTTTCCAAGTACCATGAAGACCAAAAAGACAAGTAAGGCCAAACCGATAAACTTTTTATGTTTAAATTGTTTCATGAGGTCCTCCTAGATAAACAGATAGCCGACAACATAGCCAAAAAGAGCGATACAAATCAAAAGCAAAATTTCTAAAACTAAAAACCAACTAAACTTGAGATCCCCCAAACCAAGCTTAGACAAAACTTGTCTGAATTTGGACTGTTTCTGTCTGCTCAAACCACTAGAGAGGGCAAAGCCAGACTTAGCAGCTTCTGCCACTTCCTTATCACTTGGCTTGCGACCATGCTGCACTTGGAAATCAATCAGCCATTCATCATATTGTTGCATTTATTTCTCCTTCTTCTGAAGTGTGACGAAAAAGAGTAGGGCATAAACCAGACAATGAAGCACCAAGGCCCACCATTGACCCCGGAAATCACCTGTAGACCCTTGAAAGGCCTCTAGCTGACTCTTGGATACAGGGACACCGTACTTAGCCAAGCTAGATGGCAGGTCTGACAAATCACTAGAAATCCCAAACAGCTTATGGCCATAACCCAGATAAATAAATTTTTGCACCCAATCAATGGCTTTGGGCAATGATAGGATAGTCCCTGACAATGAAAATTGCATGATACCCACAACAACTGCTAGGATAACAGAGGTAATTTCAGATTTTCCAACTAAGGCTGAGATGAAGAGGGCAATAAAGTGCGAGGCCAAGAAAACCAGAAGCACTGTAATGCCAACTTCCCAACGATAGGAAGAAAAGATATGACCAGCATCTGGAAACTCCTTGTCAAAGTACTTACTAAAGATAGAGTAAGAAAGGATAAAGACAATGGTTTCCAAAACAGCAAAGAAAGCGTGAATCCCCATGCTGGCTATGGCAAAGGCCGAACGACTCAGGCCTGAGAAAAAGTCACGGTTGAGAACCGATCGCTCCTTGGAAATATAAATACTGTTTTGAACCACAATCAAAAGACTGGTTGAAAAAAGTAAGAGAAAGAGCGTCATTCGAGTTGTTTCGAAATCTTTCAAGAATCCCTTATCTTGAATGTAGAGGATTAGGCCTTCAAAAGCGACGATGCCTAGAAGAACCTTAACAAAATCCATGTAGTGGTGTTTAAATTTATACCAACTTAATCGTAATGCTGCGTTCATAAGTCTCCCTAAATTTTGTAAATGCGTGTTGAAGCATTGAGCTCTTGATAGACATCTGCGATATTCATGTCCATGTATTTACGAATCATGTAAGGATCGCTGGTCTTATATTCCAAAAGCAACTCTTCATAAGTCCCTGCAAAAGTCGGACGTCCCTTAGACAAGAAAATAATTTTGTCAAAAATAGCCAAATTTTCCGTATTGTGGGTAATAACCACAATAGACTTATGGGCCGACTTAGCCAAGATTTTCAAGGTCCGTAAGAGATTACGGTCACTAAGGGCATCCAAGCCGGAAGACGGCTCATCCAGAATAAAGTAAGGACTAGGGCTAAGAAGCTCGATACCAATGGATACACGGCGTTTTTGCCCACCAGAAAGCTCGGAAATTTTCTTGTTGGCAAATTCCGTTAAGCCCAAATCTTCCATGATGCCAGCGATGCGTTGCCTTTTAGTCGATTTACTGCTTCCTTTAAGATGGTGGGCCGCATAAAAATCAAAAGTCTCGGACACCTTAAGATACTCCCGAAGCAGATTCTGTTGGGGCACATAAGACCAGGAACGTGAGCCTGCTGTCACAGGTTTTCCATTTTCCAAGATACGAAATTGTTGGCAAGTCGGTTTGAGCTGACCAAGGAGAATCTCCGTTAAGGTTGTCTTCCCAGAACCAGAAGCCCCAAGGATGCCGACAACTTGACCAGTCTCCATCGTAACATCCAAATCTGTAAAGAGCTGGTTATCATTTCCCTTATATTTAAAACAAATATGTTCAAATGTTAATTGATTGGTTTCCATTAAAATCTCCTAAGACATAAGTAACATCAGGGCCACAATAAGGACGGCTCCGATGATAAGAACGATAACATTGATGTTGAAGAAGAGAATCAAGCTTAATAGAATCACAAAAGATAGGGCCGCAAATAGGTAATTGTTTAAAGATGACTCTTTAGCCTGAGTCACCCTAACAGGTGCAAAAGGGATTTCCTTTTTAGCAGACACCTCTACCCTCTTAGGAATCGGCTTTTGCTCAACTTCTAAAACCTTTCTTCTAGCTTGTTTGAGTTTTCGATCGTATTGAAATTTTTCATAATCTGAGAAAAAGAGCTGGCGAATCGTGTAAAGTTCGTTGCGCAGACGTTCTCCTTCTTGGTCCAGGGTTCCATTGGTCCAAAGCTCCTCTAGTTCCTCACGTAGAAAGGATAGGGCCACGAAACAGTCTTGAGCCGACATTTCGGGAGAAATACGATTGCTGACCGCTCTCAAATAGGACAATTCTTGTCCCGTCTCTGTATCAATTGCTTTGTAATAGTCTATCATGAGATGAATTTAGCAAAAATAGCTTGAAGTTCTGACAAGTCTTCCTTAACCACTTCTTGGGTTTGACTGACTTGTGCGTTGACTGAGAAGCGTGCCACAACAGTCTTGCTTCTCGGATCAGACACTGTCACTGTAACAATTTGTTCTGAGTCAAAGGCATAAGTAACTTGAGCCAAGAGCTCACCTTTCTGACGTGGCTGTGCAACCTGGCCTTTCACTTCTCCTAAAATCTTAACGGCAAAAGGATTTTCATAATTACCTTCTGTGATACGTAGTTTGAACTTATTCTGTCCATCTACAACCGCAAAGAGGTCCTTAGTAACGGCCAAAGGCAAGACCGAGTTACGTGGAACCACAACACTATTGTAGTAGTCACCCACAAAGCTATAGTTCCTGTTAGGGTTTTTCTTGAAGAGCAGACCGATTCCCTGAGAGGTCACATCCTTGACAACAACCCTATCTGTCTCAGTTGTCTTACCGTCCTGATGCTCGGAGAAACTAACCTCATTGTTGACAATAAGATCGGCTAGAATAGATGCTCCCTGTGCCACGATAGTATCTGGATTCAGGTCAAACTTAGGTTCCAAACCACTCATTAAGCGGATCATTTGACGAATCATTGGCATCCGTGTTGACCCACCCACAAGGAGAATATGGTCAATCTCTTCCCACTTCAAACCGGACGCTTGAAGGGTAGACTGTACCTTAATTTCAGTATCTTTGAGGAGGTCCAAGGTAAGTTCATTGAAAATCGCCTGGGTAATCAAGACACCATAACCTTGACCATTGACATAGTGCTCATAGAGAGCTTGGTCATTAACAGATAGGCTAGTCTTAATTTGCTCAGCCTTATACTGAAGTTGGATTTTTTCCTTCTCAGAAAGGTTGGTCATATTGACCCCTTGTTTTTCCAACTCCTGCATGATGTAGCCAACAAGACGTTTGTCAAAGTCAATCCCACCAAGACGTGAATTCCCGTCAGTTGCCAAAATATCATAAGCATGATCAGCCACGCGCATGATGGTAACGTCAAAAGTTCCCCCACCAAGGTCGAAGACCAAGACATTTCCTTGAGCATTTTTAGTGTGGGCATAGGCAATAGCCGCAGCCGTAGGCTCATTGATAATACGCAAGACATTAAATCCTGCAATACGACCAGCATTCTTAGTGGCCGCACGTTGATCAGACGTAAAGTAAGCAGGCACAGTGATGACAGCATCCTTGATGCCGTCTGCTTGACCTATTTCTTGACCAACCACATAAGCACGTTTACGGAATTCATTCAAAACCAAGGCTGAAAGAATAATAGAATTAACACGTGTGTGATCCGGTGTGTCACTGGCAATCGGACGACCAATATCACGTTTGAAGTCAAATTTAAAGTTTTCTGTACTTCCGATTTCTGTTCCACGCTCGATAGCTTCCTTACCAAAGGACACATGGTTTTTACCACCGATATTTGAGAAGTAGACCGCTGAACGCAAGACCTGATCGTCATTCGTTCCCATCGGAATAATCTCTGGTACATCTTCACGAACAACAGCCATGACCGAGTTGGTTGTTCCCAAATCAATACCAATTGCTTTTTTTCTCATAACAATTTCCCTTCTAGTCTCATCTTGAGTTTATCTGACTGTCAGTCTTAGCAGGTATTCGCCTAGATTTTTTAATGTCATTTTCGTCACATAAAACGCCAATAGAGTATAGTCATTCCAGTCTAGTTTTTCACTATACTATATTATCACAAATAAAGAGACTATAAAATAGGAAAAGGGGAGTGAGACCGAACAACTTTTCAAAAATTGTTCCTTGTCCCACTCCCTTGAGAGTCAATTAATCTGATAGACTGGATGAAATTAGAAATATAGGAGATATCATCTCACTAATTGTCTTGCTTTATAGTTCGGAATGGTTTTACTAGTCGCAACTTCTCTCCTAACTTAATCAATCACATTCTCACCAACATAAATAATTTCTAAATTACCCAAGGAAACATCCCCTTTGATGTAGAAGTCCTTGCTAGTCAAATTGCTTGGATTTTCTTGGTGTTGAACAGATGAGAGCGAGTTGTCCACATTAACATGAACTCGCCAATCACTAGGCACATAGAGACTAAGACTTCCCAGCGAAACGTCCACATCAAACTGGGCAGACGGTCCTTCAATACGGCAGTTATCAAAATAGACCGATGCTTCTCCCAGACTTACATCCGCACTTCCATGAGTAAAGTGTTGGTCATTGAGATATTTGGTCACCGTTGAAAAAGTCACATCAATATCATTACCATCATTTTGAGCGTCTGAGCCGGCGGCATAAGAACCAAAACGGTTTTTCGCTTTACCTGAAGGTTTGAAGAGAATATTCAAGCCAATAACTGCAAGGATAGAAGAAAGGATAACGACAGAATTGGATACTGGAAGAAAATGAAACTGTCCATTGAGTGAAAAGAGGGCCAAAACACCATAGATGAAGCCCCAACCAAAGTGGCGCTTCAAAAAACTAGAAAGGGAAAGAACGGCCAACAAGACCACCCAGGCCAGCATCCAAATGCTAATTTCCCATTTTACAAAATAGCCCTGCAAAACTACCAAGACTGCTAGAAGGATTAAGAAAACCCCAATTAATTTTTTTCTCATCATGTTACCTCATTTCGTTTAATCGTTCTTTTAAGACCGGATAGTAGCGTCTTGATACATGAACCTGCTTATGGGTCTGATAGAAATTAACCGTGCTGGTCCCTGAAAAAGACTTCTCTAAAGAATAAATCTGCTTTACGTTGACAATGGTTGATTTGGAAATCCGACAAAAGGTAATCGGAAGCAGTTCTTCTAGCTCATAGAGCTTCTGCTTGACCTCATAGGCCTCGTCCCTGGTATGCCCATAAATCTTCTCCCCATCTGTTTCAAAAAAGAGAATCGTTTCCAAATCTAGAAAGTACTCACTACGATCCTGGTAAAAAGCTAAAGGGGTCAACTTTTGCTTTAAAATGGACTCCTGGAGCTGCGCTATTTCTTCTGTTAATTGAGGAGCTCGAATCAAGATTTCAGGCTCATCTATGGATGGATCCAATACGATGCTAACTTTCATAATACTCCTTTCCTGTACTTTTAATGGTTTCATTATAGCAGCTGCTTTAAACAAAACAAGGCTTTTCAGGTAAGTGGCTCAGTTTTAGCCCTAAGAGGTTAGTTAAGGCAAGCAAAAAGAACTTGGCAATAGCCAAGTTCTCCACTTGTTAGATTGAGGTTTGAACCCCTTAATCATTTTCTAGTTCACGGTTGACTAGTCAACCGCAAAAGAAGCTGCTATTTCACGGTATCTTCACGGCTCACATGTTGTGATTCGCCAGCCTTACCGTTGATACGATAATCACTGTAGTCAGAACTACTACTGCTAGAATCACTATCATCATCGCCGACGTATTCCACATTACAAGTCCAAGAGATTTTATCTTTAATATCTCCTGATGACTTAAATTTCGAATCATAGCCGTAATAGAAGTCATAGACTGCCGTGAAAGTTACTTTAAAGGTCTTTTCACCAGTCTGAACAACATCGGTCACATCAACGTCTGAGAAGGTAATACTATCAGCGGAACGGTTTTTGGCTCCCGTAGTATTTTTATCAATATCAGCGATAACATCCTTATACATGGTATCATCAGTACCATTAAGGAAAATGTCGGAAACACCATCTGGAGTCGTGTTATGGTTTGAGGCATAACTGCCAAATTTACCGTAGGCTGCTGTCAAAAGACGGTCTGCCGTATCACGGTCAAGAACTCCGTCAGCATCAAGAGTAACTGTTTGACCTTCAGAGATTTTCTTAATAGACAGTGTCTCAGTCTTGATAGAGCTACCATCGTCAAAATTCTTCTTAACGTAAACAGCTGAAGAGCCGGCTACTGCTACCTTGTTGACATCCAATTTTCCTGAGCTGAGGGTTCCAACCTTGGTACCACCAACATAAAGGTCCCCATCTTTAAGATTAGATTTAACAGTAAAGCTGAGATACTTCACTGAAAGGTTAACTTCGGTCCTAGATGTGACATTTTCTTCAGATGACACCGTGATATCCTGATCATTGACCTTACCAGAAGCCACAAAATTGTAAGTTCCTGGATAGAGGTGTTTCAGCTCAGCGGTGTAGTTATTTCCATCTGTAGTACCATAAGAAACACCATTGATTGTCAGATTCAAATCAGCTGTATTAACCGTCAAATCAACTGTTCCAGGATCAACCACGACTCTCCACTTTGGAAAGATAAGAAACTGGCGTCCAACCTTTTGCATACGTTCACCAGACATGAGTTGGCTCTTGCTATAGGTTGTTGTGTTTTTGGTGTCTGTATACTTAACTTCAGATGTTTTAATTTCTTTTTTAGTATCAGACCACACCTGGTATTCCAAACTATCCTTGAAGCTCTTCTTAGCAGCTGTTTCATAACGCTCTGCTACTTGACCTCGTGAGTAATAATAAGATCCAAAGCTGTAGCCAGTAAGGGCCAAGACTGCAACAACAATACCAGCAATCATCAAGATTTTTTTACTCTTAGCCATGGCTGGCTTAGCTGGTTTGGCTGCCTTGCCATCTGAGATGAATTTATGGATGGTTGACACATCATATCCCGAAGACTTACCTAGAAGAAATTCCTCTGGAAGAGGCTGACGACCAACATAGGTCTTAAAAGCCTTCATCCAAATGGCTTGTGCTTCTTTAGAAGCAGACTCTGACTTTTCTTCAGATTGATTCTGACCTACTTGAGATACTGGTGTAAACTCTTCCGTTTCTGAAGGAGACGCTTCCTCTTGGTCGTCAAGTGAGACATCATCAAACACTTCCTCAGCAACGTCGAACTCATCAACTTCTTCTGTTGGCTCGGGAGCGGCAACTTCTTGATTTAGACCCATAGCCGCAATGCCTTTAATAGCCTTTAAATCAAAGTCTGCTTTTTGGCCTTCTTCAATTTCCAAAACATGAGGCGGACGACCAACTGCCTTTTCAAATAAATTAATCCACTTTTCTTTTGTTGCCATAAGGACTACTCCTATAAACTTGCTTTTTCAAAAAATGCTAAAGGTTTACTTAGAATAGAAGACCTACCGTAAATGAAGACATGATAGTAAATACGATTGCAAACAAGATAGACAAAATGACACCATTCAAAAGTGCTGCCAAGATCATTTGATAGAACTTATCAGCCTTCCACGCAGTTGTTACAGGAACAATTGTAAAGAGGTTAGCAAGTGCAAACAAGAAGTAAACAACATAGAACAAGAAGCCTGGGAAGACAACAAGTCCAATAGCTCCCAACAATATAGTTACAAGCAATACTGGCAAGGCTAATGATGTCAAACGACCAAAACGGTCAAAGCTATTTAAGAAAGTTGTTGCAGGGTCACGGAAGATGGCCTTACGTGTCACAAATCCTGCCAAGATGAAGGCGAAGATAAAGAGGAAGGCCGCTAAAATACTTGCAAAGAAAGCCGCAAAACCAATACTAGAGGCATGACTTGAAACGGATGATGAGTAATCATTTGATCCGAAAGATCCAAAGACACTACTGAAGGCACTCGCTGTTGACTCTAAAGTGTTGACCACTTTACGTGCCATTGCGCTCAAAATTGCAAAGAATGCAAGTCCAGTCAAGAGTGACAAGAAGATGTAGTTAAGCCAACCATTGTGCTTACCATAATCTGTCATATCTGCTGGACGACGCCATGCATTTAGCAACCATGTCCAATAGTTTTTGAAAGTTGTTCCAAATGCTGATGGTTGGGCTGGAACAACTACTGCTTGACCATTAATGAATTGAACATTTTGACCTGGTTGAAGAGGTTGACCGTTAGCAAAGGCTGCTTGTTGACCAGCTTGCGCATTCGCAAAACCTGCTTGAGGTTGAAATGCTTGATTCGGTACAGCTTGTCCTGGGGTTGCTTGAGCACTTGCAAAACCTGGTTGAGCTGGAGCTCCTTGAACTGGAGCTTCCTGAGTGCCAGCAAATGCTGGTTGTGGTTGCGCTTCTTGAGCTGGAGTCTCTTGAGCAGCTGCAAAGCCTGGTTGAGCTGGAACTCCTTGAACTGGAGCTTCTTGTACATTGGCAAATGCTGGTTGCGCTGGAGCTCCCTGAGCTGGGGCATCGTCTTGGAATTCTCCAGCCGCAAGTGCTGCCGCAATTTCTTCTTCAGTCGCTGAACGACCATTGATGGCTTCAAAAAAATCTAACCAATCTGCTTTAGTCATAATAATCTCCTTAGAAATACATAGAATGATTCTATTTTATCACAAATAGCAACATTATTAAATGCCATTTTCATTAGAAAAAGGTTCGGAACAAGTTGTCCAAACCTTTATTAAATACGATATAAAATTCTTTATGTAACCTTATTAGCACAGGCAAAAATATCTGTAGACCTCTACTAAGACTCAATCATTTTACTTGTTTCTTTGGAGAGATTTTTGAATCTGACGATCCAACTCCAGTTTGATATGTGGTTCTGGCGCAAAGCGTTCCTCCCAGTCATCTGGTTTCAGAATCTTGTGGGTCACTGGATCAAAATGAGCCTTACCATCTGGGAAAATTTTACCCATATTAGCCTCATGAACCGTATCAAAGAAAGGCTTAGGATCCACACCCATAAGGACAAAGGAGCCATAAGTCAAGTAAAGCAAATCTGTCAAAGCATCAACCTGACCAACCATCGTTGACTCTGAATGTTCTTTAGAGCTAACCTTGAGAGCTGCCTTATCAAGAGCAGCATGCAGGTCCAAAACAGCCTGTCCAAAGGCACGCTTGTCCCCACCTGATGAAGCATAAAGGAATTCGACGATTTCTTCCAACTTGAAGTCCGAACGATGACTAGCTTCCTCAATACTGTAGACACGAGGCATATCATTGGTAGAGCCATCCATCAAGTGATGGAAATCCTTAACCTTGTTAAAGTTGTCATCATCACTGGTAAATGAATTCTCTGTTTCAAAGTGAATCAGGCCATAGTGTGATAGGGCTTTGGCAATCCCATTCTGGTTGTTGGTGTCCGTGACATGGGTCGCCTGATCCTTCAGTTCATCTTCACCATTTCCCATGGCAACACCGATACCGACACCAGACAACATTTCCAGGTCATTTTCCGAATCTCCAAAGGCCATAACCTCGCTGAGATCGAAACCAAATGCCTCACCTAAATGAGCAATCCCTTTGAGCTTAGATTGCCCAGCAGAAATAATATCCGCAGAATAAGGACTTGAGCGAGTAATCTTAACGTGTGGG
The DNA here is from genome assembly GCF_030284685.1 of Streptococcus raffinosi. NCBI lineage: Bacteria > Bacillati > Bacillota > Bacilli > Lactobacillales > Streptococcaceae > Streptococcus > Streptococcus raffinosi. The sequence goes on from NZ_JASUZV010000004.1 coordinate 99,201, forward strand.
AATTTCTCCTCAATAGCTTGAGTCTCACCCACTGTCGCTACCATAACTACTTGGTAGACCGGTTCACGCATAATGGTTTTGAGAGCTTCCATGCTCTGTGGTTTAAAACGACGAATGAGAGACTTAAAACTACGTTCCACCATCTTAGCCCAAGATTTGGGCACGATACGACTCACTATTTGACCAAACTTGCTAGTCCCCATACTGATGATGTTAGAACCGACAAGACCCGTACTCGTACCTAGAGAAATTTCTCTACGTTGCTTGGTCGCATAACGAATCAAGTTGTAAATCGTTGATTTAGGGAGTTGATTTTGATAGAGAATCTTATCATGAGTAAGGATATACTGACCATTATACGTCACCGCAAAATCCAGACCTAGATTATCCATGAAAGGCTGAACAAATCCTGGCCCACGGCCTGTCGCCAAACCAACCAAAATGCCATCTTCCTTCATCTGACTGATAGCCTTTTTGGTTGAAGTTGACACACGTTTTCGGTCATTTAAAAAAGTCCCATCAATATCAAAAAAGACTGCTTTAATCGCCACTTGGCTCCCCCTCCGTCTAACATTTATGCTAAAATAAATTATAACATAAATATGATAGTGAGTAGTATCCAAATGACAAAAAAAATTCTCGTCCTTCATACTGGAGGAACCATTTCCATGTCCGCAGATGACGATGGCAAGGTCAGTCAAAACGCTGATAATCCCATGAACCATGTTGGACTTGATTTGGACAACCTAGAACTGACCGTTCTGGATTTTCTTAACATTCCTAGTCCACATATCACCCCCTACCACATGCTTGATATTTACAAAAAAATCAAGGAAACAGCTGGACAATATGATGGTGTGGTCATTACCCACGGTACAGACACCCTTGAAGAGACAGCCTATTTTCTAGATACTATGGCTGTTCCTGAGATTCCAGTCGTCCTAACAGGTGCCATGCGTTCATCAAACGAACTGGGAAGTGATGGCGTTTACAACTATCTCTCAGCCCTTCGTGTCGCAAGCAATGACAAGGCTGCCGATAAAGGCGTCCTAGTCGTTATGAACGATGAAATCCATGCAGCCAAGTATGTGACCAAGACCCATACCACAAACGTAGCAACCTTTCACACGCCCACTCATGGCCCTCTAGGAATCATCATGAAACACGACATTCTTTGGTTCAAGACGGCTGAACCTCGTGTTCGCTTTGACTTGCAACAAATTTCAGGAACTGTGCCAATCATTAAGGCCTACGCTGGTATGGGAATTGGCGATGGCATCATCAGCCTCCTAGATCCTGAAAAAATTGACGGGGTAGTCATTGAGGCACTAGGCGCCGGAAACCTCCCACCACTAGCTGCTAGAGAAATTACGTCACTTATGAACAAGGGAGTGCCAGTTGTACTCGTTTCCCGTTGCTTTAACGGTATCGCTGAACCAGTCTATACCTACGAAGGTGGTGGCGTTAAACTCCAAGAAGCAGGCGTTATGTTTGTCAAAGAACTCAATGCACCAAAGGCTCGCCTCAAACTCCTCATTGCACTTAGTGCAGGACTAGAAGGCCAAGAATTGAAAGATTATATTGAGGGATAAGACATGAAACTTAGCATTGAAGCAACCGATAAATTGGAAAATAAAGATTTCCACTATGAACTAACCGTTTCACAGACACATGTCGCCATGGTCTGTGGTACTGTGCTAGCCAGTCTAGCCCTGATTGCTTGGATGAAGAAAAAATAAAAAAGCTTGAAGCATGGTCACTAGAAAGATGACTGAACTGCTTCAGGCTTTTAGTTTTCTTCGTCTGGTCTATATTCAAGAATATCCCCTGGTTGACAATTTAATTCCTTACAAATGGCATCCAGAGTCGTAAAACGGATTGCCTTGGCCTTACCTGTCTTAAGAACCGAGAGATTGGCTGGGGTAATACCAATCCGTTCTGCAAGCTCACCCGAGCGCATCTTCTTCTTAGCAAGTTCAACGTCTAAATTGACAATAATCATAAGCCCCTCCTAAATGGTATACTCATTTTCCTCAGCAATGGCATTAGCCTTAGTCAAAATCATAGCGACAGCATAGAGGACAAAGCTAACTAGCAAATAACTGATGTTAAAGAAACTATAACTCTGGTTGCCAGTTCCAAATGTAAAGATACCATTATTGATAAAAGCCCCAAGAACTAGCAAATGCGCTGACCAACGAACCAACTTAGCATTTTTAGCGATGAAAATATCAGAACGATAAAGGTTAATCAGAAAGGCACGTAGGCACAACAAGAAACCTATGTTGACTACCATACGAAGGAAATCAATGGTTGCTGCAAAAAGCGTCAGACTAGGACCCTTGCTTTTCACGGTAACTCCCGACCCAAGAAGCATACGCAAACCTTGTTGTAAGAGTCCTTCGTGACCAGTCAGAATAAAGGCATCATTAAGAATGGTAATAACAAGACTTAAAAAGCCCGCAAAAAGGAGGACATTAACGAACAGGAGAACACTACGAAGTCGTTTTTGTTCTTGCGTCTCCTGACGATTTTTAGCACTTTTAGCCGATTTCCAACCATAATAACTAGAGCCAGCCAAGGCTAGGACGATTAAAACATAGAATAAGATAGTTGTCATGTGTTACCTCGATTGTAAAGACAGTTTGATTTTTTAGGAGCATAGACTATAAAAAGCCAAGGTGCCTCTAGGAGCCCTTGACCTTATACTAAATCAGTAGCTAACTATTAACAGTATCAATTATATCGAATATCAATATAAAATACTAGTTTATAGATAAGATTTTACTAGTTTTCAACTAAGATACATTCACTTATTTGACAGCTGTTTGTCCCTTACGAAGACGGATAGCATCACAAGCTAGAGAAGCCAAGAAGAGCCAAACTGATGTGCTGAAGTCCATTACTAGGTGATCTGTCGTTCCCAACTGCAAGAAGATATTCAAGGCTGATGGCACAAAGGTTAGAAGGGCAGCCTTTTTCAAGAAAAGAGAGAAATCTTCTGTCCAAAGTGCCTTCCAGGTAAAGGCCTTAAGTTCTTTACGAAGGAGCCAAATCAAGGCAAGATAGAAAGCAAATTGTAGCTCTGCGACCAGCCAGTAACCCCAACCAGAAAGGTATTGAACCTCTGCACCTGGGAAAAGGCTAGCCACGTCCACAAAAGGAAGAATAAGTAAAGCAAGCATTGCAAGACCGTAGATTGCCATAAGAAGACCAAGAAGAGCGTTGATGATTAATTTGAGTGTTTTCATGATAAGTATTTCCTTTCTTAAATAGTTTTTAGGATATAATTTCTCTTTTTCGCGAATAAGATTGTCTTTATCGAAAACTTATTATCGTTTATCGATAATTATATGTTACACTCTTTATTTCTCCTTGTCAACACATTTTTATCGTTTTTCGATACTTTTTGTCTAAAAATCAAAAAATAAAAACCAGTCAAGAAAATCCTAACTAGTTGCACTTCTTATTTTAGTCACCTAGACTGGTCGTTCATACGTCTAAGCTTTTTCGTTTTTTAGGAAAAGGGATTCTACGTTTATGAAAAAAGGAAAAAAGGGATTTTGGGAAACTGAGGAATGAAAGTCGTAGAATAGTGGAAAATATTGCCTCTTCCTAGCTCAATACTAGTCTTGATAAACCTTAAAGTCTTGAGGATGCTTTTGGAAATTTGGATTGTAGGTTACTTTAATTTTTACTGTCATTATGATGTCCTCCATTTTTGGAATGATTTGGCTTAGCCAAAACCTTTTATTTTCAAAACCTATCTCGTTTTGATGGTTTTATTATAGGTTCCCTAACTTAAAGAAAGCTTTTAATAAGCTTGAAAGAAACTTAAAACTCTCAGTTGTCCACTGAGAGTTGATATGTCTATAACATCGATAAGATAATACCCAGTGCCAAAGCCACCCAGACAGCATAACGAATTGTCGCATGATAGCGATAACCTTCGATAACCTTTGGCATTTTTGTAAAAAGATAGGCAATGTAGGCAACTATGGAAAGAAAATAACCTTTAAAATTCAAAGTGGAACCTAGAAGACTAAATTCTTCAAAGACTGGCACTAGCACCAGGACAGCCGTAAGCATGCACCAAACCGGTAGAAGCGTTTTTTCCCTTTGATGACAAAGATGAATAATCAGTTGAGCTATGAAACCAGCTACATACATAATGAATAGTACTGAACACAGTAGAGAGATCAAAAGTGAATAAAAATATAAGGTATGAAAGTCCATCTTTCCTTGTATCATCTCTACCAATCCAGTAATAAACCAAATCAAGATGAAGGCGAACAAATAAAATAAGAGACCTAACATTATAAGAAACAAGGGATGCAAGATAGCAAAAAAATCTAGTTTTAACCGTCTTTTGTTCATTAGTTTTCTCCTCAGTCAAACTCTCCTTGGCTTCTCAAATAAGCTCCTAGCACCTGCCATTCAGGATTCTCTCGCCAGTTAGGGTCAGAGACAATTTGACTAGCCACCCGTCTGGCTTCCTCTAAGATATTGTAGTCTTCCACAATATCGGCCACTTGAAATTCAGGAATACCTGACTGACGTGTCCCAAAGATTTCCCCTGAGCCACGCATTTTAAGATCCTCCTCAGCTAGAACAAAGCCATCCGTGCTCTCACACATGGCCTGCATGCGTTTTTTACCAGTATCATTTTTAGGATTAGCCACCAAAATACAGTAGGACTGCTTATCGCCACGACCTACACGTCCTCGAAGCTGGTGAAGCTGGCTAAGTCCAAAACGATCCGCATCCATAATAACCATGACCGTCGCATTTGGCACATTGACTCCTACTTCGATTACCGTAGTAGATACCAAAATCTGATATTTCTTATCTTTAAACGCCTGCATAATTTGGTCTTTTTCATCATTCTTCATACGACCATGCATCAGAGCTACCGTAGCTGAATCTCCAAAGAACTCTGTGAGTTCCTGATGAAGGGCAACAGCATTTTTCAAATCAAGAGCCTCAGACTCTTCAATCAAGGGAGAAATAAAATAGACCTGAGCATCTTTTTCCAACTCGCCCTTGATCCAAGTCAATACGGTGTCCAGCTGCTCATGTTTAACCCAACGGGTAATAATGGGCTTACGTCCAGCTGGCATCTGATCAATGATAGACACATCCATTTCCCCAAAAGCGGTGATAGCCAAGGTCCTAGGGATAGGGGTCGCTGTCATCATGAGAACGTCAGGATTGTCTCCCTTCTCACGGAAAATACGACGTTGATTAACCCCAAAACGGTGTTGCTCATCGGTTATAACCAACCCAAGTTTATGATAAGTCACAGCATCCTGAATCAAGGAGTGAGTCCCTACAATCATCTGAGCCTCTCCAGATTCAATTTTGGAAAGCGCTACTTTCTTATCCGCTGCCTTCATCCCAGAAGTTAGGAGCACTACCTCTAGCTCGGGAAAAAGCCCCTGTAAACTCTGATAATGCTGCTCTGCTAAGATTTCCGTCGGTACCATAAGGGCAGACTGAAATCCTGCCGTGTAAGCCCCATACATGGCCAGGCTAGCGATAACTGTTTTCCCTGAACCCACATCTCCTTGTAAGAGACGGTTCATGTGAGCTCCAGATTGCATATCAGTTAGGATTTCTGCTAGACTGCGCTCCTGAGCCTGCGTCAAAGGGAAAGGCAAGGAAGCAATCTTGGCTTTGATTTTGCTTTCATCGTAAGCGATTGCTAGACCATTAGTCTCCGATTTATTTTCAGCCTTTAGCACCTGTAAGTTCATTTGAAAATAAAAGAGTTCCTCAAACTTTGTTCGGCGTAGGGCCTGCTTATATTCAGCCAAATCTTTTGGAAAATGCATGGCACGCACAGCCTCTTGACGTCCCATGAGACGATACTTGTCCATCAGCACCTGGGGGAGACTTTCCTTCAACAACTCAATAGCCCCACTTTCGAAAGCCGCCTTTATGGCCTTTATCAGCTGATCTTGACTGACACCTTGAGCCACATGGTAAACTGGCTGCATATCGTCCTCAACTTGAGCCAAGACTTTCATACCAGTCACAGCCGACTTCTTCTGGTCCCACTTGCCAAAGATAGCCACTTCTGCCCCCATCTCAATCTTGTCCACAAGATAAGGCTGATTAAAGAAACTAATGGCAATCACAGCCTCACCCTGCTTGATTTTAAAGCTCAGACGATTACGTTTAAAGCCATAATACTGCACATTGGCAGGCGTCACCACTGTTCCCGTAATAACAGCCTTCTCGCCATCCATCAGTTCAAAAATAGATTTACTCTTAAAATCCTCATATCGGAAAGGAAAATAAAGCAAGAGGTCCCCAACCGTGTGCAAATCTAATTTGGTAAATTTTTCAGCGGACTTAGGCCCAAAGCCTTTCAAATCCGCAATTGGTGAATCTAATTGAATCATATCCTCTATCATTTCTATCGTGTTCTGTCCCTCGTAAAAGAGGAAGTCTTACCAGCTATTATATCACATGAGATGAGTCTTCACGAAAAGCAAAAAATCCAGCCGAAAGCTGGATTTCTCTCTTTTACTCATAACTGCGAGGGACACGATCACTAAGTAAACAAAGAACTTCGTAGTTGATAGTACCACGTTTTTCAGCCACCTCTGTCGCAGTGATGCTTGCTCTCCCATTTTCACCAATAAGCGTAACAGGAGTACCTAGGGGATAGACTTTAGGCAAGCGAATGGTAATTTGGTCCATAGACACGCGCCCAACAATCGGGCAAAATTGACCATCCACAATAACGTGAAAGCCTTGTAAATCTCTAGTCCAACCATCCGCATATCCGATTGGAATCGTACCAATAACCTCGTCAGTCGTCGTTGTATAAGTGGCACCATAACCGACATCTTGACCTGCTGGTAGGGTTTTAACATGAACAAGAGCTGTTTCCAAACTTAGGGCAGGACGAATCTTATAAGGAAGATTCAAAGCACTACCACTAGGATTGAGACCATAAATGACAACACCCAAACGTACCGCATTAAAGACGGTTTCGGCATGCCAGATACTTGTCGCTGAGTTGCTTGCGTGTACCAGACGAGGACGGTCAGCCAAATTTTCCACCAAATTTGTGAAGAAGGCCAATTGGCGCTTGAATTTACTATCGTCCGCCTCATCAGCAGTTGCAAAATGGGTAAAAATACCTTCGACATCGGCACCAAGTGTCTTCAGACCAGCAATTAAGCTATCTGCATCTTCTTGGCTACGCACCCCAATACGACCCATACCTGAATCAACCTTAATATGGCAGGTCAAGCCTGTCAAATCAAGCCCTTGTTTCTGAGCCAGCGCCAACCAATCAAGTGAGGCCACTGTCAGAGTAATATTTTCTTGAATAGCCAAGGGAACACCATCCGGCAAAACCACTCCCAAAATGAGTATTGGCTGCTCTAAGCCAGCTTGACGGAGTTCAAGCGCTTCGTCCAGATTGGACACACAAAAACCGTCTACCTGTTCAGACACCTGCTTAGCCACTGCGACTGCTCCATGACCATAAGCATTTGCCTTAACAACTGCAAAAGTCTTTACCTTTTTAGGAATATGACTAACCACTTGTTCAATATTTTCTGAAATTGCTGATAGATCAACCTTTGCCAAGGTTGGTCGATGTAAACTTGAAATCATAAGCTATCCTCTTCCAACACCTATCTCTTAATTTTCTTCTAAAATGACACTTGCCTGAACAAAATCACCACTATGGGAAATCGAGATGAAGACTTTTCCCTCAAAAAGTGACTGGGTTACCACAGGAGCTCCTTTGTCATTGTTCAAAATTTCAATATCCTTGAAACCAACCGCTCCTATTCCAGTACCCCAAGCTTTTGAAAAAGCTTCTTTACCGGCCCAACGTCCTGCTAAATAGGACATCTGACGATTCCCAGAAAGAGACTCAAAGCGCTCCCATTCTTTTGGCGTCAAGACCTTCTTTGCAAAACGTGGATTGCGATCATAAGCCCTTTTCACAGCTGAAATTTCCTGCAAGTCTATACCATGTCCAATAATCATAGCTGCTTACTATAGTCGGTCATGAATTTCACGAATAAGACTGTCTGTCTTAGCCCAACCAAGACACGGATCTGTGATTGATTTTCCGTAAATTTCAGGCGTATCTTGACGACCATCCTCAAGATAAGACTCAATCATGAAGCCACGCACAGTATCTGCAATACGCTCATCCCACTCACGGTTAAGAAGGACTTCACGCACAATTCGAACCTGCTCAATAAAGTTTTTACCAGAGTTATCATGGTTGGTATCAACAAGAATAAATGGATTTTCCAAACCAAAGGTACTGTATTTATCCAAAGCCTTAACCAAATCCTCATAGTGGTAATTGACAAGATTTTGACCATTTTCATTGTTAGCCCCACGCAAAATAGCATGCGCCAATGGGTTCCCATCTGTCTTGACTTCAGCTCCATTAAAAATGAAGTGCTGTTGGTTTTGCGCAGCATATATACCATTAAACATGACATTCAAATTTCCTGACGTTGGGTTCTTCAAGCCAATTGGCACATCAATACCTGAAGCTACAAAGCGGTGTTCTTGGTCTTCAACCGAACGTGCGCCAATAGCATGGTAGCTAAGCAAATCCTCAAAAAAGTCAAGGTTTGATGGGTAAAGCATCTCGTCTGCAATAGGCAAACCTGTTTCAATAATAATACGTGATTGCAGGTGACGAACAGCCTTAACTCCCGCAAGAAGGTCTACGTCACCTTCTGCATCTGGTTGGTGAATAAGACCTTTATAACCATCTCCATTAGTACGTGGTTTAGCTGTATAAACACGCATAACGATGAAAATCTTGTCTTTCACTTCTTCCTGAAGCTGAGCCAGACGATGGGCATAATCAAGAACAGCCTCTTCATTATCAGATGAACATGGCCCGATAACCAAGAGGAGACGTTTGTCCTCCCCCTTGATAATTTTTGCCAAAGCCTCATCATTATCTTGCTTGGCTGCTAAGGCATCTCCTGTAAGGGCATGCAATTTTCTAACTTCCGCCGCATCAATAAGCGGACTATTTTGGTGAATTCCCATTTAATTCCCTCTCTTTGCGAAAAGAGAGCGAACCGTTTGGTCACCCAAACGTCTCACTCCCCACATATGGTTTCTGTTATCTTATTTTTTTGACAAAGTGTCGTGAATTTCACGAACCAATTCTTCTGTCTTAGCCCAACCAAGACATGGGTCTGTAATTGATTTACCATAAACATCTGGTGCATCTTGACGACCATCTTCAAGGTAAGATTCAATCATGAAGCCACGTGCAACTTTGTTGATTTTTTCATTCCAATCACGGTTAATCAAGGTTTGACGAACGATACGGATTTGTTCCAAGTAACGTTTACCTGAATTATCATGGTTGGTGTCAATAACGATGAACGGATTTTCAAGACCCATTTTTTCATAATGTTCAATTGTATCAAGAACATCATCATAGTAGAAGTTAGGCACGTTTTTACCATATTCGTTCGTTGAACCACGAAGGATAACGTGTGCCAATGGGTTACCTGAAGTTTGCACTTCTTCACCGTTAAAGAGGAAGTCTTGTTTATTTTGTGCAGCATAAATACCGTTAAACATCACGTTAAGGTTACCTGATGTTGGATTCTTCATACCAGTTGGAACATCAATACCTGAAGCCACAAAACGGTGTTGTTGGTCTTCTACAGAACGTGCACCAACGGCAATGTAGGATACAAGATCATCTACCAATGTAAGGTTTTCTGGATAAAGCATTTCATCGGCAGTCGTAATACCAGTTTCAGTGATAACACGGTAGTGAAGGTTACGTACCGCTTTAATTCCGTTAATAAGGTTTGGTTTTCCTTCAGCATCAGGTTGGTGCACAAGCCCTTTATAACCATCACCATTTGTACGAGGTTTAGCTGTATAAACACGCATCACCATAAAGACCTTGTCTTTAACTTCTTCTTGAAGTTTAGCCAAACGGTGAGCATAATCAAGAACAGCTTCTTCATTATCAGATGAACATGGACCGATAACCACTAGCGTACGATCATCTTCACCCTTAATGATTGCTTCAAGTTCTTTATCACGTGCTTGTTTCTTGGCAAGAGCTTCACCTGTCAATGTAGTTGATTCTTTAACTGCATCAAAATCAATTTTTTTACTTACTGCTTTAAAAACCATAATAATTACCTACTTCTTTTTTCCTAAAATTGCTTACGACCGTGACAATTTTTAAATTTCTTACCTGAGCCACATGGACAGAAATCATTACGACCAACTTTACTAAAGTCAATATCCTGACCATTCGCATCTGTCTGTTGTGCTTGGATATTACCTGTTGCTGTTGTTGAAACACGTTCATTCACATTTTCACGAGATTGTTCGTGGATTTGTGCTTTCATCATGGTACGTGTCACATCATATTCAATCGCTCCAACCATGTCTTGGAACATCTTGAACCCTTCAGATTGATACTCAACAATTGGATTGTTTTGCGCATAACCACGCAAACCAACAGCGTTACGTAATTGGTCAAGGGCATCAATGTGATCTGTCCACTTATTATCAACAACCATCAAAATCAAAACTTTTTGAAATTCACGGATAGCTTCCTCTGAACGTAATTTCTTGATTTGGCGATCATAAACATCATCTGCTAATTCATTCAAGTAAACTTTAATAGCTTCATAATTAACACTACGTTTAGTGACCTCACCCACTTCTTTCAAGTCTTTAAGTGAGATGGCATTTTCAGGAACCAAAGCCTGACGGGCAAACGTCAAGATTGCCCTAAGAGCTTCATCTTGATCATTGCGACTGTGACCTTCAACCGTACGATTAATTGTACGCTTAATCATAGCCTTAATTTCAGGTTCAAGATCACGCTCTGCTGTGATAACATCATAACGCTCAGCGTAAATGATTTCACGTTGTTCACGCATAACGTCATCGTATTGAAGGACTTGTTTACGTGTATCGTAGTTATTCCCTTCAACACGTTTTTGAGCTGATTCCACTTGACGAGTCAACATACGTGATTTGATGACAATATCTTCATCATCAGCATTAAAGCGTTCCAAGACATGTTTGACACGATCAGAACCAAAACGACGCATCAATTCATCTTCAAGTGAGAGGTAGAATTGAGATTCACCTGGGTCCCCTTGACGTCCCGCACGACCACGCAACTGGTTATCAATACGGCGGCTTTCGTGACGCTCTGTACCAATGACACAAAGTCCACCAAGATCCAGAACACCTTCACCAAGTTTGATATCGGTACCACGACCGGCCATGTTGGTCGCAATCGTAACCGCACCACGTTGACCTGCATTCATGATGATATGGGCTTCTTTTTCGTGGTTCTTGGCATTAAGCACTTCGTGAGGAATACCTGCTTCAACCAGCATCTTAGAAATCAAGTCAGATGTTTCAACGGCAACGGTACCAACAAGAACTGGTTGACCCTTTTCATAACGACGTTTGACATCTTGCACTACCGCACGGAATTTGGCATCCAAGGTTGGGTAAAGAAGGTCATCATGGTCAATACGTTGAATTGGACGGTTGGTTGGAATCGGAATGATTCGCATGTTATAGATTTCACGGAACTCATCTTCCTCAGTCTTACCTGTACCAGTCATACCTGACAATTTCTTGTACATACGGAACATATTTTGGTAAGTGATTGAGGCAGATGTCTTGGTTTCCTCTTGAACTGGTACGCCTTCTTTAGCTTCAATAGCTTGGTGAAGTCCATCAGAGAAACGACGACCTTCCATAGTACGACCAGTAAATTGGTCAACGATAAGGATTTCTTGCTCCGGACTTACCACATAGTCAATATCATGCAACATGATATAGTTGGCACGAAGGGCATTATCAATATAGTGAGTCAAGGCTACATGGTCAATATCGTACAAGTTATCCAAGTTGAAGAATTCTTCGGCCTTATCAATACCAGAGTCATTCAAACCAATGGTTTTGGTTGGAACATCAATGGCATAATCATCTTCAGTCAATGTCTTAACAAAAGCATCTGAACGATGATACAACTGGTTAGTCTCTGAACTTACAGGACCTGATACAATCAATGGTGTACGAGCTTCATCAATAAGAACCGAGTCAACCTCATCGACCAAGGCATAGTTCAAAGGACGTTGTACCATGTTTTCCTTACGAACAACCATGTTATCACGGAGGTAGTCGAAACCGACCTCTGAGTTGGTTGAGTAAGTGATATCACAGTTATAGGCTTCACGCTTTTCAGCTGGTGATTTGGCAGAAAGGTTAATCCCTACTGACAAGCCAAGCCAACTATAAAGCTCACCCATTTCAGTTGCGTCACGCTCTGAAAGGTATTCGTTAACGGTAATAACGTGTACACCTTCACCTGAAATAGCGTTAAGGTAAACAGGCATTGTCGCCGTCAAGGTTTTCCCTTCCCCTGTACGCATCTCTGGTACGTCACCATGGTGAAGAACAATACCACCCATGATTTGCACACGGTATGGGAAAAGTCCAAGGACACGTTTTGCCCCTTCACGAACAACCGCAAATGCCTCTGGCAAGAGTTGGTCTAGGCTTTCTCCGTTTTGATATCGTTTTTTAAATTCATCTGTTTTTGCCTTAAGTTCTTCATCTGAAAGGGCTACCATTGCATCTGCATAGCCCTCAACTTTCTTGGCAGTTTTTTCTAGTTTCTTAATTTCGCCTTTATCATTTTCAATGATTTTGCGTAATATATTTGCCATCTTATTTCCTTTCGACAGTCTTTATCTCCATATTTTACCACAAAAACACCCTTTAAACAAGAAATCACACAAGGATTGACAAAAGAAAAAAGCCCTAGTTTAAAGCCTTTCACAACGGATTGACAAATAAACTAAAACTTTTTTATTAGATTCACTGAAAATAACGACAATATCACTTTAGGATTTTCCCTCAGATAGTTCTTACTCCTCTAGGATTTTCTGAAAATCCTGCAAGAGCTTATCAAAGGCTTGGTCAAAGAAAGCTCGATCAGAGCTGCTATAAGCCTTCATAAGCATTGGACTAGCTTCAAAATCCACATAAAATTGATAGTCCAAAGCCCCATTTTCCCAGTGAAATTTAAGGCTGGGAGAGGCCGTCTTTTCACCACACATGCCTGGAACCGCTCGTTGCAAGCCATAAATGTGGTCGCCATAATCTTTCAAACGGTAATAAGCCCCTTCAAAATAATAGGTCTCTCCAACTTTGATGCCTTTAAAAAGGTCTGCTAAAACTTGTTCTCTACTCATATTTAAGCCTCTTTAGATTGATTGACAGCACCCTCCATTTGACCATCAATTCTCCAACCTGCAACATCATTATTAACCGATATAATCACTTAAAATATCATATACCACGGCCGTCTTCAGACGACCCTGCCTAGATTTTCTAAACCTGGGCAAGTGTCAAACCACCGACCTTATAAATCTTCCTGAATAGCGCAAAACGCCTTAAGAGTATCTCTTAAAGCGATTTGACAATTCTTACTTGTTTGCTTGTTTATCCGCCACATCTTTGGCAAGGGCAAAGTTACCAAGTGTCGCAGAGCCATTACCTGAAACAGCAGGGGTAACAATATACTCAGTCACATCTGGTACTGGGAGGTAACCATTCAAAAGAACTGTGAATTTTTCACGAACACGACGAAGCATATGCTCTTGACCCATTACTCCACCACCAAAGACGATAACTTCAGGACGATAGAGAACAGTTGCTTGAACAGCAGCTTGAGCAATATAGTAAGCTTGAATATCCCACACTTCAGAATTTTGCTCAATCAACTCTCCACGAATACCTGTGCGAGCTTCAAGCGATGGCCCAGCAGCCAACCCTTCCAAGCAACCACGGTGGAAAGGACAAGTTCCGTTAAACTCATTAGCAACATCATTAGGGTGAAGAGGAACATAAACGTGACCTGCTTCAGTGTGGCCAACACCACCAATGAATTCACCATTTTGAATAGCACCTGCACCGATACCAGTTCCGATAGTGTAATAAACAAGACTCTTAACACCTTTACGAACAAGTGTCTCACCATAGGCAGATGAGTTAACATCCGTCGTAAAATAGAAAGGAATATTAAACTCTTTTGCAATCAAACCAAGAAGGTCAACGTTTGACCAGTGTGGTTTTGGCGTTGAGGTAACATAACCGTATGTTTCTGAGTTAGGATCAACATCAATGGGACCGAATGAACCAATGGCAATTCCAGCTAATTGGTCTTCATAACGTTTGAAGAAGGCAACGGTACGATCGATTGTTTCGTATGGTGTAGTGGTTGGGAATTGGGTCTTTTCAACGACTTGGAAATTTTCATCACCAACAGCACAAACAAATTTTGTACCACCAGCTTCCAAGCTTCCGTAAAGTTTAGCCATATGCAAGCTATCTCCTTTTGTGATCTATAAATTACTATCTTAATTATAAAGAAAAGTGGCGTAAAAGACAATCTATATTCCGTTCGATTCACCAGTCTTAGACACCCGAACTTATCTCTTTTCTTTATCTGACATTTAACTAAAAAAGCCGAAATAGCTTCGACTTTTCTAGATTATTATTTAACTGCGATGAAGTCAGCACCTTCAGCAACTGATCCAGTTGCTACTGACGAAACATCTTCGAAGTCTGCAGTATTTGTAACGATTACCATAGTTGTATCGTCAAGTCCTGCACCTGTGATAACTGAGCTATCGAAGGTAGCCAAGACATCACCTTTTTTAACACGTTGATTGGCTTTAACTTTAGCATCAAACCCTTTACCATCAAGTGAGACAGTGTCAATACCGACGTGGATAAGCACTTCAGCACCTTTATCAGATTTAAGACCATAAGCGTGACCTGTTGGGAAGGCGATTTGCACTTCACCATCAAATGGTGCAACCACTTGGTTACCTGAAGGTTTGATAGCCGCACCTTTACCCATAGCTCCTGATGAGAAGACTGGGTCATTAACATTTTCCAAAGCTACAACTTGACCTTTAAGTGGAGCAGCGATTGTTTCAGCTTGCAATTCAACTGGAGCTGAACCTGCTGAAGCGATATCTTCAGCAACAACTTCTTCAAGAGCTTCAACTTCTTCTTCCTTGTATCCAAAGAGCCATGTAAGAGTGAAACCAAGAGCAAGGGTAACAAGTACCATGATCACATACTTAAGTACTTGCCCGTTAAGGTAAAGAAGAGTACCAGGAACGATTGTTACACCAAACCCTGTACCAGCAAGGTTAAGGATTGATGCCAACCAACCACCGGCAGCACCAGCGATAAGACCCATGATAAATGGTTTACCGAAACGAAGGTTAACCCCGAAGATAGCTGGTTCAGTGATACCAAGTACCGCTGAAAGAGTTGCAGGGAAAGCAAGAGCTTTCAACTTAGAGTCTTTAGTTTTAACACCAACTGCAAGTGTTGCACCAGCTTGGGCAGTCATGGCAGCTGTGATAATAGCGTTAAGTGGGTCTTTACCTGTATTAGAAATAAGGTTAGCTTCAAGTAAGTTGAAGACGTGGTGAACCCCTGTAACGACGATAACTTGGTGAATACCACCGAGAACAAGACCTGCAAGACCAAATGGCAAGTTAAGAATCCACTCTGTACCAGCAAGTACGTAACTCTCAACTGTGTGGAAGACAGGACCAATGATAAAGAGGGCCAAGGCTGACATTACAGCAAAGACAACAAGTGGACGCAAGAGGAGGTCAAGAACATCTGGAACCCATTTACGAACCCATTGTTCAAACTTAGCACCAATCAAACCTACGAAGAAGGCTGGAAGGACTGAGTTTTGGTAACCAACTACTGGAATAAAGTCAAAGAAGTAAATTGGTTTTGCAGCACCTGATGCAACATCCCAAGCATTTGGAAGAGCGTTGTTAACCATCATCAAACCAAGAACCAAACCAAGAAGTGGTGAGCCACCAAATACGTTAAAGGCTGACCAACAGATCAAGGCTGGGAAAAAGGCGAAAGCTGTATCTGTCAATACAACTGTGTAAGTGTAGAAATCAGTAGCAGCGAAGGCTTTAGAAGTCGTACCAAACAATCCAAGAACTGTATCGTTATTGATGGCTCCACGGATACCCATGAAAAGACCAGTCGCTACAATAGCTGGAAGCAATGGAACGAAAACGTCACCGAATGAACGGATAGCACGTTGGAACCAGTTCCCTTGTTTAGCAGCTTCTGCTTTTTGTTCGTCTTTAGATGCTGTTGGAAGTCCTTGAGCAACGACTTCGTCGTAAATCTTGTTAACAGTACCTGTACCAAAGATCATTTGGTATTGACCTGAGTTAAAGAAAGCACCTTGAACTTTTTCGATGTTCTCAGCTTTTTCTTTGTTGATTTTGTTTTCATCTTTAACCATCACACGTAGACGAGTTGCACAGTGAGCAACACTGTTAACATTTTCACGTCCACCGAGGGCTTCGATGACTTCTTTTGCAATTTGTTTGTTATCCATTTGCAAAAATCTCCTTAATGAAATTTGTTTTTTGAAAGCGTTTCGCTGTTCTTTACGATATTTATTTTATCATGTTTTTGTTATATGTCAACCGTTTAACATATTTTTTTATTTTTTTGTGGTAAATCATTGATTTTTCTATGTAAAACGTTTACTATATTACTAACAAATAGATTAGGAGATCACTTTATATGAATCTACCAACAGAAGTTCGTTACCGTCCATATGAAGATTGGACAAATGAAGAGAAAAAACATATTAAAGAAAATGTTGCCAAATCACCTTGGCGTACCAGTTATCATATTGAACCAAAAACAGGGCTTCTTAATGACCCAAATGGTTTTTCTTACTTTAATGGTAAGTTCCAACTTTTCTACCAAAGCTGGCCGTTTGGAGCTGCTCACGGTTTGAAACAATGGGTTCATACTGAATCTGAAGACTTGGTGCACTTCACAGAAACTGGTGTTAAACTCCTACCAGATCACGAAAATGACAGCCACGGTGCCTACTCTGGTTCTGCTTATCAAATCGGTGATAAACTCTTTATCTTCTATACTGGGAACGTTCGTGATGCAAATTGGGTTCGTGACCCACGCCAAATCGGTGCCTGGATGGATAAAGACGGCAACATCGAAAAATTCGATAAAGTTCTTATCAAACAACCCGCTGATGCTACTGAACACTTCCGTGACCCACAGATTTTTGATTACAAGGGTCAATTCTACGCTATCGTAGGAGCCCAAAACCACGATAAACAAGGTTTCATCAAACTTTACAAGGCAGTTGATAATAATGTTGAAAACTGGGTTGAAGTTGGTGACCTCGACTTTGGTGGCACTGGCTCAGAATACATGATTGAGTGTCCTAACCTCGTCTTTGTAGATAGCAAACCTGTTCTTCTCTATAGCCCTCAAGGGCTTGATAAAGTTGAACTTAACTACGGTAATATCTACCCTAACACTTATAAGATTTTCCAAGATTTCGATCCTGAGAAACCTGCCCTTGTTGATGGTACGCCAATTATCAACTTAGACTACGGGTTCGAAGCCTATGCTACTCAAGGATTTAATACTCCAGATGGTCGTGCCCTTATTGTTAGTTGGATTGGTCTTCCAGACGTGGACTACCCAACTGACAAATACGACTACCAAGGTGCTATGAGCTTGGTTAAAGAGTTGTCTATTAAAGATGGCAAACTTTACCAATACCCAGTAGAAGCTATTACAAGCTTACGTGCTAACCAAGAAGATTTCGCTGAAAAAACAGCTACAACTAATACTTACGAGCTTGAACTTAACTTCCAAGCTAATAGTCAAACCGAGCTTGTTCTTTTCGCAGACCAAGAAGGAAATGGCTTGTCACTTACCGTTGATACTGAAAACGGAAAAGTTATTCTTGACCGTTCTAAAGCTGGTGAACAGTATGCTACAGACTTTGGAACAAGTCGTGAATGTAGTCTTGAGGCCGGTCAAGCTGCTACAGCTAACATCTTTGTAGATAATTCAATCATTGAAATCTTCTTTAACAAAGGTGAAAAGGTCTTCACTAGCCGTGTCTTCCCAAGTGCAGAACAAACTGGTATCAAAGTGGCATCAGGAAAGGTTTCTGGTCACTACTTCGATTTAAAATACTAAGGTGATTTATGGTCGCAAAGCTTACTGACGTTGCCGAACTTGCTGGTGTAAGCCCAACCACAGTTTCCCGCGTCATAAACAAAAAGGGCTACCTCTCACAAAAGACCATTGACAAGGTTCACGCTGCTATGCATGAGCTAAACTATAAACCTAACAACCTGGCTCGAGGTCTCCAAGGAAAATCGGCCAAACTCGTTGGCTTGATTTTTCCAAATATTTCCAACATTTTTTACGCTGAGCTTATCGAACGCCTTGAGGACGAGCTCTTTAAACAAGGTTACAAAACAATCATCTGTAACAGTGAGCATGATCCTAACAAGGAAAAGGACTATTTGGAGATGCTTGCCGCCAACCAATGTGATGGCATCATCTCGTCCAGTCACAATCTTGGTATCGAAGATTATGAGAAGGTTGAAGCTCCTATTGTCGCCTTCGACCGTAATCTGGCTCCAAAGATCCCCATTATCTCATCCGATAACTTTGAAGGGGGAAAATTAGCTGCAAGAGCTCTGCTAAAGGCTGGCTGTCAGCGTATTGTCATGATTACAGGCTATGATAATTCTGACTCTCCAACGGGACTTCGACAGCTTGGTTTTAATTATGAATTGGACAAACATGGTATTATCTGTCCTGTTCCAAATGATTTGTCGCTCATGCGTCGCGAGATGGAAATCAAATCGATTATTTCTCGTGAACATCCAGATGGCATCTTTGTTTCTGATGATTTAACAGCTATCTTAGTTATGAAGGTGGCGAAGCATCTAGGACTTTCTATTCCAGATGATTTAAAAATCATTGGTTATGACGGTACTGCCTTTATCCGTCACTTCCACTCAGAACTAGCCACTATCCAGCAACCCTTGGAAGAAATCGCCAAGTTGTGTGTGGAAATTCTCCTAAAGAAAATTAAAGGCGAACCCGTTAATCGTGATTATGTACTACCAGTAAACCTCATTTCTGGTGGTAGTATATAAAGAAAAAATCGCAAGAAATCTCCACTTGCGATTTTTTTCTTGTCTAATTTGTAGAAAAAAGAAGTTGAAACAGTGCTTCAACTTCCTTGTCTTAGGCTTCATCTGTCACAAACTGACTAAGCACACCGTTAATGAACTTAGCAGATGTTTCATCAGAATATTTTTTGGCAATTTCAATAATTTCATTAATAGCCACACGTCCTGGTGTTTCCTCAAAAGACGTGATTTCATAAAGTCCCAAACGAAGAAGGGTACGGTCAGTCACAATCAGCCGTGAGAGACTCCAACCTTCTTTCAATTTTGATTCAATCTGACTGTCAAGTTGAGCCAAATCTCCTCGAACACCAGTAACCAAGTTAAGAAGAAAAGCTGGTACATCAACTTCAGTTTCTTCCCCAATTGGTTTGTCAAAGGTATAAGCAAAATGCGCTTGTTCTAGGACTTCACCACCAAATTCCAGAGCAAAGAGCGTTTGAAAAGCACGCTCACGAAGGTCACGACGTGAATCTTTAAAGATATTAGTCATTCAAAAAATCCTCGTTAAACAATTCAGCCAAGTCTGGTTTTTGTGATTTCTCAGTGACAATAGACTCAACGTGGACGTTAACATCTGAAATTGCCACTTCGGCCATATCATAGATAGCGGCTTTGACTGCTTTTTGAATCTCAATCGAAACCGCAGGAACATTAACGCCATACTGAAGAGAAACGTAGATATCAGCGTTTACTGTACCATCTTCCTCCGTTTGGAGGTAAACACCACGGCCCAAGCTTGTTTTGCTAAGGCTGTCAGTGACATTTTTGTTTTGAAGGGCGTAAACACCTTCCACTTTAGTTGCAGCGATACCTGTAATCACTTCAAGCACACGAGGGGCAATAACGATTTCACCGATATTTTCTGTAGTCATCCCATGTTTCCTTTCCGTTAGTTTGGAAAATAAAGCCTTCAAACCATTGATTTGAAAGACTTAGTTAGGCTTAGGCACGTGATACGTAAGTACCTTCAGCTGTGTTGATAACCAATTTTTGACCAGCTTCGATAAAGTCTGGAACGTTAACCACAAGACCAGTTTCAAGTGTTGCAGGTTTACCTGAACCTGTAACTGTTGCACCTTTGATTGATGGTTGTGTTTCAGTAACAGTCAATTCAACAGTTGTTGGTACTTGAACACCGATAACTTCTGTTCCGTAGAATTGAATTTTGACGTCTGAGTTTTCAAGGACGTATTTCAATTCTTCTTGAACGTTAGCTACTGGAATTTCATATTGGTCATATGTTTCAGTATTCATGAAGTACGCAGTATCATCCATTTGGTACAAGTATTGTGCTGGTACTGTTTCGATGATTGCTTGTTCAAATTTTTCTTCTGGACGGTAGCTAGTGTCAAATGTTGACCCAGAACGCACATCACGCAATTTCATACGCATGATAGTATTACCTTTACCAGGCTTGTGGTGGCTAGCTTCAAGAACTTTAATCAATTTGCCATCATTAGTTACGAAAGTCATACCCGCACGGAGTTTACTTGCTTCAATCATTATTAAATACCTCTTTGTAAAAATTATTATCAGTTTATTCTACCATAAATGAGAGTAGGGCTCAAATGTTTTATAGAATCAGGCCCTAGCCCTAAGCTCTTTACAAAGAAAAGAACTAGTCATCCATTCCCAAACGAACCTCTGGAACATCATGTTGGACATAAGAAACACCCTTTTGCTGCATCAGTTCCATAGCAAAGCCATGAGGACGATAGTTGGCCTTATAAGTAATCTTAACGATACCAGCCTGCAAGAGAGCTTTAGTACAGTTTATACAAGGAAAATGCGTCACATAAATCTCTGTATTTTTAGTTGAAATACCTTCTTTAGCGCACTGAATGAGGGCATTCATCTCTGCGTGAACCGTTCTGATACAGTGGCCATCTTCCATATAGTGACCTACTTCGTTACAGTTATCAGTCTCAGAAACCCCACCGTTATAACCAGTAGCAATAATACGATTGTCCTTGACCAAAACAGCCCCAACATAAGCACGATCACAGGTAGAACGTTTAGAAATTAGCTCAGCATTAGCCATAAAATAGTCTTGCCAAGAAAGACGGTTTGGCATAAATCTTTCCTCCAAATCTTAGAGCACAATCAATTCCTTAGGTGCAAGTGTAATCAACTCACAACCATTCTCAGTGATAATAATGTCGTCTTCAATACGAACACCATATTTATCAGCCAAATAGACACCTGGTTCATCCGTCAAGACCATACCAGCCTCAATGGTCTCATCAGAATTCCCAAAGTAAGGAATTTCGTGAATGTCAAGACCAATACCGTGTCCGATACCATGTGTAAAGTGGGCACCATAGCCCGCTTCAACAATAACGTCACGCGCAACCTTATCATAGTCACGACGTGTCATACCAGCCTTAGCAGCATCAATCAAAGCCTGATTAGAACGTAAAACAATATCGTAAATCTCACGCTCCTCATCAGTCGTGTCCCCAATATGGATAGTACGAGTCATGTCACTAACATAGTGCTTGTAGTAACAACCAAAGTCCATCGTCAAGGTCTCACCTGACTGGATAACCTTTTCTGAAGCTACACCGTGAGGCATGGCTGAACGGTAGCCTGAGGCAATGATAGACTCAAAGGAAGTTCCAGAAGCCCCATACTCACGCATACGGAAATCAAGGAAGTTGGCCACTTGGAGTTCTGTCGTTTGACCCGACTTAATAAAATCAAGAACATCTGTGAAAGCACGGTCTGAAATAGAACAAGCCTTACGTATAGTCGCCAATTCTTTATCATCCTTAATCATACGTAACTCTTCCATAAAGTTATTTTGTGGTGACAAAGTGTAACCTTCAAAAATAGCTTGGAGCCCTTGATAATAAGCGAATGACACCTGATTATCAAAACCGATTGTTTCAAGTTTGTCAGCTTCAATCAGTTTAACAATATCTTTAAGAGGGTCTTTACTTTCGATAATATCAAAACCATGCACAGATTGTTTAGCTATAAGCGTATAACGTGAATCTGTTAAAAAGAGACGACGATTTTTCGTAATGAAAACAGTCGCATTTGTCCCCCAGAAATTCGTCAAATAGTAAATATTATTTTGTCCTGTCACAAGCAAGGCATCAAGCCCTGATTGAGCAAGTTTCGCATCAAATCGTTCAAGTCTATGTTGCATCTGAATGACTCCTTAGGTATTTTAGATTAATTATACCAAATTTTCAGATTCTAAAGGATGAAATCGACAGTTTAGCCTGTTTTTTTGATTGTATAAAGAAAAAGCCAGATAAAACTCTGACTTTATAAGCATTACACATAGGCTCGCTTTTTGTAAATTGCTGGCGTCAAAAGGAGCAAAAACAGGGTCCAAGAAAACAAAACAAAGGCTTCACGAAGATTAAAGAACTGTTGACCGCTAGTAAAGACTGCTCTCATAAAACTAAACGGCACGTAAGTCATCAGCTTAGTCATGGTAGCCCCTAAACTAGCCAAATAGAGTGTAAAGAAGGTCATTCCTGTTACCCCAAAATAGACTGTTACAAAAGCTGTTAAGGTATTCTTTAAAAGTAAGATAACCAAAGTTGAAACCATATAAACAAAAGCTCCATAAGCTAGGAAATCAACATAGATTTTTCTGATATAGTCCCATAAAGGAAAATAGACATGTTGCACAGAGTACTTGTAAAAAATCAACTCTAAAACCAAGATAGTAGCTGCAACTATGGATAAGATAAGGAAGCTCAGAAGCTTTCTGAGAATCACCTCTAGACCAGATAAGTCACTCACCCGAATCATATTAATCGTTCGATTCTGAAATTCTCTTCCCAAACTGGATACAGCTAAGTAAGCAAAGACGATATCCACTATAAAAGAATAACTAGCTATAATCGCAGATGGACCAAGATAAGACCCCTTATAGCCATCACATAAGATAACAATCGCACCAATCAACCCTGGCAATACAAGACAAATAAAGGCACTCTTTGTCACACATTCTTGCTTTAAAAATACCGTTCTCAATTTAGTTGCCATTAAAAAGTACCTCACTCAATCCTGCTTTTTCATATGTGAAAGGAATTCCCTCCTGTCCCAAAACCTGTTTAATCTTTTCTATTCCTTTAACCAGAATGTCATGCCTTTGACGTTCAAAAGCAAGGTCATTTAGTTTTAGTAAGGTCATCAAAGACTTCATGCTCAAATCCTCAGTGTAAATTTTATATTTGGCATTTGCATCATCGTCCAAACAAGTCAATTTGTGATTCTTCAACAAATAGTTTTTTGTACAAACCTGTTCTAGATTGGATAGGATGTGGCTAGAAATGATAAAAGTTAGACCATGATTTTTAGCTAGCCTTTCAATCAAGATTAGAAGACTATTGATACCATTAGGGTCCAGACCGTTAGTAGGTTCATCAAGAAGGATAAATTCGTCTGATGCAATTAAAGCGATAAACAAACCTACACGTTGCTTCATACCCAAGGACAACTTGGAAGCCTTGCGTTTGAGATAGGTTGCCACCTCTAAATCTTCTTTATAGCAATCAATCAATGAATAATCTTTATGATAAAGTCTGCAATAAAACTTAAGGTTAGCTTCAACCGTCATGTTGGGATATAAAGCCGGAGTTTCTATTAAGGCACCCACAGTTTTAGTTTTTAAGTCAATAGTTCCATTAGTCCTCTCTAAGATACCCGAAATTAATTTCATTAAGGTCGTCTTTCCTGCACCATTATTGCCAATCAGCCCAGCAATATCCCCCTTTTCCAAGGTTAACGAGATATCATCCAAGACAGGTTGCTTCCCAAAACTATAGTTTAACCCTATCACCTCTAGTACTGTCATGTATTTACCTTTCTTTGTGATAAATTGCTAGTCCAAACTTTAAGGAAAATAAGATATAAATTAGAATATTTTCCCTAGAAAATTTTTAAGAAGAGTTGTCAGGCTCCAAAACACCTGTTTAAGTTGAGACACCACGCTAGTAACTGATGGCTCAGAAATACTGTTTAAAGACTTATCAGCTTCTTTAATTAGGCTTTCAGGTGATGGTTCGGGCAATGGATTCTCCGATTTTGCTGCCTCTTCCCTTACCTCTGACAACTCAGTTTTATCATTTTCGCCAGCAAAAACGGCCTGATAAATAGCTTGAGCATCTGGTGCACTACCCAAGTAACCAGAAACCAATTGACCATTTTTTAGGTGAATCACACTCGGAGTACCCGGAATTCCCAACTTATCAAACAAAACCTTACGAGAATCACGATCCAAATGATCTGAATCCGTGTTGTAATAAAGGAGTTGACCATTGATTAAAGCATTAAAATCCTTTAAAACGGGAGAGTTTTGGCGGCAATAATAACAGCTTGGCCGACCAATATACAGAATATGATCACCACCATCTTCAGTTAGCATATTGGTGACGTCGCTGTAAGAGATTTGTGTCACATTTTCAAGATTCTTTTCATAAGTTTCAACCGAAATCTCTTCGGAGCTAACTTTCTCCTCAATCACTTCTGTCTGTACTGAGTGAGAGAGTAAATTTTCCTTGCTTTCACTACTAGAATCAACCTTCTCAGACACTTGATCGGAAGCTTTCTCAGAAGAAACCTCTACATTACTCGCTTCACCATTCTCAACAGAACCACTGGCTAGTTCGGTAGTCGCCTCCTTAGCATTTAGCTCATCTGCTGATCCACTAATTACCGCTAGTTGACAAGCTCCCAAAACGAAGCTTGACATCAAAACAAATTGTATTTTTTTCATCTATTCTCCTTTTTAAGACTGTGTTAAACCTTTCTATCTACCCAAAAACAATAACAAGGGAACCATTACACTGATAACCATATCCGTCTCCTTTCGTTATTTAAAAATCAAGGCCTTTACAACCTTGCTTAAGCTATGAATTCATTATATAAGCCAATCCAAAGAAAAAATAGTGACATAAATGTCACCATCCCACTAGAATAATGCAAGACACAAAAAAACCGAGCCAATGAGCTCAGTCTAAGCTTATAGAGGTAACTAGCGAAAATCATCTTTCTTTGTCCTTACTAGCTAGTCTAAGTGCAAACAAAGAGACAGCCAATGAAAGAGTTGCCCAGACAAGGCTATGGTCGATAAAAGCGATGCCTTCTGTAAAACTTAAAGTAGCGTTCATCATTACAATAAATAGCCATACAATCACAATAACAAGGGTCAACCCATTAATAAGATTTGCTTTTTGTTTATCCATATTTTTCTTCTCCATATCTGGTCCTTTCAAAGCTGGTCATTCTAACCCCTGATAACTCTAAAAACAGCTGTTCTTGAGCAATTTTTTAGATAAGATTTGAGGCCGAAAGATACGGCTACTCTCTTAATTTTCTAACCTTTAGTAGTTAGCTTTACAGGGCTTACCTCTATTATAGAACCTCCTGTTTCAAAAAAATAGTGACATAAATGTCACCATAATCAGACATGAAAAGGACCAGTCGCTATAAGACTTGTCCTAAAATGTGTTTACTTTTACGGTGTCTCATAATAAGAAACAAAATCATCTCAAAAAGGAGGAAACTAACATAAATACCTATAACATAAAGTAAGGTTTCCCATTTATCTGTAGTTGATTGAAAATGGCCATGGTGATCCACTGTGCGAATACTGATTAAAAGACAAAGATCCAAAAATAGAGCTAGAAGAATACCGTTAAACCCTATGAAAAAACGCTTTTTTACCATAGTCTGACTCCTGTATGTTTTTTTCTTAACAAGAGAATAGCAAACTCAACTTAAACCAGCCTAAAGCAAAAAAGACTCAGAGAGCCTTCTTCTTTTATTTCAATTTTTCTTTCAAATACTGTCCTGTGTAGCTTTCTGGAACAGCTGCTACTTCTTCGGGGGTACCTGTAGCTACGATGGTACCGCCACCAACACCACCTTCAGGACCCAAATCAATGATATGGTCTGCAGTCTTGATAACATCCAGATTGTGCTCAATCACGAGAACTGTGTTACCATCGTCCGCAAAACGCTCAAGCACCTTCAAGAGACGTGCGATGTCATCGGTATGGAGACCAGTCGTAGGTTCATCTAAAATGTAGAAAGACTTACCAGTAGAGCGCTTATGCAACTCACTAGCCAGCTTCATACGTTGGGCTTCACCACCTGATAGGGTTGTTGCGGGTTGTCCCAAGGTCACATAGCCAAGTCCCACGTCCTTGATAGTCTGCACCTTACGAGCAATCTTAGGAATAGCCGCAAAGAAATCAACCGCATCATCAACCGTCATATCCAGAATTTCAGCAATATTTTTTCCCTTATAACGAACCTCTAAGGTCTCAGAATTATAGCGTGTGCCATGGCAAACCTCACAAGGGACATAAACATCAGGCAAGAAGTGCATCTCAATCTTGATAATACCGTCACCAGAGCAGGCTTCACAACGGCCACCCTTGACATTGAAAGAGAAACGCCCCTTCTTGTAACCACGAATCTTGGCTTCATTGGTTTGAGCAAAAAGGTCACGGATATCGTCAAAAACACCTGTATAAGTGGCTGGATTAGAACGAGGTGTACGGCCAATTGGACTTTGGTCAATGTCAATCAAACGTTCGATATGCTCGATGCCAGTCACCGATTTGTGTTTTCCAGGTTTCTCACTATTTCGATTCAGCTCTTGGGCAATCTTTTTCTTGAGAATACCATTAACCAAAGTCGATTTTCCTGAACCAGAGACACCTGTCACTGCGATTAATTTTCCAAGTGGGAATTTGACCGACACATTTTTAAGGTTATTTTCACTAGCACCTTTAACCTCGATAAAACGACCATTCCCTACACGGCGTTCCATCGGTACAGGAATTGATTTAGCACCTGACAGGTACTGACCAGTAATTGATTTTTTGTTTTTAGCCACTTCCTCTGGGGTTCCCGAGGCCATGATTTGCCCACCGAAGGCACCAGCACCAGGTCCCACGTCAATGAGCCAGTCAGCTTCACGCATGGTATCTTCATCGTGCTCTACCACAATCAAGGTATTGCCCAAGTCACGCATTTTCTTAAGACTTGAAATCAAGCGGTCATTATCACGCTGATGAAGCCCGATAGAAGGCTCATCCAAAACATATAGGACTCCAGAAAGGTTAGAACCAATCTGTGTCGCCAAACGGATACGTTGGCTCTCACCACCTGAGAGGGTACCAGCCATACGAGAAAGGGTCAAGTAATTAAGGCCGACATTATTTAGGAAGGTCAAACGATCCTTGATTTCCTTGATAATTGGACGGGCAATCATTCCTTCATTTTCACCCAATTCCAAGCTATCGATTTCCTCAATATGATCTGAAATAGACAAATCAGAGATTTGACCAATATTTAGGCCATTCTCACCACCAACACGAACCGAGAGAGCCGCTTCGTTGAGACGATAGCCATGACAAGTTGGACATGACAACTCATTCATATAACCACGCATAACATTGCGAGTGAAATCACTATTGGTCTCGTGGTAACGGCGATTGATATTGGTCACAACCCCTTCAAAAGGAATGTCAATATCACGCACCCCACCAAAATCATTAACATAATGGAAATGGAATTCACGATCTCCAGACCCATAAAGAATCAAATCCTGCTCTTCTTTTTTCAGGTTTTCAAATGGCGTATCCATATCCACACCAAACTGCTCCATGGCTTGCTCAAGCATGGCTGGATAGTAGTTGGATGAAATCGGATTCCAAGGCGCCAGTGCACCTTCACGCAAGGTCTTACTAGCATCAGGAATAACCAAATCCATATCAACTTCTAGTTTATTGCCCAAACCATCACAGGTCGGACAAGAGCCAAATGGCGCATTAAATGAAAAGAGACGAGGCTCCAACTCAGGAACTGTGAAGCCACAAACCGGACAAGAATAATGTTCTGAGTAGAGCAATTCATTATCATCCATAGTGTCCACAATCAAGTAGCCATCCGCTAATCGCAACGCTGCTTCTACTGAATCAAAGAGACGACTACGGATACCATCTTTATTGACCAAACGGTCTACAACCACCTCAATGTTGTGCATCTTAGACTTAGATAATTCAGGGACTTCCGTCACATCGTATATCTCACCGTCTACACGAACACGAACATACCCATCCTTTTGCACGCGCTCAAAAATAGACTTGTGTTGCCCCTTTCGGCGACGAACAATCGGCGCCAAAATCTGCATACGTGTCCGTTCAGGAAGGGCTAAAACCTCATCTACAATCTGTTCCACAGAGGATGACTGAATAGCTCCGTGTCCATTAGGACAATAGGGAACACCCACACGAGCATAAAGAAGACGAAGATAATCATTAATCTCCGTTGCTGTCCCTACAGTTGATCGAGGGTTCTTACTCGTTGTCTTCTGGTCAATGGAGATGGCAGGGCTAAGCCCATCAATCGAATCCACATCAGGTTTCTCCATATTTCCCAAAAACTGACGGGCATAAGCTGAAAGACTCTCCACATAACGGCGCTGACCCTCTGCATAAATGGTATCAAAAGCCAAGGAAGACTTACCAGACCCCGACAACCCCGTCACGACGACGAGCTTGTCACGAGGAATCTCCACATCAATATTTTTTAAATTGTGAGCTCTTGCTCCATGAATCACTAACTTATCTTGCATATTTTTCAAGAGGCCTCAGCCCTAAAGCCACTGCCACTCCTTTCTACAGACGGATGGAAACGCCATTCCGACTTTCTCTCATATTATAACAAAATTTCAATTTATCCAGCCCAAAAATGTTTCAAATGTAGTATAATGGTTGAGTATGTAAAATAGGCAAAGAACATCGTCTCTAGGCCTCAATTGACATCACTAAAAAGCTAAGTGCTGCTGATTTATCTGACTTTTTCTGGTCCAAGAACGGACAAGACATTTTGAGATAAACATGCCAACACTTAACGAATGACAAAGGAGGGGTTCCCATTGAAACAAATGTTCTTATCCACTGGAAAAGAATTCAAAGAAATTGAGACATTCGAGCCGGGTGCTTGGATTCATTTGGTAAACCCTTCTCAGGAAGAGGCCATGAAGGTCGCTGAACGTTTTGACATTGATATCCAAGACCTCCGCGCCCCTCTAGACGTGGAAGAAACATCACGTATTGATGTCGAAGACGACTATACCTTGATTCTGGTCGACGTTCCAACCCAAGAAGAGCGTAATAACAAAAGCTACTACGTCACCATTCCCTTGGGTATCATCGTTACGGATGAAGTTGTTGTTACCACCTGTCTCGAGGACATCAGTCTCATGGATAATTTCCTCAATCACCGTGTGCGCAACTTCTACACCTTCATGAAGACACGCTTCGTCTTTCAGATTCTTTACCGCAATGCCCAACTTTACCTAACTGCCCTACGTTCTATCGACCGTCAGAGCGATAAATTGGAAGCTCAATTGGAAAATGCGACAAAGAACGAGCATCTGATTGACATGATGGAATTGGAAAAATCCATTGTCTATCTAAAAGCCTCACTTAAGATGAATGAACGAATTGTCAAAAAGCTAACAGGTAACGCCTCTAGCTTGAAAAAATACATCGAAGACGAAGACCTCTTGGAAGACACCTTGGTCGAAACCCAACAGGCCATTGAGATGGCAGGCATCTATGAAAATGTCTTGAACGCCATGGCTGAAACGTCTGCCTCTATCATCGGTAATAACCAGAACACTATCATGAAAACACTGGCTCTTATGACTATGGCTCT
This sequence comes from Streptococcus raffinosi, assembly GCF_030284685.1. Lineage (NCBI taxonomy): Bacteria > Bacillati > Bacillota > Bacilli > Lactobacillales > Streptococcaceae > Streptococcus > Streptococcus raffinosi. The sequence goes on from NZ_JASUZV010000004.1 coordinate 129,020, forward strand.
GGACATCCCAACCGTTATCTTCTCCGCTTACGGTATGAACTTTAAAAACAATTCTATGCCCCTAAACGATTTAGATAACGCCTTTTGGGTCATTTTCTTCATGGCAGCCTTCGGGTCATCCTGCGTTGTTATCTACTTTATCAGAAAAAAATGGTTCTAACATAGAACCTCTTCTTTTCCCTAAACTGCTAAACTAAAAAATTAATACTATTTATCGAAAGGTCATCTCATGGACATCCAAAAACTCACCAAGAAAAACCAAGAATTCATCCACATCGCAACCAATCAGCTTATCAAAGACGGTAAGTCAGACCAAGAAATCAAAGACATCCTTGGCAATGTCATTCCTGAACTCCTTGAAAATCAGAAAAAAGGAATCACAGGACGCAGTCTCCTTGGTGCTCCAACGGTCTGGGCAGCTAGTTTCTCTCCTGAAAAACATCCACAACCTAACTCAGACAAGACCAGCAAAGAAGTCCCAGAAACAGACAAAACACCTTGGAAGATGTGGCTTGATACCTCACTTTTCCTTCTCGCCATTGTTGCCATCATGAATGCAGTCTTTGGTTTTTCTGGTACGCAAACAAGCTACGGCCTCACAACTCTTCTATCCGTATCATTCATTGGTGGTCTTGCTATGTATACCCCTTACCACTATATTTACCGCCACAGTAACAAACCAAAAGAAGAACGTCCAAAATGGTGGTTCAGCATGACCATCATCACACTTTCTTTCATCGCATGGTTTGCTCTCTTCAGCCTTACGGCACTTCTTCCTAGCTATCTCAATCCAGGACTGTCACCAATTGTCGTTCTCATCATTGGTATTGTCGCGGGTGTTGCTAAATATTTCTTCAAACGTCGCTACAACGTACAAAGCACTTACGCACCTGCATCTTAAGCAGTATTTAAGCACCCTGAGGGGTGTCTTTTTGTACCAGAAATCTTGACACAGTTGGCTCTTCTATACTAAAATATTAAAGCTAACAGACAAAAGAAAGAACCCCAATAAATGCGTATCAAATCCCCCCTACTTATCATCGCTTGTTGCCTATTACTGATAGCTTGCAGCCACAAGCATAAGACTACTCTAAAAAACTATCAAGCTTACTATAGCTTCAATAACGTAACTACTTCATCTCAGGAAAAGCAACTAGCCAAAGACTTAAGAAGCAAAGGTATTCCCACAAAAAACTGGGATACTCTAGAACCTTATATCAGCCACTACAACCAGGAAAACACAGGCATTCAACCAGTTGTCAAAAAATGGACGCAAAGTAAAATTGGCAAGGATAAGAATCAGTTTGTCACCTCCCTAGATGAGAAAATAGTTGAAGATAATAAGTCTCACTTCACCGATGACTTAAACTACCGACAAACATCCTTTCTTCTCCTCCATAGCCTCCTGACTAGCTCAAGCGATCTTACTAAACGAGATCTCCCCCTGCAAAATGAGTACCTGAATTTAAAATCTCACCACAAGGAGTTAACTGCCAAAGACCAAGCCCTCTATAGTCTCCTATTTGGGGATAATCCTAACTACCAATCTACAGATGAACTCCTCAAAGCCTGGAAAAAAGCTGGACTCAAGTTTCCAGAAAAAGTTAAACTCCTATCAGTCTTTCAAAATAGCTCCGATGATGTTAGCAATATCTATACTGCTATAGCTTATGAGAAAGACGGCAGCGTTTATGTCTTTGAAAAACAAGATCCCACACTTCCTTATCGCTGGAGTCGCTTCAACACCTGGGCAGACATCAAAACACACTGGTTGTCTAACCGTTTCAAGGTCTTCAAAGATAACCTTGATATCCTCGTTAACGACCAGAAATTCGATGATTTCTTAAAAGACTCTGTCCTCATACCCAAAAACAACCAACTAGCTTTTCAAGAGTAATTGAAAAGACCAGTTGGTTTTTCTTTATTTCCATACGACTAAGAAGGCTTAAAAATTGAATAAAATGAAACTTTTCGAGCCATAACATCTCGAAATCATGAGGTGATTACCTAAATTCAGCCATAAAAAAATGCTCTCAAGCGAGAGCATTGTGTTTAGTCTTCATTTACGAAAGGCATAAGTGCCATAACACGAGCGCGTTTAATCGCTGTTGTTACTTTACGTTGGTTTTTAGCTGAAGTTCCTGTTACACGACGTGGAAGAATTTTACCACGTTCTGAAACGAAACGGCTAAGAAGCTCAGTATCTTTGTAATCAACATATTCGATTTTGTTAGCTGCGATGTAATCAACTTTTTTACGGCGTTTGAATCCGCCACGACGTTGTTGAGCCATGTTTATTTCTCCTTTATATATTTAATTCGTTTTGTCCATCCTTAGAATGGAAGATCGTCATCTGAAATATCCATTGGATTTGAGTTTCCAAATGGACTTTCATCACGACCGAAGTTTGGTGTAGATTGTGCAGGTTGTGATCCACCAAATGAACCACCAGTTGAAGCTCCACCACCGAATGAGTTTGAATTATCAAATCCTCCAGCATTGTATGAGCCACCACTGTGACCTTCACGTGTCGCACGGCTTTCCAACATTTGGAAATTGTCAGCGACTACTTCTGTTACGTAAACACGTTGACCTTGTTGATTTTCATAGTTACGAGTCTGAATACGACCTGTAATGCCAATCAATGCGCCTTTCTTAGCCCAGTTAGCCAAATTTTCAGCTTGCTGGCGCCAGATAACACAGTTAATAAAGTCTGTTTCACGTTCACCATTAGCACCCTTGAAGTTACGGTTAACTGCAAGGCTAAAAGTTGCTACTGCAACATTACTTGGTGTATAACGAAGCTCCGCATCACGGGTCATGCGACCAACGAGTACGACATTATTAATCATAATCTACCTTCATCTACCTTCTTAAGCGTCAAGTTTAACGATCATGTGACGAAGAATGTCACCGTTGATTTTTGAAAGACGGTCAAACTCATTAAGAGCAAAATCGTTATCAGATTCAACGTTAACAACGTGGTAAAGTCCTTCACGGAAATCTTGAATTTCGTATGCAAGACGACGTTTTTCCCAATCTTTTGATTCAACAACAGTTGCACCGTTGTCTGTCAAGATAGAATCGAAACGTGCTACCAAAGCGTTTTTAGCTTCTTCTTCAATGTTTGGACGAATGATATAAAGAATTTCGTATTTAGCCATTGATATTTTCCTCCTCTTTTGGTCTAATGACTCATGGTCTTTCGCCACGAGTAAGTGAGGTGCACTCACAAGATATAATTCTACCAAAGATTAAAGGATAATGCAAGGAAAAAAAGTAAGTAGTATGTGTCCTGTTTTGGGAGAAACTAAAATCACCAAGAGAGTAGGAACACAGCCCCCCTACCTTTCTATCGTATGGCACCTCAAATAACGTTAAAAACTTCCAACAAGCGTCATAAAAAACTGAAACGAGAGCTAACAAAAAGCTCATCCTTACACGCTAGAATGAGCTTTTTAAGAATCTTCTATTGTCATCAGACTATTCCTTTTAGAATTTTTGTAAAAATATTTTTTCATAAGGAGGTGTCACTGTGTGTCACCATTTTTCAATCTAGCAATCATAGATTACCTCCATTAACTTAAAAAAGAATTGTAACTAAGTCACGATTTTCTATTACATTGGTATCACTCCTTAAGCTATTTTGTGTAATAACTTGAAGAGTCTCCATTTTTATAACGTCCTAGATTCATCATCATAGCAATCACCTCTGATTCTTATCATCTGGGACCCATCTTCCTATTGGCCACTCAATGAGACTTATTTATCGCCGTTCTTATAACGACTCACATCAAACATCAACATAAGCGTCACCTCGGTACTTTGTAACAAGATTTAAGTATTAAATGCTTCCGATAAATTATTCTACTCGCATGGATATCACTTCTTAAGCCATCTTGAACAATAACTTAAGTATCTCCATTTTTATATCTACTAACATTTCTCATGAGCTTTACCTCACTTTTTGACGTTATTTTCTTGAATTTAACTTACGATTTCTGGTGGTATCACTCCCTTGTAGCTATTTTATGCGACTCTCTTAATCTCCGTTCTTGTAACGCCCTACTGTCATACTGCTACACTCCTTAGAGACCAATTGTAAAGTTTTTGTTTTGCCTACTGTTTTATTAGAGAGCTCAGTCTCCATTTTTATATCTTGAAATATTGATTGTCACCATGGCTACTACCTCCTTGATGCATCCTTATCTTCTTTACAATTTTATTATAATGTAAACGCTTACTTTTGTCAATGTTTTTACTCGAAAACGCAAAATTTTTTAAAAAAAGATTTCTTTGCTACAATAGAGACATGTTAGATTTAAAAGAATACGGCATCATCATGTGGGATGCTGAGAAAATCGCTTCCTTCCGTCGCACTCTCCTCGACTGGTACGATCGTGAAAAACGTGATTTACCTTGGCGTAGAACCAAAAATCCTTATTATATCTGGGTTAGTGAAATCATGCTTCAACAGACCCAGGTACAGACTGTCATTCCTTATTACGAGCGCTTCTTAGACTGGTTTCCATCCGTTAGAGATCTGGCTGAAGCTCCAGAAGAAAAACTCCTCAAGGCCTGGGAAGGATTAGGTTACTATTCACGTGTCCGAAACATGCAAAAGGCTGCGCAACAAATCATGGATGACTTTGATGGTCAGTTTCCAGATACATATGAAAACATTGCCAAACTCAAGGGCATCGGACCCTATACTGCCGGTGCTATTTCTAGCATCGCTTTTGACCTGCCCGAGCCTGCTGTGGATGGCAATGTTATGCGAGTCATGGCTCGTCTCTTTGAAGTCAACTACGATATCGGAGACCCCAAAAATCGTAAGATTTTCCAAGCAATCATGGAGATTCTAATTGACCCTAACCGACCCGGCGACTTTAATCAGGCCCTTATGGACCTCGGAACCGATATCGAATCAGCTAAAAATCCAAGACCAGATGAAAGTCCCATCCGCTTTTTCTGCGCAGCCTATCTCAATGGAACCTATGACAAATACCCCATCAAATTACCTAAGAAAAAGCCCACGCCAATGCAAATTCAGGCTTTTGTTATCAGAAATATGAAGGGTGAATTTCTGCTCGAAAAAAATATCGAAGGGCGCCTACTGGGTGGTTTCTGGACTTTCCCTATCATGGAGACGGACTTTATTGGCCAACAACTCAGTCTTTTTGAAAACGATAATTATGTCCTCGAAACCGTTTCACAAAAAGCTATTTTCGAGAAAAATTATGCCCTCAAACCAGACTGGACAGATAATGGTTTTACACCTGTAAAACATACCTTCAGCCACCAAAAATGGACCATCGAGATGGTGGAAGGTAGCGTTAAAGACGACAAACTCCCTACCGACAAAGAGCTATGCTGGGTAGCAGCTGAGGACTTCGACCAGTTCCCAATGGCCACTCCACAAAAGAAAATGATTAAAACTTATGAAGACAGCAAAAAAGGATAGCATTGAGTGCTACCCTTTTTCTTATGCGTCAAGTTTAGCGTGCTTACGACCACGCAAGGCAAGGTATACTTTTGAAAGAACTACTCCCGAAAAAATATCAAACAAGTCCAAATAAGTCACATTTTTTGACATCAAAATTGCAATCATCATACGACGCTCCTTTTGATTAAGAACTCCTGTCGCTGTTCTCTTTTATGCTTTTATTATAGGTAAGACGGCTAATAAAAAATAGTGACATAACTGTCACTACGAGGAACAAAAAAGCCGAAACGATTAAATTTCAGCTTGTGAATTTTTAGTCTACTTTGTAGAAGAAGTAACTGTCGTCAGTGGTGCCATAAAGTGACTGCCCTACCCAAAGACGCTCCTTGGTCTTATCAGATTGGTCATCAGCTTTCTCATTTGGTGATGATGTTACAGAACCAGTCAAAGACACTCCTTTTGGTAAGAATGCTATTGCTCCTCCGCCAACTCCAACACCAGATTTCGGACCTGTACTCGATTTAAGGTAGCCATCAGTAATTTTACCATATTCAATTGCTACCTTCTCAGTATCACTCACTAACCCATTCTTATCAAAGGTCATTGTATAGCCTTTGCCATTCTTCCAAGTTCCAGCGATACTTGAGAAATCACCATTCTGAATAGCATTGATGTCCATACCAGTCTCTTTGTTAGACTTACTGTCGCTACTACTATCTTTTGTCTCGTCGCTACTTGAGTCGTCAAAGTCATACCAATCTTCGGAAGATAAATCCAAAGTCTGTTCGTTACCTAAGCCAACCTTACTGGCACCATCAGTTGTCTCAGACATACTGAAATCAACCGATTGAAGTTGGTTAAAGACGCCATCCTTGATTTCATAGGTCTCAGCCTTTGCTTCAGGCTTCATTCTATGAAATAACTGAGAATAAATAATCCCATTTTTATAAAAATGCAATGTGTTCAAGTAACCGCTCTGAGCAAAAGTTCCAGCACTTATGGCAAATACAGGCTTGTCATCGTTATCAAGATAATATAGCGCATGAACACTATCAGGAGTACCAATCAAAAGCTCGGCTGAGCCATCATCGTTGATGTCTACATAGCTATATTGGACTTTTTCACCCACTCTATTGGCTTCAAAAATCGTATTAGTTGAATAAGCTTCCTCAGTTGAGAGGTTGCTTGGAACAGCTGATGTATCGCCGTTCAGAGCAATCGGGCGATAGAGATCCAAGACTGAAGCATAGAGATCATCGTAGCTCACTTCCTCGGTTTCGGACGAATCGCCACTTACTTGTTCAGACTTAGCAGTACTGTCTTTCGAGCCTGAACCACCCGTATTTGTTGCGTTACAAGCTGTCAGCAAGAACAAACTTGATAAGAGCGCAAATCCTGTTAATTTCTTTTTCATAACTATCCTTTCATAAGAAACGACCTAATAAAAACATTAAACCATTTAAATTTCTCTGACATTATATTAACAATTGCATAGTTAAAAAGTCAAGTATTTTTTGAAAAATTAATCTAAGTCTATACATCGATAATTGCTTATATAATAAAATCTAGTGTTATTGATACTATTATTCAGTGATTTTATCCTCAGTTAAATTAGAAATATGATTAAAATATCTAGATATTAGATGGACGTTTCCTTAAAATTACAAGTATCTCTATCAAAAAAAGCCGGACCTCAATCCAACTTTCATCTGTCTAATTCTACTTAGTCATAAAGTAGGTGATAATCACCAACACTGCTACGATAGCTAGGACAACGGCCAGAAATCCTAGCATGTAGCGCAAGAGAAAATAGGTAAATGGAAAATTTTCTTTCATATTTTACTTTGCCTCATACCATGTGCGGCCGTCATTCTCATCTGCAATGAGTGGGACAGCGAGTTCGACTGCAGCTTCCATGGTTTCTTTAACCAAGGCTTTCATGGCTACAAGTTCATCGTTTGGCACCTCAAGAACGATTTCATCGTGCACCTGTAGGAGCATCTTAGTTTTATAGCCACCTTCTACCAAAGCCTTATCCAAGTTAATCATAGCAATCTTGAGGATATCGGCGGCACTTCCTTGGATAGGCGAGTTGATAGCTGTACGCTCTGCGAAGTTACGGACATTAAAGTTACGAGAATTGATATCTGGTAACTCACGACGGCGGTGGAAGAGGGTTTCTACATAACCCTTATCCTTGGCCTCACGGACCACATTTTCCATATAGGCCTTAATACCTGGATAGCGCTCAAAGTAGGTGTTGATATACTCCTTAGCCTTTTTACGGCTAATACCAAGGTTATTAGAAAGTCCGAAGTCAGAAATGCCATAAACGATACCAAAGTTAACAGCCTTGGCGTTACGACGGTCGTTAGGTGTGACATCCTCTGGCTTTTCAATGCCAAAAACACGCATGGCTGTAGAGGTATGGATATCTGCTCCCTCTTTAAATGCAGCAATCAAATGCTCATCTCCCGAAATGTGGGCAAGCACGCGCAACTCAATCTGTGAATAATCCGAGCTGAGAAGCACTGCATCCTCAGTCGATGGGACAAAAGCCTTACGGATGAGACGCCCTTGCTCCAAGCGAACGGGGATATTCTGCAAGTTAGGGTCCACTGATGAGAGGCGACCTGTCTGTGTTAAATCTTGCACGTAACGGGTATGGATCTTACCATCCTCAAGGATATAATCCTGAAGCCCCAAGACATAGGTAGACTGAAGCTTGGTGATTTGGCGGTACTCCAAAATCTTAGCTACGATTGGAGCAATTGGTGCCAAACGTTCAAGGACATCCACAGCTGTTGAGTAACCGGTCTTGGTTTTCTTGGTGTACTCTAAAGGCAGTTCCATCTTTTCAAAGAGGATAACACCCAACTGTTTAGGCGAGTTGATATTGAACTCCTCGCCCGCCATTTCGTAGATTTCTTGGGTCAATTTGTCAATGACCACTTGGTTTTCCACTGCCATCTCATTAAGGGTTTGTCCCTTGACCTTAATACCGGCAATTTCCATCTTAGCTAGCACATTTGCCAGTGGTAATTCCATGTCAAAAAGAAGCTCTGATTGACTGTGTTCAGCTAGTTTTTCTAGCATGACAGGTTTAGCTACCTGAAGGACCTTGACTTTTTTAGCTAGGTGGCTGAGCAAGACTTCTTTTTCAGGAACCGCACGCTTAGCACCCTTGCCATAGACCACTTCATTTGTTTCTAACGGTAGGTCCGTATAGAGACGGGCAATGGTTGACAATTCATTGTCTTCAACGGTTGAGAGGAGATACTTGGCCAGACGGGCATCAAAATTAGCCGTGGGCAAGTCAATACCTAGATGGCTCAAGAGCACCTTACTACGCTTGAAATCGTAGATATTAACAGCTTTAGAAAGAGCTGCTTGGAAGGCTTCTGATTTGAGTAGGTCAGTATCTGTAGACGCATAAATCTGCTTGTCATTTCCCCAAGCAAAACCGATGATAGGCTCAATGTGATAATTGTCACCGAGGATTTCAAAATAGAAGAAATCGTCAGAGCTGAAGTGATCTTCTGTCACTTGGCTTGGCTCAGTATAGGCCACATCAAAATCTTGTGGCACAGCCTCGCCACCAAGGGCATTTTTAAACTGAACAAAGCCCATCTCGTCATAAAAGGCTGCCAATTTTTCAAGGTCAGGTCCCGTAAAGGCCGTATCATCTAGGCCAATTTCAATAGGAGACTGGGTATCAATAGTCGCTAGGGTCTTGGAAAGGAAGGCTTGATCTTTATCATTGATGAGATTTTCCTTCATCTTGGACTTCTTCATCTCATTGATGTGGTCATAGATACCTTCAAGGGAACCGTGTTCCAAGAGGAGCTTGAGACCTGTCTTTTCACCAATCTTAGTAACTCCTGGAATATTATCGGACTTATCCCCCATGAGGGCCTTGAGATCGATGAATTGCGTTGGGGTAATGCCCATTTTCTCCATGAGATAGTCAGGGGTGAAGGCCTCAAACTCTGCCACACCCTTTTTAGAAATCTCAACCACGGTATTGACATCAGTCAACTGAATCAAGTCCTTATCCCCAGAGACAATCGTAACTTGGTAATTCTCACTCGCATTTTCAGCCATCTTAGCCAAGGTACCGATAATGTCGTCTGCCTCGTACTGCGCCAGATCATAATAGGCGATGCCACGTGCAGCCAACATCTCACGGATATAAGGGAACTGCTCACGGAATTCCTCTGGAGTCTTGGCACGACCAGCCTTATAGTCCGCAAACATCTCTGTACGGAAAGTTGTTTTACCAGCATCAAAGGCTACCAAGACATGGGTCGGCTGGATTCGCTCAAGTAGGTTGTCCAACATGAGGTGGAAACCGTAGATGGCATTGGTATGAAGGCCGTTATTGTTACGAAAACGGTCAATTTGATTATAAAGTGCAAAAAAAGCACGAAAGGCAACGGATGAACCGTCAATTAATAGTAATTTTTTCTGATTAGTCATAGGTTTATTATAGCATAGATGGGAGAGATGGATGGTATGAGAGTATTTAAAAAGCACCTAAAATTAGTGCTCTTTAAATGTTATGTGATTGATAAATTTCTGCTTAAAATTTAGATTGTAAATGTAAACAAAAATCCGTTCGGCAATTTCTTAAAGTAACCGATACTTTGATTGATTACACTAATAATAGTTAATATAGTAAGACCATGACTGACGATTAGAACTACCTCATTATCCTTGTCATTTTTCTTTAAATCATCTAAAAAAGAGGTAATATTTTGTTGAATTATTTTCCAGCTATTAACAGATTGTCCTTTTTATCCATCCTATGCTTTATAAAGCAAATCCGATATAGTACATGATTTCAACTCTTTAACCATGGCACTTTCAGCATTTGCCAAAATTTCTTGAAAATTATTGAGATATAATTCTACATCGCTACTATTTTCAAATTGAGATAAATCAAAGCTATCATAAAAATTGAAAAGTGGCTTTTTACTTCCCTCAATAGATTGGAAAATATCAAATAAAGTTATGGTTTCAACATCTTTTTGAATAGATAAACCACCTGCTATTCCTGTTTTTGACGAAATAATACCTTCTTTTTTCAATAATGACACCAATCTCTTAACACTAGGAATAGGAATTTCCAATTTCTCTGAAATGACCTGAATTGATAAATATTTCAATTTATCTTCTTTTTGTTTGATACTTAGATATAGTACGATTTCTACCGCTTGAGAAAAGGCCGCTGAATATGACATAGTATACCTCCATTAACCTTATTGATATATTTAAATTATATCAATAAAATATCGATAAATACACTAAATCAGTTCACAGAAATACCAACAGATTCGACAATTCCTGAAAATTCTCCCCCTAACGGATGACTTTCTCGTCCCTGAAATAGATTAATCAATCTCGCTAAGATAGTTTTTTGCGGTTTATATCTTTCATAATCATTGATATTCAAAGAAGAACATCTAATTCTCACTAAAATTTCATTACTTTTTATTTTAGGTACAGGGGTGGAACAATATTCAAGACAGTATTTTTTTGTAGAAGTCTTTAAATAGTGGACTGATTTCATTTATTTCCTTTTTTCTTAAACAAAAAACCTAGTAAGACACAAGCAAAAACTAAGATTGTAGACAGCTTATAAATTGACGTAAATACTGTTACTTTATCATAAATATGTCCCAACTCCTGTAAATGCCCATTAAAGAGAGACAAGAAAATAGCGAAAGCCAATACCAGTCCTACTTGACGAAAAACAAAGAGAACAGACTGAGATGCGTTCAATAAATTTCCTTCAAAATCACTAGCTCCCAGCACTTGAGACGGCCCAAGTAATAGCCCATATCCCGCTCCTAAGAACAAGCAAGCCAAATAAAGATGCAACGTACTCGTAGCCGTAATTGTTCCAAAAAGAAGGTAAGAAATACCCATCAGTACAAAACCGAGAATGACAGTGAAACGTGGCCCAATCTTAGATAGAGTCATGGATGCGAGAGGTGAACAAATCGTCAGTGCAATAGATACAATCATAAGTAGCAACGACGAAGCTACCGTCGTATGTTCAAGAACTTGTGAATAATAAGTAGGGAGAACAATAAAGAGCCCTACCTGAAACACTGTTGAACAGACCATTACTAAAGAAGCTGCATTGAAATTGCGAAAACCAAATAATTCCATTGGAATCATAGGTGAGTCAATCTTTCTTTCATACAGAATGAAGAAAATAAGGGCAAGGACTGCAAATACAAATAAACTGATAATTGGTATACTCAACCAGCCCCAAGTTCGGCCTTGAATAAGGGCGAGTGTCAGTGAAAAAAGACCAACCATCGAAATGAACGAACCTATAAGATCATTTTTTTGCTTATTAACCGGTTCATTTTTCAAATCCAGTGCTGTCAGACAAATGGCAATAATGACAATAACAAATGGAATATTAATATAAAATGCCCAGCGCCAATTTAGATACTGCGTCAAGGCACCACCCAAACTAGGTCCTAATGCCCCTGCTAAACCTTGTGTCAATGCAACAGTTGCAACAATAGGAGCTCGCTCCTCCACAGAATCAGCAGTACTATAGGCAATAGCCATCCCCAAAGGTAAGATGATAGCCGCACCTATTGATTGCATAATGCGTCCTACAATTAGTAACTGAATAGAACCTGTGATTCCTGAAACCACTGACCCTATTAAAAAAGCAACACTTGCAATAACAAAAGACCTATGAACCCCATAACGACTAGCAAAGCGGCCTAGAGGAATTGCTAAAGCTGCAAACAGTAAGCTATAAATATTTAGAGCCCAGTTCATGCCAACCATTGTTGTATGAATCGAAGCCTGAATATTTGGCATGGCAACATTCATCACTGTTGTATCAATAAGTGTCAAAAAGACTCCTAGACACATTGCAAACACAATCATTTTTTTCCTATTAAACATCGTTTCTCCTCTTTGTATAAATCATTTGATAAAAGCCAGTCAAGCAAACTACATCGCCCTGAAAGACAACAAATACACAAATTCCTCTTCCTCGTCTTTTATTACCAACTACCGGTAAGACTTGAATTTGCACAGGTTCATTTCTTTTTACAATATTCTTAAACTTCTTGAATTCTTCGATAATATAGTAATCAGAATTTTCACCTAAGAAATTATTTACACAAACCATGCAAGATTGTCTACAAAGCTCTGTTAAGAAAATTGCTTCTACATGTTCTTTATTTAAACGATCAAGATGAATTTCTTCTGTGGAAACAGAATCACCCTCAAAAAAAGATAAACGTGTTTTGTTCGGAACTTTTATCATGTCAATCATTACGTTATTTTGTTTTTCCTTATGAACCTCTTCTTTAGACACCTTGACCTTTGGAAAAACGGATAAATCATCAATTCGGACAGACTCCAAGCATTCCATGAATCTAGTTTGATTCTCAACAATATTTTTAGTCGTCAAGAAATCATTTAATCTCTTTCCATTTGTCAGGTAATCTTGACCTGATACATAGTAAAAAAACAACTCAGAGAAATCATCCTGCTGCTTGCTCATTTCAAAAGAAAAAGCAGACTCAATCATTTGTTTCATTTCCAACTCCTTTCGGATTATTAGTATATATCTTTTATACTAATGTGTCAAATAAAATTTTATGTTTTGTAAAGTTATTATATGTCATTAGAATATCAACATCATTCCACCACCACTCCCCCATATCCAAATATGCTATAATAGAAGCTATGAACACAAAGATTTTAGACCAATTAGAATTTAACAAGGTCAAGGACCAGTTCACAGAATACCTGCAGACTGAACAGGCTCAGGCAGAGTTACGTGACTTGGTGCCTATGACCAATCCAGAAAGAATTCAAAATCAATTTACAGAAATTCAAGAAATGGCTGAGATTTTCGTAGAGCATCATGGATTTGCCATTGGTAGCTTGCGAGATATTTCTGAGCCCTTGCGTCGCTTAGAGCTAGATGCTGACCTCAACATCCAGGAGCTCATTGCCATCAAGAAGGTGTTGCAAGCTTCAGCTGACCTAGGTCGCTTTTACGCTGACCTTGAAAATGTTGAGCTCGTCGCCCTTAAACGTCTTTTCGAAAAGATTGAAGCCTTCCCAAGTCTCCAAGGTAGCCTTCAAAGTATCAATGATGGTGGTTTTATTGAGCATTTTGCTAGCCCTGAGTTGCAAAATATCCGTCGTCAACTCAAAGCTTGTGATGATGCCATTCGCCAGACCTTGCAAGACATTCTCAAGAAATCTGGCCACATGTTGGCTGAGAGTTTGATTGCTAGTCGTAACGGTCGTTCGGTGCTTCCTGTCAAAAATACCTACCGTAACCGTATTGCTGGAGTTGTGCATGACATCTCAAGCTCTGGAAACACAGTATATATCGAGCCACGCGCCGTTATCCAGCTTAACGAAGAAATCACACAATTACGTGCAGACGAACGCCATGAGATGGCCCGCATCCTGCATGAACTGTCTGATCAACTGCGCCCACAAGCTGCTGCAATTGCCAACAACGCTTGGATTTTGGGGCACATGGACTTCATTCGAGGAAAATATCTCTATCTCCATGATAAAAAAGCGGTTATTCCAAAGATTAGTGACAATCAAACACTACAACTACTTAACGTTCGTCACCCTCTCTTGGTCAATCCTGTAGCCAACGATTTGCACTTTGATGAGGACCTCACGGCCATTGTCATCACAGGTCCCAATACTGGTGGTAAAACGGTCATGCTTAAAACACTAGGACTAGCACAACTAATGGCTCAATCTGGTCTGCCAATTTTGGCTGACAAGGGCAGCCGTGTCGCTATTTTCCAAGAGATTTTTGCAGACATCGGAGACGAACAGTCTATCGAACAGAGCTTGTCAACTTTCTCTAGTCACATGACCCACATTGTCGAGATTTTGAACGCTGCCGACAGCAATAGCTTGATCTTGGTCGATGAGCTTGGGGCTGGTACCGACCCTCAGGAAGGGGCTAGCCTAGCCATGGCAATCCTAGAGCACCTCCGTTTAAGTCAGATTAAGACCATGGCTACCACCCACTATCCTGAACTTAAGGCCTATGGGATTGAGACGCAACATGTGGAAAATGCCAGCATGGAGTTTGACACAGCGACTTTAAGCCCAACCTATCGTTTTATGCAAGGGGTTCCTGGTCGTTCTAATGCCTTTGAAATTGCTCGACGCCTCGGTTTAAATGAAATCATTATCAAGGAGGCAGAAAACCTCACGGATACTGATAGTGATGTCAACCGTATCATCGAGCAACTTGAAGCCCAAACTGTGGAAACACAAAAACGTCTGGAACACATCAAGGACGTTGAGCAAGAGAACCTTAAATTCAACCGTGCGGTTAAGAAACTCTATAATGAATTCTCCCATGAGTACGACAAGGAACTCGAAAAAGCTCAAAAAGAAATTCAGGATATGGTTGATACCGCTTTGGCTGAGAGCGATAGTATTCTCAAAAATCTCCACGATAAGAGTCAACTCAAACCTCATGAAGTTATTGACGCCAAGGGAAAACTCAAGAAACTTGCCCCACAGGTAGACCTCTCTAAGAATAAAGTCCTTCGTAAGGCCAAGAAAGAAAAGGCTGCGCGTGCTCCTCGTGTCGGTGATGATATCATCGTGACCGCCTATGGTCAACGTGGTACACTTACCGGTCAGGCCAAAAATGGTAACTGGGAAGCTCAAGTAGGTCTCATCAAGATGACACTCAAAGCGGATGAATTCACTCTGGTTCGTACCCAAGCTGAAGCCCAACAACCTAAGAAGAAACAGATTAACGTGGTTAAAAAAGCCAAGAAGGCATCTGGTGGTCCTCGTGCCCGTCTAGACCTTCGTGGGAAACGTTACGAAGAAGCTATGCAAGAGCTTGATGCCTTTATTGACCAAGCCCTACTTAATAACATGAGTCAGGTGGACATCATCCACGGTATTGGTACAGGTGTTATCCGTGATGCTGTTACCAAATATCTCCGCCGTCATCGCCATGTTAAAAGTTTTGAATATGCCCCACAAAGTGCCGGTGGTTCCGGATGTACCATTGCAACCTTAGGGTAAAAATAGATAAGAAAGACTGAGACACTATGTCCAGTCTTTTTCATACGCTCCAAATCCAGTAACAAAAAAACCTCCCTTAATCAAGGAAGACTTCTATTTTCTATATCACACTTGTCCACAAGTGCTGGATAATTTGGCTCACTGGAAAATAGTAATTAATCAAAAAACGTAATACCCAACTTGATGACAGGAGTGTTTGGATGTTGTTCATAGGCACAGTTGCAAGAATGTTACCTAACATGGTCACGGGAACAAGGCTCACCAATGAAGCCAAAACACCACCTACTACTTGGTAACGTCTCTGGTCAAGTCGCTCAATTCTCACAAAATGGAAGAAAATCCCAAGAAAACGCAAACCATAATAAGCCACACAGTAAATGGCGAAATAAGCGACACCAGCATAGTAGACACGGTCAAGTGAAAAAATATTCTGGTCTGTAAAGAAAGCTATGCTAGCATCCCTAGTCGGATTGGTATAAGGCACCCAAAGATTAATAGCCTCGCCTAGCGGTTGATAAAAATAAGCAGCCACACCCATAGCGATAATGACTGAAACCACATAATAGGCTTGCATAAAGAGACCACGACGGTAGCCAATGTAAAAATTCCAAGCTACAATGGCTAAGACAAGAAGCCCAATCATGCGTCGTCCCCATTACGCTTAGCCGTTGCTTTGCCTTTTAGTTGCTCAAGTTGCTTAGCTCTCAACGTTTCCAACTCTTTTTCCATATCTTCAACTTGGATTTCACGTTCTAATTGCGTTGACAATGAATTAATAGCCATTAAAATAGCGATGGTTTCATTGTCAGCCTTTTTCATCTGCTCCTTGATAATATTATATTTTTCATGAGCAACACGCTCTACTTCTTCCATGAATAGATTATCCTTGTCAGTCGTTAGCGTCAGTTTTTTCTCTCCAAAATGAAATTTGTAACGGTTTTTACTTGCCATTTGCTTATTAACTGCCTAATTAATGGTGGTTATAGATTGTCCACCGCAGCTTCTCCTTACTAATTAGTGTAGTAGATTTCCTTCTTACCGAACAAGATTTATACACTTGCCTTGGGGCCTATTTGATACTCAAATGCCAGACACTCTTTTGCAATTTAGAAAAAAAGACAAAAATCGGCATTCTCTTTTTAATCATTATATCCTAAATTTTAACTTTCGTAAATTTTAGACTTTGCGCTTCCCCAGAAAAATCATTTTTCAAGATTTAGTCCCTGTAAAATATCTGCCAATTCTCCTTTTTTGTGCTAAAATAGATTCCATGGGCACAATCGTATTAAAAATGACAGCAAAGCAGATTTCAACACTTCAGAAAGACCTGGCAAGCTATGCGACTGCGACTAACAATCCCTATGCTAGTTTTTCAGCCAAGGTCGATGGTATAAGTGTTATTGCCTATACTTCAGGTAAGGTAACCTTCCAGGGTGCTAAACCAGAGGTTCTAGCTAGCCGTTTTGGCTACCAAGCCGAGCCTAAGCAGTCACCCCATGGGCAAAATCTAGCCCTAATTGGATCAGACGAAGTGGGAAATGGCTCCTATTTTGGTGGACTAGCGGTCGTAGCTAGTCTAGTGACACCAGCCGACCATGCTTTATTGAAGTCCTTGGGGGTCGATGATTCTAAAAATCTCAATGATAACAAGATTCGTCAGCTTGCCCCTCTTCTGGAGGAGAAAATTCCTCACAAGGCACTCCTACTTTCACCCCAGAAGTACAATGAAGTGGTAGGAGACGGCAAGGCACACAATGCTGTATCAGTCAAAGTAGCCCTCCACAATCAAGCTATTTTCCTACTGTTACAAGCAGGAGCGAAACCAGATAAGATTGTCATCGATGCTTTTACCAGTGAGAAAAATTATCAAAAATACCTTAAGAAGGAGCGCAATCGCTTTGACAATCCCATCACCTTAGAAGAGAAAGCTGAAGGCAAATACCTAGCTGTAGCGGTAAGTTCTATCATCGCTCGCAATCTCTTCCTGGAAAATCTGGATAAACTCAGCCAAGAAGTGGGCTATACCCTGCCTTCGGGAGCAGGAACCAAGTCCGATCAGGTCGCTGCCAAGCTCCTACAAGCTTATGGAGATCAGGCTCTCCAAGCAACTGCTAAATATCATTTCGCCAATACTAAAAAAGCCTACCAACGCTTAAAATAATCCTGAAAGGCCTTAACTATGCAAAACAAATGGACCCAATTATTCCTCAAATTCCTTCGTGAATGGGGAGTTTTCATCCTCTTTATCACCTTCTTCCTCTTGACCCGTCTTTTCCTCTGGCTCCCTGTCCAAGTCGACGGTCACTCAATGGATCCAACCCTAGCAGATAGACAGCGTGTTATCGTTTTGAAGCACACGTCTATTGAGCGTTTTGACATTGTCGTTGCCAAGGAAGTTGAAGAAGGTAAGACCAAACAAATTGTAAAACGTGTCATTGGGATGCCAGGTGATACCATTACCTATCAAAATGATAAACTTACCGTCAATGGCAAGGAAGTTAAAGAGAAATATCTCAAGGAATTTCAGGCTGCCTTTGCTAAGGACAAATTACAAAAAGAATATGACTACCGCGATTACTTCCAACAGTTAGCCAAGGATGCCAAGGCCTTCACAGTCAATGCTGAGGGCAATACGACCTTCACGGTTACTGTTCCAGAAGGCAAATATTTCCTACTTGGAGACAACCGTATCGTTTCTAAAGATAGCCGTGCAGTTGGTTACTTTGATGAAAGTGCTCTTGTAGGAGAAGTCAAATTCCGCTTCTGGCCACTTAATAAAATCGGTGGCGTTGAGGACAACTAATCACACTAAATAAGATAAGGTTGGGGAAACCCAGCCTTATTATGTATCTAGGAAAACACACATGCAAGAATATTATTTTTCAGGAACTATTCAACGTGTCATTTTTGAAAATGCCAGTAATTTCTTTCGTATCCTACTCTTAGAGATTGACGAAACTGACAGTGACTTTGAAGACTTTGAAATCATTGTCACAGGAACCATGGGAGATGTCATGGAGGGGGAAGATTATACCTTCTGGGGTCAGCTAACCAACCACCCAAAATATGGCGAACAGCTACAAATGACTCGCTACGAACGTTCAAAACCTTCTGCCAGTGGCCTTATCAAGTATTTCTCTAGCGACAATTTTAAGGGAATTGGTAAGAAAACAGCTGAGCGCATTGTCGATCTTTATGGAGAAGATCCTATTGACAAAATTCTCGAGGACCCGAACAAGTTAGAACAGATTCCTAACCTTTCAAAGGTTAACCGAGAAGACTTCGTTGCAAAGTTAAAAATCAACTATGGAACCGAGCAAATCTTGTCCAAGCTTTCCAGCTATGGACTGACACCAAAGGCTGCTTCACAAATTTTCAATCAATACAAGGAAGAATCGCTCAGCCTTATCGAAGAACATCCCTATCTCTTAGTAGAGGAAGTTCAGGGTATTGGCTTTAAAATGGCCGATCAGTTGGCTGAACGTCTGGGAATTGCTAGCGATGCCCCTGAACGTCTACGAGCCGCCCTAATACATTGCCTGCTAGAGGCCTGTATGGAAGAGGGGGATACCTACATCGAAGCCAAAGCTTTGCTTGAAAGGACGATTACCCTTTTGGAAGGTGCCCGCCAGATTGAGCTTGACCCTGCCTTGGTTGCTCACCAATTAACCAACCTCATCCAAGAAGACAAGGTTCAAAATATAGAGACTAAAATCTTTGATAATACCCTATATTTTGCGGAACAGGGCATTTATACCCACCTGAGTCGTATCATGAAAGACCAGCCTGACATCAGTGCTGAAGACAAAATCCTTGCAAGCCTTGAAGAAGTGGAAGAGGACCTTGGTATTACTTATGACAAGGTTCAGAAAGATGCCATTATTAAAGCGCTACAAAGCAAGGTCTTCATCCTGACGGGTGGTCCTGGAACAGGAAAAACAACTGTCATCAACGGAATTATTAAAACCTATGCTGACCTTCATGGTTTAGATCTCAAAAAAACTGATTTACCCATTATTTTAGCAGCACCAACGGGACGGGCTGCGCGTCGGATGAAGGAACTAACCAATCTTCCTAGCGCCACTATCCATAGACATTTAGGCCTCAATAGCGAGGATGATTTCAAGACCTTAGAGGACTACCTTGATTGCGATTTGATTATTATCGACGAGTTCTCTATGGTTGATACTTGGTTGGCCAATCAACTCTTTGAGAGCATTGCGGATTCTACTCAGGTTATCATTGTGGGTGACCAAGACCAGCTACCTTCCGTAGGTCCTGGTCAGGTCTTGGCTAATCTCTTACAAATTAATGAGATTCCTAAGGTTTCGCTGACCAAAATTTTCAGGCAATCCGAAGATTCCACCATCGTTACCTTGGCTAGTCAAATGCGTCAAGGCCAACTACCTGCTGATTTCACAGAGAAAAAGGCAGATCGCTCTTACTTTGAAGCCAATGCCAATCATATTCCACAGATGGTTCCTAAAATTGTCTCAGCCGCTATAAAGAGCGGGATTGCTGCTCAGGATGTGCAGATTCTAGCCCCCATGTACCGAGGCCAGGCTGGTATCAACAATCTCAATACCATTATGCAGGACCTACTCAACCCCCAAGAAAAGGCCAATCAATTTGCCTTTAATGACATATTCTTCCGTAAGAATGACAAGATTCTCCATCTGGTTAATGATACAGAACTCAATGTCTTCAATGGTGATATCGGTATCATTACCGACCTGATTCCCGGTAAATACACTGAAAGCAAGCAGGACGAAATTTACATGTCCTTTGATGGTAATGAGGTTATCTATCCTCGCAACGAATGGCATAAAATTACCCTGGCCTATGCCATGTCAATCCATAAATCCCAAGGAAGTGAGTTCCCTGTCGTTATCCTTCCCATCACACGCCAAAGTGGACGTATGCTACAGCGTAACCTCATCTACACCGCTATCACACGCGCCAAGAGTAAGCTAGTCATATTAGGGGAAATTGCAGCCTTCGATTATGCCGTTCACAACGAAGGCGCCAAACGC
The DNA here is from genome assembly GCF_030284685.1 of Streptococcus raffinosi. NCBI lineage: Bacteria > Bacillati > Bacillota > Bacilli > Lactobacillales > Streptococcaceae > Streptococcus > Streptococcus raffinosi. The sequence goes on from NZ_JASUZV010000004.1 coordinate 149,579, forward strand.
AATACCTACCTCATCCAACGATTTGAACAAACTTATACACAAGCTGTGGATAAGTCTGTCGAAAAGATTGTTAAAAACGAGGCAAAAGACGCCTCCAATCAAACAAAAACGAAAAAGGCTGACCCTTCAGAAACCTTTGAAAATAAAGGATTCTCAGAAGATGTCAATACAGATACAACTCTTATCAACACTTATTCACAAGCTGTGGATAAGTCTGTTAACAAACCTGTGCAAATAGTAGAAAACTATCGTTTAACTGAAGACAATTGGGCCACTATTGACCCAATGATTGGGCTCAGCGAAGATGATATTGCAGCCTTTTTTAACAGCAACTAAAGAAAAAGACTTGGAAAGCGACTCACTGAGAGCAACTCCAAGTCTTTTCATTTACTAAAATACTAATCGTATCAGGGCCATAGACACAATACCGACGATCACAGCATAGAGGAGATTCTTACTCTTAAATGCTACAATTACCGTTGGCACCGTAGCCAGTATTTCCATCCACTTAAACTGCGGCAAGTGACCGATTTTCTCAGTCATGAGGCTTGAGAGAATCAGGGCAAAGAGAATAGAAACTGGCAGATAGTGCAAAAATCGAACAACAATATCTGGTAAGCCCTTGTATTTAACCAAGACAAAGGGAAGAACACGAGGAACCCAGCTGACCACAAACCCAAGTAGAATAGCAATGAGAATAAACTTATTGACGGCCATCACACATCACCCCCACACTACATCCAATCAAAGTTGCCACTAGGACTGCCAAAGATTCTGACAAGATGATACTAAAGCTCAGATAAGCCACCGCAATAGATAGTAGAATCAAGAGCAGCTTACGCACGCCTTCCCCTAACAAGGTATCAATCTGGCTACTTAACAAGCCGATAAACATAGCAATTAAGGCAAAATCCAAGCCAAAAAGCTCAGGATTAGGAATCATTGAACCAATCAAGCAACCAATTACTGATGATACAATCCAAACCAGATAACTGAAAATATTGTTACCATGCATCCAGTTAGCGGAAATATCTTTATGATGCACATATTCTCCCAACAAGACTCCGTAACTTTCATCCGTAATCAGACTACCAATTCCCAGCTGATTCCAGAGACTTGTTTTTCTAAAAATCGTCGTTGCATGTAAACTCATCAACATGTTACGCAAATTAACCAAGAAAACAGTCAAGGTTAACTCACCAAGGCTAGCTCCTGCAACTATTAATGCACACATAGCAAACTGAGCCGAACCACCGTAAACCAAGGCACACATAAGACCAACTTCAAGAGCTGATAGTCCCGAAGCCGCTGCTACCACACCAAAGGCAAGGCCAATAGCCACATAACCTAGAGCTGTGGGTACTGCGGCTTTCACACCCAAACGAAAGTCAGACAAACACAATCCTTTCTAAAGGAACCTCTTACCAGACTAGTAAGAGGTTCTTCTTATTCTTCAAATCCTGCAAAAGCTAGACTTGGCTTAGCATTCAAGTCCAAATCAGAAAAATGTTTCTTGTCACATTCAATAGCTGCTGCTAAGGCAATCATGCCAGCATTATCACCACAGAGACGTAAAGGTGGGATGACTACATCTACATCTGTGATTTCTTCAGCCAAACGTTCACGTAAGCCCTGATTAGCTGCCACGCCACCAGCCACAACAAGTGTCTTGACAGAATAACGCTCCAAGGCTTTCTTGGTCTTAGCTAGGAGAATATCCAAAACAGCTGCTTGGAAGGAAGCACAAAGGTCTTCTTTGACTAGAAGGTCTCCCTTTTGCTCTGCATTGTGATGTAAATTGATAAAGGCTGACTTCAAACCTGAAAATGAAAATTCCAAGTTTTCTTCTTTAATCATAGCACGTGGAAAATCATAAACATCTTTCCCTTTATGAGCCAATTCATCAATTTCACGTCCGGCTGGATAGGTCAAGCCCATCACACGCCCGACCTTGTCATAGGCCTCACCAACTGCATCATCACGTGTCTCACCAACAATCTTGTAATTTCCCGGTTCTGACACATAAACCAACTCTGTATGTCCCCCAGACACCAAAAGTGCTAGAAGGGGATATTCTAACTCTTGAACCTCACGCGCCGCCATCAGATGCCCAGCCATATGATTAACTGGAATCAAAGGCAAACCATGAGCCCAAGCAAAGGCCTTAGCCGCTGCCATGCCAACTAAGAGTGCCCCGACCAAACCTGGACCATAGGTTACCGCTACAGCATCTAGTTGTTCAGCACTAATGCCCGCCTCTGAAAGGGCATCCTTAATACAAAGCGTCACCACTTCTACATGATGACGACTAGCCACCTCAGGGACAACACCACCAAAACGTTTATGGCTTTCCACCTGACTGGCAATAATATTACTTAAAAGTTCCTTTTCATTTTTCAAAACGGCAACTGAAGTCTCATCACATGAGCTCTCCACTGCCAAAATATATCTATCTGCCATTAGACTTCCTCTCGCCTCATGATAACCGCATCCTCTTGAGGCTCATGATAATAATTTTTTCGAATTCCTAGATTTTCAAAACCAAATTTTCTATAAAGTGCCTGAGCGACTTGATTTGAAGTCCTCACTTCAAGAAAGATTGGCTCACTACGATCTTCCAAATGCTTCATCAACTGACTAGCATAACCACGCCCTTGATAAGCTTTTAAAACGGCGATATTGGTCACCTCAAGCTCGTCTACTAAATTTTGAAGAGCTAAAAAACCAACAACCTCTTCCTGATTATATACATAGAAATATTCCGTAGTATCTAAAGCCAGGTCTGCTGCCACTTGTTCTATCGTCCAAGGAGACTTGTCATAAACATCCGACAAAATCTGATAAATCAGTTGAGCTTGCTCTTGGCTACTCAATCTAGACGCGCTTGATGTAGTTGTCACAATTAGTCTCCTCATGCGTCTTGAGCCAATTCTCCTCTGCCTCAACCCGCTTCAAGTAATGTGGAACAAAAGCATCCACATCAACAGAAGGCAAATACAAACCTAAACGACCAATTAACTGAGCTGATGGAAGGCTTGACAAAACAGTTGCATTTGGAAGATTTTCCTTAATCTGATCCACAAAATTAGTCACTTCACCGACAAATGTTACCTTCTCATAAGCTTTAGCCTGCTCTAAAACATCTGCAAAAGCAGCATGATGGTCAGAAACGATGGCTTGACCATTTTCATAAAAGCCAACGTAGACATTGTTACGACGGGCATCCATAATAGGAATCACAATGCCATCAGCCGTAAGGTCCGTCAGGGCCTGTAGACTTGAAACTCCCACCAAATCAATACCAAGAGCATAGGCCAAAGTCTTGGCAGTTGCGACAGCCACACGAAGCCCTGTATAGGATCCAGGACCCTGGGCAACTACTATACGTTCTAAATCAGCTGGCTGCCATCCTGCCTGAGCAACCAAAAAATCAATAGTCGGCATCAAACTAATGCTGTGGTTCTTTTTTACCGTCACAGTTGACTCTGCCACTAGGTTCTCATCTTCCAACAAAGCTACTGACAAAGCCGTACTAGAAGTATCAAATGCTAATATTTTCATCTTTTTTCCTTGCTTCCTTTTATGCTTCTCTATTATAACACAAGTCTCTACTTCCCATAAACGAACATTTTCCAACTTTTTCCGCCATTTTCTTTATCTAGCCCCTATCTTATGGTACAATAATAGTAATTGCAAACGAATCAAGGCTACTAGCTATTACTCATAAAAGTGAATATCATAACGTCAAGTGAATCCCTGAATGATTGACTTGACCGGTTTTTTTATAGAATGGCAGAGCCTTTTGTAAAGAAAGGAAAACCATGATTTATAAAGTTTTTTACCAAGAAACTAAAGAGCGTAACCCACGCCGTGAACAGACAAAATCACTCTACTTAGATATTGATGCAGAAAATGAGCTTGCAGGCCGTATCCAAGCTCGTCAAATTATTGAAAATAACACCGCCTACAACATCGAATACATCGAGCTTCTTTCAGAAAAAGCTCTTGAATACGAAAAGGAAACAGGCGTTTTTGAAGTAACGGAGTTCTAAGACCATGACATCAAAAATCAATCTAAAACCTGAAGAGGTTGGGGTTTATGCGATTGGTGGTTTGGGAGAAATCGGTAAGAACACCTACGGTATTGAATACCAAGATGAGATTATCATCGTCGATGCAGGTATTAAATTCCCTGAGGATGATCTTCTCGGTATTGACTATGTCATCCCAGACTATTCTTACATCGTTGAAAACGTTGACCGTGTCAAGGCTCTTGTCATTACTCACGGTCACGAAGACCATATCGGTGGTATCCCCTTCCTTCTTAAGCAGGCAAATATCCCAATCTACGCAGGGCCGCTTGCCCTCGCCCTCATCAAAGGAAAATTGGAAGAACACGGACTACTTCGTGACGCACAACTCTATGAAATTAATGCTAATACAGAGCTTACTTTCAAAAATCTTAGCGTAACTTTCTTCCGTACGACTCACTCTATTCCAGAGCCACTCGGAATTGTCATCCATACACCTCAAGGTAAAGTCGTTTGTACCGGTGACTTTAAGTTCGACTTCACTCCAGTTGGTGAACCAGCAGACCTTCATCGCATGGCTGCTCTTGGTGAAGAAGGTGTCCTTTGCCTCCTCTCCGACTCAACCAATGCCGAAGTACCAACTTTCACTAATTCTGAGAAGGTGGTTGGCCAATCCATCATGAAAATCATTGAAGGCATTCATGGACGTATTATCTTCGCTTCATTTGCCTCTAACATTTTCCGTCTTCAACAAGCTGCTGAGGCCGCTGTAAAAACCGGTCGTAAGATTGTTGTCTTTGGACGCTCTATGGAAAAAGCCATTGTTAATGGTGTAGAGCTAGGTTATATCAAGGTTCCAAAAGGAACTATCATCGATCCTAGTGAGATGAAGAATTATCATGCTAGTGAGATTCTTATCATGTGTACCGGTTCTCAAGGAGAACCTATGGCAGCCCTAGCACGTATCGCTAATGGTATGCACCGACAAGTGACACTACAACCTGGTGATACTGTCATCTTCTCATCTAGCCCTATTCCAGGAAATACAACCAGCGTTAACCGTTTGATTAATACTATCCAAGAAGCTGGTGTAGATGTCATCCATGGTAAGATTAACAACATCCATACCTCTGGACACGGTGGTCAACAAGAGCAAAAACTGATGCTTCGTTTGATCAAACCAAAATTCTTTATGCCTGTTCACGGTGAATACCGTATGCAGAAAGTCCACGCAGGACTTGCAATTGACTGTGATATTCCTAAAGATAACATCTTTATCATGGAAAACGGTGATGTTCTTGCCCTAACTAAAGACTCCGCTCGTCGTGCAGGTCACTTCAATGCCCAAGACATCTATGTAGATGGTAATGGTGTCGGTGATATTGGAGCTGCAGTCCTACGTGACCGCCGAGATCTTTCAGAAGATGGGGTTGTCCTTGCCGTAGCAACTGTTGATTTCAAATCTAAAATGATTTTGGCTGGTCCAGACATCCTTAGCCGTGGTTTCATCTACATGCGTGAATCAGGCGATCTCATTCGTGAAAGCCAACGTATTCTATTTAATGCTATTCGTATCGCCCTTAAAAATAAGGACGCTAGCATACAATCCGTTAACGGAGCTATCGTCAATGCGTTACGACCATTCCTATACGAAAAAACAGAGCGTGAGCCTATCATCATCCCAATGATTCTCACTCCTGATAAATAAAAAAATATGGTAGCTTTGTCGCTACCATATTTTTTCGGCTCTAATTTCACCCAGTGTATAACTCTTCTCAAGTAAAAAAGCGCCGCAATGAGCGCTTCTTCTTATGCACCTGGATAAATGTAAGATACTGAACCTGGTGTTGTTGAATTTTGTGGGTCAAACCAACCACGATAGTTATCAATGTGTTGCTGGTTGTTATAGTTAGATTCCAAGATTTGAATTTGTCCATCTTGACCGACTTGTGTGACATATCCAACGTGTCCATAGCCACCATCAGTCCAACATACAATTGACCCAGCAGCAGGTGTCGAACCTACAGCATAACCTTGGCTAGCAGCGCTTCCTGCCCAATCACCACCATTACCCCACCAGTTACTTGCCCATGGAGCAACTTCTTTAACACCCCATGTACATTGACCAACTGGATAACGATTCCAGGTAGCATCTGAATCAGAAGCTGTAACCTCTGAAGAAGTTTCAGTTGCCTCTGTATCCGCTACAGTAGCAGTTGCCCCAGAAACGTCCAGAGTTTCACCAGGAACAATAGTTGACCAGATAGTCATACCGTTCTCAGCTGCTAATTGATAAGGGTCTACCCCATACTGACTGGCAATTCCAAAGAACGAATCTCCATTTTGAATTGTATAAGCATCAGCCTTGGCTGTTTGTGCGACTGTAAGACCTAGTAATAATGCACTTGAAGCTGCTGCCAGAGCTGCTTTTTTTGTAGTTTTCATAATTCCCCCTGAATAAGATTAATATGGAATAAGTGTAACACTCTCATATTTTAATGCGATTAAGGAAGAGTAAAGAAATATAACAAAAATAAACAAGTCTGTTAAAAGTACGTAATTTGTCCAAGAACTTAATTAATCAAAAAGAAAACCAGGAAAACCTAGTTTTCAAAGAAATATTATTAGTAAATATCCAAATAATTATCAATTTCCCATTGTGAAACGAAGGTTGCGTAACTTGCCCATTCCATACGTTTCGCGTCAAGGAAGTTTGTATAGATATGATTACCCAAAGCTTGACGAACCACTTCATCTGTTTCCAAGGCTTTAAGAGCGTTACGAAGTGTTGATGGCAAATCAATGATACCAGCTTCTTTACGTTCTTCAGGAGACATTGAATAAATGTTTGTTTCAACTGGCTCTGGTGCTTCAATCTTGTTAATAATACCATCAAGACCTGCTTCCAAAAGAACAGCAAGTGCCAAGTATGGGTTTGCCATTGGGTCTACTGAGCGCAATTCCAAACGTGTACCCATACCACGAGAAGCAGGAACGCGGATTAATGGTGAACGGTTGCTACCTGCCCATGCAATATATACAGGAGCTTCGTAACCTGGAACCAAACGTTTATAAGAGTTAACCGTTGGATTAATAATGGCAGTATAGTTATAGGCGTGTTTCATCAATCCACCAAGGAAGTAATAGGCATCTTGAGATAATTGCATACCACGTGGATCTTCTGGATCGAAGAAAGCATTTCCTTCATCAGTGAAGAGAGACATATTACAGTGCATACCACTACCAGCAATACCGTATTTAGGTTTCGCCATAAATGTAGCATAGAGACCATGTTTACGAGCAATTGTCTTAACAACTAGCTTAAACATTTGAATATTATCACACGCTTTCAAAACATCAGCATATTTGAAATCAATTTCATGTTGACCAACTGCTACTTCATGGTGAGAAGCTTCAACTTCAAAGCCCATTTCTGTCAAAACGTTAACAATTTCACGGCGTGTATTATCTGCAAGGTCAGTTGGAGCAAGGTCGAAATAACCACCTTTATCGTTTACTTCAAGTGTAGGATTGCCTAGTTCATCCAATTTGAAAAGGAAGAATTCTGGTTCTGGTCCAAGATTAAATGATTTGTAACCCACTTCTTCCATATGACGCAATGCCTTTTTCAAGTTACCACGTGGATCACCTGCAAATGGTTCTCCTGCAGAAGTATAAATATCACAAATAAGACCTGCCACTGCACCATTTTCATCACCCCAAGGGAAAACTGTCCAAGTATCAAGATCTGGGTAAAGATACATATCAGATTCATTGATACGAACGAATCCCTCAATTGATGAACCATCAAACATTGCTTTATTTGAAAGTACCTTATCCAACTGTTCATCTGTCGCAGGAATTTCAACATTCTTCATAACTCCAAGGATATCAGAGAACATTAAACGCAAGAAAGTAACATTCTTTTCTTTGACTTCGCGACGAATATCAGCTGCTGTGATTGCCATAATAGGGGTCTCCTTTATAAAAAACCAAAAAATAAAAGTTCAAGGCGTAATTAGATACGCAAGTTACCAAATTGTTGTGACGGGGTCGTAAAACGGCCTTGCTGGAGGAGTTCATCATGCAAAATACGTCGAACATCTGCATCCGTTAAGGTCACTTGTTTCTGTTGTGCACGAACTTCACGTTCTTCGTATTCACGTTTAATCGCTGCAATATTATAACCGTCATCTAAAAAATCTTTGATTTCCAACAAACGATCCATATCATTCAGTGAGTACATACGACGATTTCCTGCTGTACGCTCAGGTTGAATCAACCCTTGATCTTCATAGTAACGAATTTGACGAGCAGTTAAATCTGTCAACTTCATAACTGTTCCAATCGGAAAAACAGCCAAGGAACGTCTCAGTTCTTTTTCTCTTGCCATGATCATCCTCCTTTCCTAACAATTATATTCTGAATATTTCTACATGTCAACTGTTTATGTTACTTTTTCTAACATAATAAGTAATTTCCGAACATTTCATCATTTTTTTACTTAAATTATGGAGTTTTGTCATTGAAAACAGAAAAATAGAGCCCCTGAGAACTCTATTATTCTTATTTTAGGTATTTAGTCAGCCAATTATAATCATAGTTCACGAGGATTGCAATAAAAACACCACAAAATGTCTCAAAAACCCGAGCAATAACATAAACAAAAGTATCATTAGGTGGGATAGATAAGGTAATAATTAGCAGTGCCGCAACTCCTCCAATAACACCTGAGGAATTATTGAAAGACACATTAATCACAATAGTTAACATGGTTAAAATTGGAACCAATATCAATGTCACCCAAACCGAATGATCAAACAACATATTCACAAAATAAAATAAAAGAGACAGCAGACCTCCAACCGTGTTTGCAAAAATACGTGACTTCCCAAATTGAATACTTCTATCAAAGTTTTCACGAAGGCTGAAGACAGCAGTTAAACAACCAATCTGAAGCCCTTCCCACCCTAAAGCAGAAAACAAGCCTAAAACAAGAAAGACAGCAATCCCCGTCTTCAGTGTACGCATACCAAATTTAAATTTTTTCGGTTCAAATTTCAATCCCATTCAACTATTTTAACATGATTATGAAACTTTTGGCTATTCTAAATGATTTTGATTACATATTCTTCACTAAATATTTTTAAAATGACAACGTAAAAAGAGTTGGTTACCCAACTCTTTTCATTCTAATTAGATTATTTATCAGTAAGGGCAGCCAATCCTGGAAGTTCTTTACCTTCAAGGAGTTCCATAGATGCACCACCACCAGTAGAGATCCATGAGAATTTATCTGCACGTCCAAGGTTAATGGCAGCTGCTGCTGAGTCACCACCACCGATGATTGATTTAACACCTGGTTGTTTCACAATAGCGTCCATCACACCGATTGTACCAGCTTGGAAGTCAGGGTTTTCAAATACACCCATAGGACCGTTCCATACAACTGTTTTCGCACCAGTCAAGGCTTTATCGAATTCAGCAATTGATTTAGGACCGATATCAAGACCAAGGAATCCTGGATCTACTGCTTCACCTTCAGTGTCTTTCACTTCAGTGTAGTCAGCAAATGCATTAGCTTCTTTTGAGTCAACTGGCAAGATCAATTTACCATTTGATTTTTCAAGAAGAGCTTTAGCAACATCAAGTTTGTCTTCTTCTACAAGTGAGTTACCAATTTCGATACCTTGTGCTTTATAGAATGTGTAAGTCATACCACCACCGATAAGGACTTTATCAGCTTTAGCAAGAAGGTTTTCGATAACACCAATCTTGTCAGATACTTTAGATCCACCAAGGATTGCTACGAATGGACGTTCTGGAGTTTCAACTGCTTCTTTGATGTAAGCAATTTCGTTTTCAAGAAGGAAACCAGCAACAGCTTTATCAACGTTTGCTGAAATACCAACGTTAGATGCGTGAGCACGGTGAGCAGTACCAAATGCATCGTTTACGAAGATACCATCTCCAAGTGATGCCCAGTATTTACCAAGTTCAGGATCGTTTTTAGATTCTTTCTTGCCATCAACATCTTCGAAACGAGTGTTTTCAACCAAGAGAACTTGTCCATCTTCAAGAGCGTTAACAGCTGCTTCCAATTCAGCACCACGTGTAACACCTGGGATAAATTTAACGTCTTGACCCAATTTAGCAGCCAAGTCAGCAGCTACAGGAGCAAGTGATTTACCTTCTTTGTCAGCTTCTTCTTTTACACGTCCAAGGTGAGAGAAGAGGATTGCACGTCCACCTTGTTCAAGGATATACTTGATTGTTGGAAGAGCAGCAGTGATACGGTTATCATTAGTGATCACACCGTCTTTTACAGGAACGTTGAAGTCAACACGAACGAGAACTTTTTTCCCTTTCAAGTCAACATCTTTAACAGTCAATTTAGCCATTTGATCAGACTCCTTAATTTTTTAATACGTTTTCATTATATCACAAAATGCCTAAAAGAGATAGCAAAATCAGAAGGATTTCTAGCTTATTGCTAGTATGGTGGATTTATCATTTAATCAAAATTGAAAGGCAGAATAGCAATGAAAAAACAACTAAATAAAATTCGGAAAGAAGCTAATCACGATTTTAATATAATCCTCAAACTTACACTTAATCCTCTTTTCTTCTTTCTTACTTTTAAACAAACACTATTTTACTACATTAACCAAACCTCAGTCTCACTATGGACACGCTTAATCCTATTAGCCAGTTCGCAATTTGCCATTGCAGTTTTTGAAACGCCTTTTAACTTGCTTCAAAAGAGCCATTATTTTCTGTACAAAAAAAGAAGAGCCTAAGCTCTTCTTAATATACAATTGAATTATTTAGCAATTTTTGCGAAGTATTCAAGAGTACGTACAAGTTGTGAAGTGTATGACATTTCATTGTCGTACCATGACACAGTTTTAACCAATTGATGTCCATCAACAGTTTGAACTTTAGTTTGAGTTGCGTCAAACAATGAACCGAATGACATACCAACAACGTCAGAAGATACGATTGGATCTTCAGTGTAACCGTAAGATTCGTTAGCAGCTGCTTTCATTGCTGCGTTAACTTCATCAACAGTTACTTCTTTGTTAAGGACTGAAACCAATTCAGTTACAGAACCTGTTGGAACTGGAACACGTTGAGCAGCACCGTCAAGTTTACCGTTCAATTCAGGGATAACCAAACCAATAGCTTTAGCAGCACCAGTTGAGTTAGGAACGATGTTAGCGGCACCAGCACGAGCACGACGCAAATCACCTTTACGGTGTGGTCCATCAAGGATCATTTGGTCTCCAGTGTAAGCGTGGATAGTAGTCATCAAACCTTGTTTAATACCAAAGTTATCTTGCAATGCTTTAGCCATTGGTGCCAAACAGTTAGTTGTACATGAAGCACCTGAAATAACTGTTTCAGTACCATCAAGTGTATCGTGGTTAGTGTTGAATACGATTGTTTTAACATCGCTTCCACCAGGAGCAGTGATAACAACTTTCTTAGCACCACCGTTAGCGTGCAAGTGTTTTTCAGCAGCTGCTTTAGTTGCAAAGAAACCAGTTGCTTCAAGAACGATTTCTACACCGTCACTAGCCCAGTCAATTTGTTCTGGATCACGTTCAGCAGAAACTTTAACGAATTTACCGTTAACTTCAAATCCACCTTCTTTTACTTCAACAGTTCCGTTGAAACGACCTTGAGTTGTGTCATATTTCAACAAATGTGCAAGCATTGTAGGATCTGTAAGGTCATTGATGCGAGTAACTTCAACACCTTCTACGTTTTGGATACGGCGGAAAGCAAGACGACCAATACGACCGAAACCGTTAATACCAACTTTAACTACCATTAGTGATTTCCTCCTTATGAAAATCAAATAAATATAATTTTGAGAGCAAGCTCTCCCTATTGTGAAAAGATTAACTTGAGCGCTTTCAATCTAACCTTTCAACAGTCATATTATATAATTTTTTTCAAAAAATTGCAAATAGAAAAGGCACTTACTTTCATAAGTACCTTAACTTTTATATGTGCTAATTAAGCTTCACCAGAGTTTTTCTTGATGATTTCTTCTTGAACTGATTTAGGAACATCTTCATAGTGGTCAAATACCATCATGAATGTACCACGTCCTTGAGTTGCAGAACGAAGTGTTGTTGCATAACCGAACATTTCAGCAAGTGGAACATATGCACGAACGATTTGGCTATTACCGTGTGCTTCCATACCATCAACACGTCCACGACGAGCTGTAACGTGACCCATAACATCACCAAGGTTTTCTTCAGGAACTGTGATTGTTACAAGCATCATTGGTTCAAGGATAGTTGGTTGTGCAGTCTTAGCAGCTTCTTTAAGTGCAAGAGACGCAGCAATCTTGAAGGCAGTTTCAGATGAATCGACATCGTGGTATGAACCATCGTAAAGCTTAGCTTTGATGTCAACCATTGGGTATCCAGCAAGGACACCGTTAGCCATAGATTCTTCCAATCCTTTTTCTACTGCAGGGATGAATTCACGTGGAACCACACCACCGACAATAGCATTTTCGAATTCGAAACCTTTACCTTCTTCGTTTGGAGTAAATTCAATCCAAACGTCACCAAATTGACCTTTACCACCTGATTGGCGTTTGAAGAATCCACGTGCTTGTGTAGCTGCACGGAATGTTTCACGGTATGATACCTGTGGAGCACCAACATTGGCTTCAACTTTGTGTTCACGTTTCAAACGGTCAACAAGGACGTCAAGGTGAAGTTCACCCATACCAGAGATAACTGTTTCACCTGTTTCAGGGTTTGTTTCAACACGGAATGTTGGATCTTCTTCAGCAAGTTTTTGAAGACCGATACCCATCTTATCTTGGTCAGCTTTAGTCTTAGGTTCAACCATCAATTGGATAACTGGTTCTGGAACTTCGATTGATTCAAGAATGATTTTTGCTTTTTCATCAGTCAATGAGTCACCAGTTGTTGTATCTTTCAAACCGATAGCTGCGGCGATATCACCAGCATAAACTTGTTCGATTTCGTGACGGCTGTTAGCGTGCATTTGAAGGATACGTCCGATACGTTCACGTTTACCCTTAGAAGTGTTCATTACATATGAACCAGATTGAAGGATACCTGAGTAAACACGGATGAATGTCAAACGACCTACGAATGGGTCAGTCATAATCTTGAAGGCAAGAGCTGCAAATGGCTCATCATCAGATGCTGGACGAGTTTCTTCTTCGTCAGTATCTGGGTTAACACCTTTGATTGCTGGAATATCAAGTGGGCTTGGAAGGTAATCAATAACTGCATCAAGCATCAATTGAACACCTTTGTTCTTGAAGGCAGAACCACAAAGAACTGGGAAGAATTCAACGTTGATTGTTGCACGACGGATAGCTGCTTTCAATTCTTCATTTGTGATTTCTTCACCTTCAAGGTATTTCATCATCAAATCTTCGTCAGTTTCAGCTACAGCTTCAATCAATTTTTCACGGTATTCGTTAGCTTGATCAACGTATTCAGCTGGGATATCTTCTTCAAGAATATCTGTACCAAGGTCGTTAGTATAGATTTCAGCCTTCATCTTAATCAAGTCAATGATACCACGGAAATCATCTTCAGCACCGATTGGCAATTGAATTGGGTGAGCGTTCGCTTGAAGACGATCGTGAAGTGTGCTTACTGAGTAAAGGAAGTCAGCACCGATTTTATCCATCTTGTTGGCAAATACGATACGTGGAACACCATACTCAGTTGCTTGACGCCAAACTGTTTCAGTTTGAGGTTCTACACCTGATTGTGAGTCAAGAACGGTTACGGCACCATCCAATACACGGAGTGAACGTTGTACTTCGATAGTGAAGTCCACGTGTCCTGGTGTATCGATGATATTAACACGGTGACCATCCCATTGCGCTGTTGTAGCGGCAGAAGTGATTGTGATACCACGTTCTTGTTCTTGCTCCATCCAGTCCATTTGTGATGCACCTTCGTGAGTTTCACCGATTTTGTGAATTTTACCAGTGTAGTAAAGGATACGCTCTGTTGTAGTTGTTTTACCGGCATCGACGTGGGCCATGATACCGATATTACGAGTTTTTGCAAGTGAAAATTCGCGTGCCATTAGGTTTATTCTCCTATAAAAATTTTAGTTTACTTATTTATTATAACATTATTGTCAAAAAACGGATAGGCAGGACCTACCCGTTCTCATTGGTTTTTGATTTGTTGCTTTCAACTCGCAGATGAGTTGAAATGAACTCGAGAGCTGACCGAGCTCAATCGAACCCAGGCTAAAAGCTTGGAAAATAGATAAGCTTTCCTAGAATCTTTGATTCTGCGTCAAGCTTCCTAATTTTCATTCGCTTTTTTAACGCCCTCAGTATCTTATTCTTACCAGCGGAAGTGAGCAAAGGCACGGTTAGCTTCAGCCATTTTGTGAGTATCTTCACGTTTCTTAACTGATGCACCAGTGTTGTTTGCAGCATCCATGATTTCTTTTGCAAGACGATCTTTCATAGTGTGTTCACCACGCGCACGTGATGCGTTAACCAACCAACGAAGACCAAGTGTTGTACGACGTTCTGGACGAACTTCAACTGGGACTTGGTAGTTTGAACCACCGACACGACGTGCACGTACTTCAAGTACAGGCATGATGTTGTCCATAGCTGTTTCAAATACTTCAAGAGCATCGTTTCCAGTTGCTTCTTTGATTTGTTCGAAAGCATCGTATACGATTGTTGCAGCAGTACCACGTTTACCGTCAAGCATTACACGGTTGATAAGACGTGTAACGATTTTTGAATTGTACAATGGATCTGCCAATACTTCGCGTTTAGGCGCTCTATTTTTACGACTCATTTTATCTTATCTCCCTTCTTATCCTTTAGGACGTTTAGCACCGTATTTAGAACGGCTTTGTTTACGATCAGCTACACCTGCAGTATCAAGTGCACCACGGACGATGTGGTAACGTACCCCTGGAAGGTCTTTTACACGTCCACCACGGATAAGAACAACGCTGTGTTCTTGGAGGTTGTGTCCAATACCTGGGATGTAAGCAGTAACTTCGATAAGGTTGCTCAAACGTACACGAGCGAATTTACGAAGGGCTGAGTTAGGTTTTTTAGGTGTCATTGTTCCAACACGTGTTGCAACACCACGTTTTTGTGGTGAAGAGACATTAGTTTGAACTTTTTTGTGGCTATTGTAACCAACGTTCAAAGCTGGTGATTTAGATTTAACAACTTTTGATTGACGTGGTTTACGAACCAATTGGTTAATTGTAGGCATCTACATTCTCCTGTGTTTTTTTATTTTTGGTTGATATGGCACTTGGTGACAGCCCATATCTGGGTGTACTTTTGCAACTTATGTCAGCACGTCTCTGTACACTTTTGAGAGACCAAAAGTAAAAAGTACCGTCTAGTATAATACCATTTTTTGAGGAACCTTGTCAAGAATTTCTTACCAAAAAGAAAATTCCTAAGCATTAGATTAGGAATTACCTTTTAAGTTTTTTATTTATCGAAAATATTACCTACTTCAACTTCTACTTTTTGCGATTTTACATCGATATCAGATACAGTAAGCAATGATTTGTATTCATGAATATCTCGGTCGCCTTTGGCATTCTCTGCAAATACAGCTACACCCACTAATTCACTATCAAATTCTGAAAGTAAGCTAATCATACCGGTAATGGTGCCGCCACCCTTAAGAAAATCATCAACAATAAGCACACGACTATTGGGTTTCAAGCTACGTTTTGATAGAAACATTTTTTCAATACGGTCACTTGATCCGCTAACATAGTTCACTGAGACGGTAGAACCTTCTGTGATTTTCAAATCACGACGTACAATAACAAAGGGAATGTTTAGGACATCTGCTACTGCATTTGCCAAAGGAACACCTTTTGTTGCAACAGTCATAACAGCATCAATCTTTTGACCCTTAAATGCGCTAGCAATAATACGTCCAACATTCTTCAAAATAGAAGGCGTACTCAATAAGTCAGACAAATAGAGATACCCACCCGGTAGGATACGATCACTCTCAGAAAGTCTCTCACAGAGACCTTCGACTAAACTTCTTGCATCTTCATCGGAAATGGTTGGTGTAAACATAACACCACCAGAGGCCCCTGTTACTGTTTCAATTTCACCTATCTGACTCTCTTCAAAAGCTTTCTTAATGATTGCAATATCTTCTGAGATTGAAGATTTTGCAGCTTCATAACGCTCTGCAAAGGTATTAAGGCTTGTCAACTGATAGGGATTATTAATCAGGTAGTTTGAAATCACTACCATGCGCTCACTTCGTTTTAATTTCATAAATTACCTATAATTTCTGTACTTTTTTACTATTATACCATAACACATTAAAAAACGAACATTTTTGTCTTAATGCTCGTTTACTTTCGATTTTAATCAAATTTTGGTTTATAGAAGGAACGATTGTCCATAGCAAAGAGACGATTAGTCATTTCTCCAGGTCCAACTAGGTTAAGAGCTGTCATCATCATCATCATACTAGCATCAAGATTATCAATCATATGGATAACCTCCGCTTCCATGATACGAGGACGAACTGGGCTTCCGTATTCTAATTGTCCGTGGTGGCTTAAAATGACATGACGTAAAACAACAACATCCTCACGTGTATCATCAATGTTAAGTTCCATGAGAACCTTGGTAATTTCTTCATCAATCAAGGCGATATGCCCAATCAAGTTACCTCGAACAGTATACTCTGTATTTTCCGGACCAGTCAATTCAATAACTTTAGCCAAATCATGGAGCATGATTCCCGCAAAGAGCAGACTCTTATTTAGTTCCGGATAAACATCCCCAATACTGTCTGCTAAACGAACCATTGTAGCTGTATGATAAGCCAACCCACTTTCAAAAGCATGGTGATTTGTTTTAGCAGCAGGAAAACTAAAAAACTCCTTGTTATACTTTCGATAAAGAGCACGGACCACACGTTGCCACGTAGCTTCCTCTATTTTGAAAATCATCTGTTCAAGATACTCACGCACTTCAGACGGATTTACCGGTGGTTTTTCCTTAAAATCAGCTGGATCATTTGGTTCTCCAAATGCAGGCAAACGTAAAGTAATTTGATTTACCTGAGGAGTATTATTATAAACCTCTCGACGTCCTTCCATATGAACTACCTTACCAGCTGTAAATTCTTCAACATTATAAGGCTGAGCATCCCAAAGATTTCCCGAAATTTCACCAGAATCATCTTGGAAGGTAAAGGCAATATAGTCTTTACCAGCCCTTGTCTTACGTACTTCTGCACGCTTAATCAGATAAAAGCCTTCAAAATACTCGTCTTTTTTCATTTGATTAATTTTCATGCTTGTCCTCATTTTCTAATTGTGGTAGATCTAAC
This sequence comes from Streptococcus raffinosi, assembly GCF_030284685.1. Classification (NCBI taxonomy): domain Bacteria; kingdom Bacillati; phylum Bacillota; class Bacilli; order Lactobacillales; family Streptococcaceae; genus Streptococcus; species Streptococcus raffinosi. The sequence continues at coordinate 167,001 of NZ_JASUZV010000004.1, forward strand.
AAACTTTGTGTCGCACTATCTTGGTAGGTTTCAATGGTATCAAGAGCTCTAACAATAGCTCTGCTTCTTGTATTGAGCAGACTATCAACAGTTTTACTGGCTGTATTTAATTGTTTTTGAGCCTTGGCAAGCATATCTCCAAACTTACCGAACTCCAGTTTGACGTTGCCTAAAATCTTACTGATATCATCCGCATTTTTTTGAATGTTCAAGGTCCTGAATCCTACTGACAATGAATTCAATAGTGCAGACAATGTTGATGGCCCGGCAATAACAATATTCTCCTCACGACGAAGAGCGTCAAAGAATGAGGGTTGACGTACGACCTCAGCATAAAGCCCTTCCGTCGGCAAAAATAATATACCAAAATTTGTGGTTTCAGGTGGATTAAGATACTTCTTGTTAATATCCTTAGCAAATCGCTTAATGCTAGCCAAAAGTGATTTACGATGACTCTCGATTTGCTCTTTATTTCCGGACTCATAAGCATCTTCCAAGCGATAGTAGTCTTCAAGAGGAAACTTAGAGTCAATAGGCAGATAGATATACTCGTCCTTGTGGTTTCCTGGCATCTTAACCGCATATTCAACTCGCTCAGTTGAACCCGACACTGTCGGAAACTCTCTCTCATATTGGTTAGCAGTCAATATATCTTCAATAATTTGTCCTAATTGAAGTTCTCCCATAATACCACGTGTTTTTGTATTTGAAAGGACCTTATTGAGACTTCCAACATCCCTAGCAACATTTTTCATTTCCCCCAGACCTTGGTTAACAGACTCCAGCTGTCTTGACACCGTCTCAAAGGAAGCTTGTAATCGTGTCTGTAATGTTTGCTCAAGTTTCTCTTCAACTGTCTGACGCATTTGTTCCAAACGTTTCTCATTGGAATCCTGCATATCTTTAACAGATTGCGTCAAACTCTGATTTATTTGCTCTAGGCGCTGGTCAGAACGATCTCGATTATCAGAGAGGTTTTGATGTAAGACCTCGCGAATATCTGTCAATTGTTGATAGAGTTCCTTCTGCAATTGATTCCATTGCCTTGTCGTCTCAAGTTGGTTTGCCTTAGCAAAGCTATCTAACTGAAAAGACAGTTGATCTGAAAGATTATCTGCATTTCCCTCCAGACTCTTATTAATCTGACCCTTTAACTCCGCATTTTTCAAGAAAAGAACAACAAGAATTCCTAAACTTAACAAGGTCAAAAGTGTAAGCAGGTAAATCATACTAACTCCTATCTTTAGTCTGAATGACAATCACGTATCCATTTGGAACTACAACATGAATGGGGCCATCAAGGAATTCATTACTAGAATAGTTCTTCTTTTGAAAATAATTCCTATCAGTTAATTCGTACTTTGCGCCCAAAATCGTCAATTCCCCAGTTCCTTCTTGTAAGAAAGAAACGTAAGTCATCCCTGGTTCAGGAAAAATATCATGTTTTCCTTCTGGACAATAAGTAACCTTATTTTGCTTATCTCTCAAACAGATACGACTCATAAAGGGAGCTAGTTCAGGATCACTAGCCAGAAATACATTTGACAACATATGGTCCAATCTGCCACCAAATGCACCAAAAATAGTTACTTCAGCTTCAGGGAAAGCTTGAAAAATCAATTTTAAAGCTAACTCAGTGTCCGTGTCATCCTTCTCAGCGGGAGCCTTCTTACAAGATTTAGCTATCGATTGAATGACGTTTAATTCTGACTCGGAGACAGAATCAAAATCCCCTACAGCCAAGTCAAGAGGTAACCCCCACTCCAATAAGTACAAACAAGCACGGTCCACTCCAACAAAATAATCAAAATCGGTAGTGAACCAATCTAGCTCACCACCGACAAACAAAGCTACTTTAGGCATCGATAGCATCACGAAGTGTTTGAACTTGAGCAGTTAAATCAGGATTCTTAAAGAGATAAGAACCTGCTACAAATACGTTAGCTCCTGCCTTGGCACATGCAGCAATCGTCTTATTATCTACACCACCATCAACCTCAATATCAAATGAATAGCCACCTTTTTGGCGAAGTTCGACAACACGTTCCACTTTAGACATCATTTCTGGAATGAAAGCTTGACCGCCAAAGCCTGGATTTACAGTCATGATGAGCACTTGATCCACTAAATCAAGCACAGGAATAAGTGCCTCAACTGGGGTTCCTGGATTAATCACAGCACCTGCTTTCATACCAGCAGCCTTTATCTTCTGAAGAGCACCATGAATATGTTTAGTCGCTTCAACATGAATCGTCATGATATCTGCACCAGCTTGTGCATAGGCATCCACATAACGCTCAGGATCAACAACCATAAGGTGACAATCAAAAACTAACTTGCTGTGTTTACGCATACTAGCAACCACATCTGCTCCCCAACTAATATTAGGAACAAACTGACCGTCCATAATATCAATGTGAACATATTCTGCACCCGATGCATCAACACGAGCCAATTCTGAAGCAAAATTAGCGTAATCAGCAGCTAGGATAGAAGGAGCAATTTTATATGACATGAGAGACCTACTTTCTTTTGATAGTTTTTTTATATGTTTCGCGACGGTTTTCAATTTCACTCAAAAATTGAAGGTAATTATCATAACGCACTTGCCAGATTCGTCCATTCTCCACCTCATCTTTAACAGCGCAAGAAGGCTCGTGCGTATGGGTACAAGATCGAAACTTACAACCATGACTGGCTTGACGAATTTCTGGAAAAGATTCACTCAAATCTTCTGCATTATCCACTTCATAATCTAAGGAAGAAAATCCAGGTGTATCTGCAATTTTCCCACCATGCACATCATAAAGACTCACAGCTCTCGTTGTGTGGCGTCCACGCCCCAGACTGTCGGAAATTTCACCCGTTTCTAGCTTCAACTCAGGAGCAATACGGTTCAATAGAGTTGATTTACCCACACCTGTCTGCCCCATAAATACGGTAACTTTATGGGCCAAGAGAGGTAAGAGTTCTTCCAAAGTGAAAACGAAATCAAAACCAATTTTTTGGTACTTTTTTTGAATCTCCTTCATTTCCGAATCATCTTCAATCAAATCCATTTTAGAAATATAGATTACAGGTTTTATATGTTTGTGTTCTAATAAGACCAAAAAACGGTCCAAAAGATTACTATTAAAATCTGGTTCCTTAGCAGACATAATAACCACAGCCTGATCAATATTGACAATAGGTGGACGCACTAAACTATTAATGCGTTGCCCAATTTTAAGAATATAGCCTTCTGAATTTTCCTCCGCTGAAAATTCAACAAAATCTCCAACGTAAGGCGTCTGCCCTTTTTTTCTAAAATTTCCTCGTGCACGCGTCTGGTATACAACACCATCATGCTCTACATAATAGAAACCTGCCAGCGCTTTGATAATTCTTCCTTGCAAGTGAACTCCTCATTCGTTTAATAGCCTTATTATACCACAAAACTGCAAGCATATCTGACCCAAAACAAGTGGCTCTATAATTTCTGTAGTGGGTAAAACCACCATAGAGATTATAGAGCTTTTTGAATGCAGACAAAAAGTCCCATA